>NZ_PNFU01000003.1:479702-630500 GCF_002871415.1 Microbacterium sp. UMB0228 | reverse complement strand
ACGCCGTTTCCAGCGCTTATCCCAGAGTCAGGGGCAGGTTGCTCACGTGTTACTCACCCGTTCGCCACTGATCCACAAGAGCAAGCTCCTGCTTCACCGTTCGACTTGCATGTGTTAAGCACGCCGCCAGCGTTCATCCTGAGCCAGGATCAAACTCTCCGTAAAAAGAAATTGCATACGAACCGGGGAAAAACCGGAACGCAGCGAGTTTGATGCTGACCAAAGAGACGAATTCATTGCTGACTTCATCCGTTGCCAACCCCACAAAGAGGTTGGTCTTTGATCCAAAGGAATTCTCACCCAGCCGAAGCTAGACGAGGATAATTTGGCATTTGACAAGTGCACGCTGTTGAGTTCTCAAGGATCGGATGCTCCCACGACCCAGCCATCACAACCAGGCCCGCAGGGCAACTTCTCTATCTTAGCCATCCCGACCCGCTTGTCAAATCGGCGCGCCGCGTGGATCTCGGATCCGCTGCGCAGCTGGTGACAGCCGCAGAAGGGGTGGATCTCCCATCCTAGGCGCAAGCGCTGGATCTCTCAAGTGAGAGTGGATCGGGAGTGGTTCTCCGCTTGAGGGGGGTGAAGCTCTGGGCTTCTCCGCTTCCCTGTGGGGCGAACAAGTAATAAGTTACGTGGATTCCGGGGGTCTGGCAAATCGGGCGCACCACCCCGGGCGTGTCGCGGGCGCCCCGCGCCGGGGTTCGGCCGGATCAGCGGCTGTTTCCAGCGGTATCCGGGGGCGGAGTAGCATCACGCCCATGCCCCCTCCCTTCTCCGACACCACTGCCGATCTGCTCGCCCGTGTGTGGCGGGACACGGGCGACGCGCCCCTCCCCGCGGACTCCGTCGCGTCACTCTGCACTCTCGATCCGGTGCCTCTCGCCTCGCGCACGGCGACCGCAGAGTTGGCTCTCGCCAGTGTGGCCGCGGTCACCGTCGCCGCCGGACTCGACCCCGGGTCCATCGATCCCCGACGCGTGGCCGTCGCCTACCGGAGCGACCGCTACCTGCTCGTCGACGGAACTCCCCCGCCGGTGTGGGCGCCGCTCTCCGGGTTCTGGGAGAGCGGCGACGGGTGGGTCCGCACACATGGCAACTACCCGCACCACGCTCGAGCGCTTCGCCGCGCGCTCGGTCTGTCCGGCTCGGCGGGTGCGGAGGCCGTGACCCGCAGGATGTCGACCCTCTCGACCGACGAGGCCGTGGGGCTCATCTCCGCGGCGGGCGGACTCGCGGTGGCCGTGCGTCACGAGGACCCCGAGGCCGACCGGGCACAGCGAGCTGCTCCGCTCCTCGATATCGCGGTCGCCGGCCCCGAGGGCGGACGAACGAAGGACCGACGGACCTCGTCTCCCGCCGTCTCGGCGCGCGCTCCGCTCGCCGGCCTCCGTGTCCTGGACCTCACCCGAGTGATCGCGGGGCCGGTGTGCACACGGACGCTCGCTCTCCTCGGCGCCGACGTGCTGCGTCTCGACCCGCCGCAGCTCCCCGAGCTCCCGTGGCAGCACCTCGACACCGGCCATGGCAAGCGCACCGCACGCCTCGACGCCCGGTCCCCCGAGCTGCACGCCCTCCTGAAGTCGGCGGATGCGGTCGTGCTCGGATATCGGCCCGCCTCGCTGGACCGGCTCGGCCTCTCCCCCGACGCTCTGGTCGAGCAGCACCCGGGTCTCCTCGTCGCGCAGCTCAGCGCCTGGGGACCCGATCATCCCGAGCGCGCCGGTTTCGACAGTCTCGTCCAGGCGGAGAGCGGCATCGCGATGATCGAGGGCGACGACGGACGACCGGGCGCCCTCCCCGCCCAGGCGCTGGATCACAGCAGCGGATATCTTCTCGCCGCCGCACTCACCCGCCTGCTCCGTGCCCGCGACGGGCGCTCGCGCATCGTGCGCACCTCCCTGCGCCGGGTCGCCGCCGAACTGCTGGGGATGCCGCGCACGACCGCTGCCGTGCGCGCGCCGGAGATCGACGCCTCGGCGCATCTCGCGCGATTCGACGTGGACGGGACGCCGATCGTGACGGCGGCCCCCGCGCTCCCCGGGCTCAGGTTCGAGGCCCCGCACGCCTGGGGTACGGACGCACCACGCTGGTGACTCGGCTTCCCGACGTGCCGGGTCCGCTGCGGGTCAGACGGCGGACCGCGGCCGCCGCACGGCGAGGACCACGCAGAGGACCAGGGTGAGCAGGCCCCACACCGCACAGGCCGGCGGCAGCACCCGATACGCGAGATGCTGCACCGTGAACTCGGCGGAGAGCGGGCCGAACGCGAGCAGTCCGCCGACCCAGGCGAGCACGAGGATCACCGGCAGCGAGAGCCACCACGCGACCCGCACGACCGTCGGAAGGATCCGGGGCGCATGCGTTCGCGGGGTCGCACGACGCAGCCACAGTGCCGCCCAGATCGCCAGACCCAGCAGGCCGAGCGCGCTCGAGGCGTACTGGAGCCACTTGTAGCCGTCGAACGGACCCCACGAGTTCGCGAGCGCGGGCAGCAGATCGACCCCCCACCGCGACTCATGCGTGAACGCGTCCCAGAGGATGTGCGAGAGCACCCCCAGCATCGCGGAGAGCACGAGCAGGGCCGGATACAGCGACCGCGCCCCCCGATACCGGGGACGGTCGTCGCGGGTCAATGCCTCGACCCCGGCCCGGAGTCCGCTCGCGCCCCACCCGGCGGGCAGCCGCGTGCTCACCCAGTCCGGCAACAGCTCCAGGGTCGCGGGGCGCAGCAGCACACGCCACAGCAGGAAGAGCACGAGCGCGAGCAGAGCCGTCCACAGGACGTTGACCGGATCGTGCAGGAACCCGTAGTTGAGCCCGACGTTCCGCAGGAACAGCGAGATGTCCGGCGTCATCGCTCCGATCGCGATCGCCGCGGGAACCAGGGGCGTGCGCACGAACGGCAACGCCACGATCGCGTGACTCGGGGTGAACGGCATGCCTGACCGGGATCAGCCGAGGAAGACGCCGGCGAGAGTCTTCTTCCCGCGACGCAGCACCGAGACACCCCCGGGAAGCGTGCCCTGGACGGTCGCGGAGTCGTCCTCCACCCGCTCGCCGTCGAGGGACACCCCGCCCTGCGCGATGGCGCGACGGGCCTCCGACAGACTCGACACCAGCCCCGTCGCGACGAGTGCGTCGACCACCGGAGTACCGGCGGCGACCGTCGCGTGCGGGAGCTCGTCCAAGGCCGTGCGCAGCGTCGCCGCGTCGAGAGTGGTCAGGTCGCCCTGCCCGAACAGCGCCTCGGACGCCGCGATCACGGCCGCCGTCGCCTCCACGCCGTGCACCGTCGCGACGACCTCGAGCGCGAGGCGCTTCTGGGCGGCGCGGCGGAACGGCTCCGTCGCCACGAGTTCGGCGTACTCCTCGATCTCGGCCCTGGTCAGGAACGTGAAGACCTTGAGGCGTTCGATCACGTCGGCATCGGCCGTGCTGAGCCAGAACTGGTAGAACGCGTAGGGGCTCGTGAGCTCCGCGTCGATCCAGATCGCGTTGCCCTCGCTCTTGCCGAACTTCGTGCCGTCGCTGTTGGTGATCAGCGGCGTGCCGATCGCGTGGACCGAGGCCCCCTCGACCCGGTGGATGAGGTCGGTGCCGCTGGTGAGGTTGCCCCACTGATCCGAGCCGCCCGTCTGCAGCACGCAGTCGTACTGGCGGTAGAGCTCGAGGAAGTCGAGCCCCTGGAGGATCTGGTAGCTGAACTCGGTGTAGCTGATGCCGGCGTCGGAGTTCAGGCGCGCGGCCACCGCGTCCTTCTTCAGCATCGTGCCGACGCGGTAGTGCTTGCCGATCTCCCGCAGGAAGTCGATGGCGGAGAGCGGCGCCGTCCAGTCGAGGTTGTTCACCATGCGGGCGGCGTTGTCGCCCTCGAAGCTGAGGTACCGCTCGACCTGGCCGCGCAGGCGGTCGACCCATTCCGCCACCGTCTCGCGGGTGTTGAGCGTGCGCTCCGCAGTCGGCCGGGGATCGCCGATCAGGCCGGTGGAGCCGCCCACGAGACCGAGCGGCTTGTGCCCGGCGAGCTGGAGGCGGCGGAGCAGGAGCAGCTGGACCAGGTGCCCGAGATGCAGACTCGGTGCCGTCGGGTCGAAGCCGCAGTAATACGTGACGGGGTCTCCCGCGAGCAGGGCGCGCAGCGCCTCCTGGTCGGTGGACACGTGGACGAGGCCACGCCACACGATCTCGTCCCACACGTTCTCGAACGTGGGGTCGGTCGCCTGCGGCGCGGTCGTCAGAGCGGGAGTTGACACGCGCTCCAGGCTAGCAGCGCGCGACCGTCCCGCTGCGTCGCGGGCGGGGGTGTCAGCTGTGCGCCGCCCACCAGACGAGGAACGCGGCACCGAGGCCGATCACCCAGCTCACGAGGCTGCCGACGAGGAAGTACTCGGCACGCGCGCCGGTCTCCCCGTCGCGGGAGATCTCCGGGAAGCGGACGATGCCCTTGGCGGCGAGCATGGCCGCGAGCACCGGGTACGCCGCGGCGAGCGTGAGGATCATCACGAGCACGCGTTCCAGCGGCCCGATGAGCCGCCCGCCCTTGAAGCCATGGCGGGGATCGGCGGGGATCACGGCGGACACCGCCGGGGCGTCGGCCTCCGAGCGGTCTGAGGGCACGGGCTCGGGCGCGACGGTCCCCGAGACCTCGGCCGGGCGCCAGGTGTGCTCGCCGTCGAGAGCCGCACGGACGACGAGGTTCGCGGATTCGAGGAGGAAGACGCCGGCACCGAGCGCGAGCACGGCGAGATCGAACGGCACCTCGCCGAAGGGCGAGCGGAGCGTCCAGAGCTCGCCGATGAGTCCAGACGTGCTCCTCGACCCGCCCCAGACCACGGCGGCGATGCTGAGGGCGGCCAGCGCGACCGCCGGCCAGAACCCCGCCCGGGACGGCCCCTCGTCCGGCATGCTCCACGCCCACAGCGCCCCGGCACCGAGCCCCAGGAGCGCGGGCAGCAGCGCGTCGCCGCCGATACCGAGGAGGACGACCACGGCCGCGGCCACGACGAAGCCGATCCACCGCCGCGGCACGAACTGCCGGACGAGGTCGGTCGCGCCGACGGCGAGGAGGACGAAGCCGGCGAGGATCATGCGGACTCCCCCCGGAGCGCGGCCACGCCTTCGATGAGAGCGGCGGCTCCCGCACTCCGCAGCGACTTGGAGACGCTCGGCTGCGAGATGCCCTCCTGGGCGGCGAGCTCCTGCTGGGACCGGCCGACCAGGCGTCCGTAGGTGAGGTGGCGCTCGCGCGTGCTCATCGCCCCCACCAGCTCGTCGCGCGCGAGGACGTAAGCGTTGGACGCGGCGATCACGGTCTCCATGACCTCATCCTGACCCGGGGCGCCGACAATCCAGGTGCGCGTGCGCGGCACGGCGCGCTGTTCGCGTGCGTGGACGGTCTCGATCGCGGCGCGTGCCGCGTACCACCCGGGTCCGTCGGCGAGCTCGCCGTGCACCGAGGCGACCGGCCGGACCTCGCCGACCCCGATGCCGAAGCGGAAGGCGAGACCCTCCGGGAGGCGGAGCTGGACCATGAGGAGGGAGAGGAGCGCGTCGGGCAGTGCGCGGTAGACGCCCTGCTGCTCGTCCCCTACCGTGGGCGTGAGCGGGTGGATGGCCAGCGGGCGATCCTGTTCCACCTGTGCGATGGTCTCGTCCAGCGCGCGCTGCGCAGCACCGCGGTCCCGGAGCTCCCGGGACCCGACGATGTCAGCGATCACAGCGATGACCATGCCATAACCGTATCACGAATATTCGCTGTTTATGCCCTTATCAGCTATAGATGGGAAATATGCCTGAATCGCGCATCATCAACTGGACCGATGGCACCTGGACCCACGCCCCCGCCTGGACGCACGTCGACGGTCACCTCGACGCCACCGCGGCCGAGCGCAGCGACGCCTGGCGCCACACCGCCTACGGCTTCGTGCACGACACGGAGCACGCGCTGCTCGCGCCGCTCGCCGTCGGCGAGGCGATCGAGGTCGCGTTCCGTGCGCCGTGGGAGGGGCAGTTCGACCAGGCGGGGCTCTTCGTGCGCGCCGATGAGGAGCACTGGATCAAAGCGGGCGTCGAGTTCGCCGACGGCCACCTCGGTCTCGGTGCCGTCGTGACCGCCGGCCGATCCGACTGGTCGGTCGGCTACGTCGACGACTGGCGCGAGAGCGAGATCACGGTCCGGGTCAGCCGCTGGGCGGACGCGATGATCGTGCGCGCCCGGGCGGACGACGGCCCCTGGCGCCTGGTCAGGGTGGCTCCCTTCGCCAGCGATGCGACCGTCTCCGCGGGACCGTTCCTCGCCGCGCCCACCCGCGCGGGCCTGACCGTCCGGTTCACCCGGTGGGAACGCTCGGCCGCCGACGGCGACCTGCACTGAGGCGAGGCCGCCGCCGGAGCGATTACAGGCCGAGCGCGTGCGCAGCGGCCTGCGCGCGGGCGACGAGCTCCGCGCGCTGCTCGGCCACCCGCTCCGGAGCGGTGCCGCCGACGCCCGTGCGCGACGCGACGGAGCCCTCGATCGTGAGCACCTCGCGGACCTCGGGGACGAGGTGCGGCGACACCGACAGCAGCAGCTCGTCGGAGGCGTCCTCCAGCCCGATCCCCTGCTCCTCGCAGGCGCGCACGAGCGCGCCGGAGATCTCGTGGGCGTCGCGGAACGGCACGCGCCGCTTCACCAGCCACTCGGCGACATCCGTCGCCAGGGAGAACCCCTGGGGGGCGAGCGCGGCCATCCGCTCCGTGTGGAAACGCAGCGTCGCGATCATCCCGGCGAACGCCGGCAGCACGACCTCGAGCGTCTGCACCGAGTCGAACACCGGCTCCTTGTCCTCCTGCAGATCGCGGTTGTACGCGAGGGGCAGGCCCTTGAGCGTCGCCAGCAGGCCGGACAGGTTACCGATGAGACGCCCCGACTTGCCGCGCGCGAGCTCGGCGATGTCCGGGTTCTTCTTCTGCGGCATGATGCTGGATCCCGTGGAGTAGCCGTCGTCGAGGGTGACGAAGCCGAACTCCCGCGTGTTCCAGAGGATGATCTCCTCGGACAGGCGGGAGAGGTCGACCCCCGTCATCGCCGCGATGAACGCGAACTCCGCCACGACGTCCCGCGCAGCGGTGCCGTCGAGGGAGTTCTCCGCCGGCCGGTCGAGGCCGAGCTCCGTCGCGACGAGCGCGGGATCCAGGCCCAGGGTCGACCCCGCGAGCGCTCCCCCGCCGTACGGCGAGACACCGGCGCGACGGCGCCAGTCGACGAGGCGTTCGAGCTCGCGCACCAGCGGCCAGGCGTGGGCCTGGAGGTGATGGGCGAGCAGCACCGGCTGTGCGTGCTGCAGGTGCGTGCGGCCGGGCAGGATCGCGTCGGGATGCGCCTCCGCCTGCGCCACGAGCGCATCGATCACGCGCAGCAGGTCGCGCGCGATCACCCGGGCGTGGTCGATCAGGTACATCCGCACGAGCGTCGCGATCTGGTCGTTCCGGCTGCGGCCGGCGCGGAGGCGTCCGCCCAGCTCCGGACCCAGCTCGGCGATCAGCGCCTGCTCGAGCGCACCGTGCACGTCCTCGTCGGTGGGCAACGGCCGCAGGGTGCCGTCGGCGACCTTGCGCGCGACGGCGTCGAGGCCCTCGTGCATCCGGGCGGCCTCATCCGGCTCCAGGTACCCCGCGGCGGCCAGCGCCGTGGCATGCGCGTGGGATCCCGCGATGTCGTACGGCGCCAGGATCCAGTCGAAGTGCGTCGACCGGCTCAGCTCGACGAGCTCCGGCGACGGACCGGCGGCGAACCGCGCGCCCCAGAGCGCGCCCTCGTTGGTGCCTTCGTGCGAACCGGCCATCACGCGTCCTTCTTCCCGAGAAGCCAGACCAGCAGGGCCTTCTGGGCGTGCAGGCGGTTCTCCGCCTCGTCCCAGACCACGCTCTGCGGACCGTCGATGACCGCGGAGTCCACCTCGTAGCCGCGGTCGGCGGGCAGGCAGTGGATGAAGATCGCGTCGTCGTGCGCGAGCTCCATCGTCTCCGGCGTGACCTTGTAGCCGCCGAGGTCGCGGATCCGCGCGAGCTTCTCCTCCTCCTTGCCCATCGACACCCAGGTGTCGGTGACGACCACGTCGGCACCGGCGGCCGCCTCGACCGGGTCGGTGAAGAGCGTGATCGATCCCCCGGTCTCCCCGGCGCGGCGGTCGGCCGCTTCGATCACGTCGGCGCGCGGTGCGTAGTCCTCCGGCGAGGCGATGCGCACGTGCATGCCGGCCGTGACGCCCGCGAGCGCGTAGGAGTGCGCCATGTTGCTCTGGCCGTCGCCGAAGAACGTCAGCGTCAGGCCCTTCAGGTCGCCCTTGTGCTCACGGATCGTCAGCAGGTCGGCGAGGAGCTGGCAGGGGTGGAAGTCGTCGGACAGCGCATTGATCACGGGGACTCGCGTACCGGCGGCCATCTCCTCCAGGCCCGACTGCGCGTACGTGCGCCAGACGATCGCCGCGACCTGGCGCTCGAGTACGCGGGCCGTGTCCGACGGCGTCTCCTTCCCGCCGAGCTGGCTGCTCGCCGTGGAGATGATGAGCGGCGTGCCGCCGAGGTCGGCGATACCGACGGCGAACGAGACGCGCGTCCGGGTGGACGACTTGTCGAAGATCACCGCGACGGTCTGCGGGCCGGCGAGGCTCTTGTCCGCCCAGCGATCCTTCTTGAGCTCGAGCGCGAGATCGAGGATCTCCGCCTGCTCGGCGGGCGTCAGATCGTCGTCGCGCAGCAGGTGGCGGGTCATGCGGGGACCTTTCCGGTGGCGGAGGTGTGGACGTCGGAGAGAGCGGCGGCGAACAGCTCGCGGAACTCCGCCAGCTCCGCGTCGCCGATGGTGAGCGCCGGCGCGACGCGCACGGTCTCGGGGTTGGCGGCGTTGACGATGAGACCGCGGTCCTGGGCGGCGGCGACCACCGCACCCGCCACGGGCTGCGTGAGCGCGACGCCCACGAGGAGTCCGCGGCCGCGGACGCCGCCGACCAGCGGGGAGTCGATGCCGAGGATGATGTCCCGCAGCTCGGCGCCACGGCGCGCGGCGTTGTCGACGAGGTCGGCGCGCTCGATCTCGGCCAGCACCGCGTCCGCCACGGCCGTCGCGAGCGGGTTGCCGCCGAACGTGGAGCCGTGCGAACCGGGGGTGAACAAGGCGCTCGCGGCCCCGTAGGTGACGAGGGCGCCGATCGGGAATCCGCCGCCGATGCCCTTCGCGAGCGTGATGGCGTCGGGCGTGATGCCCTCGTGGCTGAATCCGAACCAGGCGCCGGTCCGGCCCGCGCCCGTCTGGATCTCGTCGACGATGAGCAGGGCGCCGTGCGCGAGGGTCAGCGAGCGTGCCGCGGCGAGGTAACCCTCGGGCAGCTCGACGACGCCGGCTTCACCCTGGATCGGCTCCACGATGAGGGCGGCGACCCGGTCGTCCATCGCGGCCTCCAGCGCGTCGATCGTGGCCGGGATGTGCTCCACGCCTCCGGGCATCGGCGCGAACGGCGCACGCATCGACTCCTTGGCCGTGAGCGCGAGCGAGCCCATCGTCCGGCCGTGGAAGCCGTTCTCCAGTGCGAGGATGCGCGGACGCTCCGCACCGCCGTGCAGACGGGCGAGCTTGAACGCGGCCTCGTTGGCCTCGGCACCGGAGTTCGAGAAGAACACGCGACCGTCGATCCCCGCGCCGGCGAGGCGCTTGAGCCGGGCGGCGAGCGCGAGCTGCGGCGGAGTCGCGAAGTAGTTGGAGACGTGCGCGAGGGTGGCGGCCTGCCGGGACACCGCATCGACGAACACCGGGTGCGCGTGTCCGAGGGAGGTCACCGCGATGCCGGCGAGGAAGTCGAGGTAGCGTCGGTCTTCGGCGTCCCACAGGTACGAGCCCTCACCGCGGGTCAGCAGCGCGAGGCGCTCCCCCGCGTTGAGCACGAGATCACGTGCCGCGTCGTCCTGCCAGACGGTCATGCCGTCGCCCCTTTCTCTCCCAGGACCACTTCGGTCCCGATTCCCTTGCTGGTGAACAGTTCGACGAGCACCGAGTGCGGCACCCGTCCGTCGATGATCGCCGCCGCGTCGACGCCGCCCTCGACCGCATCGAGGCACGCGCGCATCTTCGGGATCATCCCCGACTCGAGGCGCGGAAGCATCTCGACGAGCGCGTCCGACGTCAGGTGCGACACGAGCGAGTCCCGGTTGGGCCAGTCGGCGTACAGCCCCGGCACGTCGGTGAGGATGACGAGCTTGCGCGCACCGAGGGCCACGGCCAGCGCGGCAGCCGCGGCATCCGCGTTGACGTTGAGCGACTGCCCCGGGTGGTCGAGGTCGGGCGCGATGCTCGACACGACCGGGATCCGCCCTGCGGCGAGATGGTCGAGCACCGGCGTCGGGTCGACCTGGACCACGTCGCCCACGCGGCCGAGGTCCACCTCCTCCCCGTCGATCATGACACCGCGGCGGCGGCCGCCGAAGAGCCCGGCGTCCTCGCCGCTGAGCCCGGTGGCGATGGGCCCGTGCGAGTTGATCTTCGACACGAGCTGCGGGTTGACCTGCCCGGTGAGCACCATCCGCACGACGCCGATGGCTTCGGTGTTGGTGACGCGGTACCCGCCCTTGAACTCGCTGGGGATCTCCAGCCGCTGCAGCATGTCGGAGATCTGCGGCCCGCCGCCGTGCACGACCACGGGCTGCACACCGACGTAGCGGAGGTACGCGATGTCCTGGGCGAAGGCCTCCTGCAGCTCGTCCGAGACCATGGCGTTCCCGCCGTACTTGACGACGACGATCTGGTCGCGGAACTTCTTCAGCCACGGCAGCGACTCGATGAGGGTGGTCGCCTTCTGCGCCGCGATGTCCGGCGTCGTGTCCTGGATGTCGGTCATGAGGCGTAGGCGCTGTTCTCGTGCACGTAGTCGTGGGTGAGGTCGTTCGTCAGCACCGTGGCGGTGGCCTCTCCGACCTTGAGGTCGATCATCAGGTGCGTGGCCCGCGGCGTCAGGTCGACCTCCTCGCGGGGGCGGTCCGGCCCGCCGGCGGTGCAGACGCGGACGCCGTTCATCCACACGTCGACGTCGTAGGGGTCGAACTGCGCGGCCGTCGTGCCGATCGCCGCGAGGACGCGGCCCCAGTTCGGGTCGTTGCCGAAGATGGCCGCCTTGAACAGGTTGTTGCGGGCGACCGAGCGGCCGACCTCGACGGCGTCCTGCTCGGAGACGGCGTGCTGCACCTCGATCGTGATGTCGTGGCTCGCGCCCTCCGCGTCGCCCTGCAGCTTGACCGCGAGCTCCTGGCAGAGCGCGGTGAGCGCCTCGGCGAAGTCGTCGAGGTCGGGAACGACCTCGGAGGCGCCGTTGGCGAGCAGCGTCACCTGGTCGTTGGTCGACATGCAGCCGTCGGAGTCGAGGCGGTCGAACGTGCGTCCCGTCGCCCGACGCAGCGCCTCGTCGGCCTGGAGCGGTTCGAGCACGGCGTCGGTGGTGAGCACCACGAGCATCGTCGCCAGACCCGGGGCGAGCATGCCCGCGCCCTTCGCCATGCCGCCGATCGTCCAGCCGTCGCGGGTGACCACAGCGGTCTTCGCGACCGTGTCCGTGGTCATGATGGCGTGCGCGGCGCTCTCCCCGCCGTCCGCGCTCAGCTCGGTGATCGCCTGCGCGGTGCCCGCGAGGACCTTCTCGCGGAAGACCTCGTCCCCCGTCCCGATGAGCCCCGTGGAGCAGACGAGCACGTCGCCCGCGCTGATGCCGAGCAGCTCGGCCGCCTTCTCCGCGGTCTGGTGGGTCGTCTGGAACCCGAAGCTCCCGGTGAAGCAGTTCGCACCGCCGGAGTTGAGGACGACGGCCTCGACCACGCGGTCCGCGACGGCCTGCTGCGACCAGATGATGGGGTTGGCCTTGGCGCGGTTGCTCGTGAAGACGGCGGCGCCGACCTTGCGGGGGCCGCGGTTGACCACGACGGCGACATCGGGCTTGCCGGTCGACTTGAGTCCGGCGGCGACCCCGGCCGCCTCGAATCCTGCGGGGGCGGTGACGCTCACGGGGCGACTCCGTTCACTGAGAGGGCGCGGGTCTCGGGAAGCCCCAGCGCGATGTTCATGGACTGGACGGCAGCTCCGGCGGTGCCCTTGACGAGGTTGTCGACGGCGGTGACCACCGTGACGCGGTTCGCGGCGCGGTCGATCGCGAGGCCGAGGAGGGCTGTGTTCGCCCCGAGCACGTCGGCCGTGCGCGGGAAGCTCCCCTCCGGCAGCAGCTGGACGAAGGTCTCGTCGCCGTAGGCGCTCTCCCACGCCTGACGGATCTCGGCGTCGCTCACACCCTCGACGATCGGCGCCGTGGACGTGGCGAGGATGCCGCGCGACATCGGCACGAGGACCGGGGTGAAAGAGATCCGGATGTCCTGGGTCCCTGCTCCCTGGGTCCCTGAGCCTGTCGAAGCGCCTGAGCCCGTCGAAGGGCGGGCGGCGGCGAGCGCCTGACGGATCTCCGGGATGTGGCGGTGCGTGCCGCCGACGGCATAGGGGTTCGCGGAGCCGAGGATCTCGCTGGCGAGGAGGTTCGTCTTCAGGCTCTTGCCCGCCCCGGACGGGCCGACGGCCAGGACGGAGACGATGTCGCCCGGGTCGATCACGCCGGCCGCGACACCGGGGGCGAGGCTGAGGCTCACCGTGGAGGCGTTGCAGCCGGGTGCGGCGATCCGGGTCGCGCTGCGCAGCGTCTCCCGCTGCTTGCCCCCTCCGACGAGGAGCTCGGGCACGCCGTACGTCCACGGCTCATGGAAGGACCCGCCGTAGAACGCGTCCCACTCCGCCGACGAGGTGAGCCGGTGGTCCGCTCCGGCGTCGATCACCAGCGGGGTGTCGCCGAGGGCGTCCGTGTACTGCCCGGACTGGCCGTGTGGGAGGGCCAGGAACACGATGTCGTGTCCGGCGAGGACCTCGGGTGTGGTGTCCTGCAGCGTCAGGTGGGCGAGTGAACGGAGGTGCGGCTGATGGGCGACGAGGGGCTGTCCGGCGTTCGAGTGCGCCGTGACGGTGCGGATCTCGACGTCGGGGTGAGCGGCCAGGAGGCGCAGGATCTCGCCGCCTGCGTAGCCGGAGGCGCCGGAGACGGCGACGGAATACGTCATGCTTCTACCTTAACGGTCGGGTCCTCGACGATCTCGGGACCGGGGGCGGGGCCGGAGGCGGCGACACCGGCACTCGACCGCCGCGCGGACGCAGGCAGAAGGGCGGGGTCGCCTAGAATCGGCGGCCGCGACGTCGGCGCACGGCGATGACGCTCGGGACGAGCGTCGAAGGAGCGGTGGCGACCGAAGGCATGCGGCGACGATAGCGCGGGCGCGTTCGGCACCGCAAATCCGGGGCGTCACACGAAGGCGGGAGCAGACGGTGCGGCGAAGAAGGCCCGTTCGTGCGCGCTCGAAGTGAGGAAGGCTCGCCGCATCCGCTCTCGGCCGGTGTCGTCGGCCCTCGCGGCCGCGGCGGCGACATGCGCGACGGCCTGCCGGGTGGCCTCCGCGAAAGCCGGATCCGCGTAGGTCGCCAGCCACGATGCATAGGGATGCCGGGGGTCGCGGGGCGCCGCGCCGAACGCTCCGGCATGAAGCCGCTCCCCCAGGTCGGTGTAGAGCCAGAAGCAGGGCAGCACGGCCGCGATCACCGTGGCGTAGTCCCCGCCGAAGGCGACGGCACGCAGGTGGTCGAGGTAGGCGACCGTGGCCGGGGCGGGCTCGGCGGCGAAGGTCGCGCCACCCACCCCGGTCTCCGGCGTCAGCCACGACGCGTGCAGCTCCAGCTCGCCGCGGATCGCGCCGTGCGCGGCCTCGGCCCAGAACGCCTGCTCGTCGGGGGTCGGAGCGAGACGTGACGCCTCCGCGAGCACCCGGGCGTACTCGCGGAGGTAGAGGGCATCCTGCGCGAGGTAGAAGACGAAGGCGTCGCGCTCGAGAGTCCCCTCGGCGAGCGCGCGCACGAAGGGCAGCGCGTCGATGTCGCGGCGGATCGCGGCGGTCTCGTCCCACCAGGCCGCGGCCACCTCCTCCGGTGTCGGCTGGGTCTCGACCCCGCCGCGCGCCCAGAGTCCCGCGAGATGATGGATCGGGCCGTGTCCTCGCCCGACGTCCAGGTCGTCGGCCGCGCGGAGAGACTCCCGCAACCAGGCGCGCGCGGCGTGGACCGCGGTCGCGGGATCGTCGCCCCGCGCCAGTCGTGTGGCCAGAGCCGCGGACAGCGAGCAGCCGGTGCCGTGGGTGTTCTCCGTCCGGATACGCGCCCCCGGGAATTCCGCGCGCGTACCGGCTGCCGTGTCGATCAGGGCGTCCGGCGCCTCGTCCCCGGGCAGATGCCCGCCCTTCACCAGCACCGCGGTCCCCATAGCGGCCGACAGCTCTCGCGCCGCGGCGAGCGCGTCCGCCCAGTCCGTCACCTTGTGACCGACGAGCACCGCGAGCTCGGCGAGGTTCGGGGTGACCACGGTCGCCAGGGACAGCAGGCTCCGCAGCTCGCGCTCCGCGTCGGGGTGGAGCAGCCGATCCCCCGAGGTCGCGATCATGACCGGGTCGAGCACGACGATCGGGGGCTGTGTGTCCCGGAGCCACGCGGCGACCGTCCGGATCACCTCCACGTCCGCGAGCATGCCGATCTTCACGGCGTCGATGCGGATGTCGTCGGCGACGGCCTCGAGCTGCGCGCGCAGGAACTCCGCGGGAGGGACGTGCACGGCGCGGACGCCCTGCGTGTTCTGGGCGGTCAGGGCGGTCAGGGCCGCCATGCCGTAGCCCCCGTGCGCGGCGATCGCCTTGAGGTCGGCCTGGATGCCCGCGCCGCCGGACGGATCGCTGCCGGCGATGCTGAGCACATGCGGCACCGCCCGTCCGAGCCACCGCCGACGGAAGGCCGCGGCTGCAGCACGGGGGTCCACTGCCGCGCACAGCGCCGAGACCACCGCGATCCCGGCGGCACCGGCCGCGCGCAGCGCCGCCGTGTCGTCGAGGTCCACCCCGCCGATGGCGACGCACGGCAGCGCACTGCGCGCGGCGAACGCGGCGAAGCCGTCGATGCCGAGCGGGTCCGGATGGTCGGGCTTCGTGCGCGTGGGGCGGATCACGCCGACGCCGAGGTAGTCGACCGTCCCCGGCGGCAGCGGGGCGACCTCCTCGAGGTGCGCGGAGGTGTTCGCGGTCAGCCCGATCAGGGCCTCCGGGCCGAGGAGCTCGCGCGCGCGGAGCACCGAGGCGTCCGCCTGACCGAGGTGCACCCCGTCCACCCTGGCGCCGCGACGACGCGCCTCGACGGCCGCATCGAGGCGATCGTTCACGACGAGCAGCGCGCGGCCGTCGATGGCCGCAGACAGAGCGAGGAGCTGGTCGACAGTATCCTCGTCCGTCGCCTCCTTGTCGCGCAGCTGCACGATGCGGACTCCGCCGGCCACCGCCTCGCGGACGGTCGCGACCACCCCGCGTGCCCCGCACAGCGACCGATCGGTGACGAGGTACAGGGACAGGTCGACGGTCATCGGGTCTCCTCCTCGACGCGGGCGCGGGCCCGGAGATCCGCCGGGGTCACGGCGGACAGCGCATCGAGCAGTCCGACGGCGAAGCTGCCCGGTCCGCGGGAGGTCTCCGCCGCCTGCTCGGCCGCGACCGTGTAGACGAGGGTCGCCGCTGCCACCGCCGTCAGCGCATCGGTCCCGGTACCGCGGGACGCCCCGAGGAAGGCCGCCATCACGGCGCCCAGCGCGCAGCCGCCGCCCGTCACCCGCGTGAGCAGCTCGTGCCCGTTGGCGATGCGGATCACCCGTTCCCCGTCGGTGAGGAGGTCGACCGGGCCGGAGACGGCGACCACGGAGCCGTACCGGTCGGCGAGCTCGCGGGCCGCTGCGGCCGCCGCCTCGGTGCGGTCCGTCGCGTCGACGCCGCGGCCGCCGCTGCTGTGCCCGGCGAGCGCGAGGATCTCCGACGCGTTGCCGCGGATGGCGGTCGGGCGCCGCGCGGCCAGCTCGTGGGCCAGTGCCGTCCGCACCGGGAGCGTGCCGATCGCGACGGGATCGAGCACCCACGGCGTGGCGGCGGCGAGCGCTCCGGCCACGGCTTCCCGACTCGCCTCCCGCTGCTCCGGGGTCGGCGTCCCGAGGTTGACGAGGAGCCCCGAGGCGGCACCCGCGAACGGTCCGGCCTCGCCGACGATGTCGACCATCGCCGGCGCCGCGCCGAGCGCGAGCAGCACGTTGGCGGTGAACCCCGTCACGACGGCGTTCGTGAGGCAGTGCGTCAACGGCGGCGCAGCCCGGACCTCCTCCCGCAGCCTTCCCGCCGTGACGGCGAGGTCGAGGACGGATTCCGGACGCACAGGATCGCTCATTGCGACATCCCTTCGCTAGTACGAACTAGATCAGGTTCGACGGGTGTGATCTCAGCCGCGGATGCGGCACCCCGTGTCACTGCCTCGCAGTCTAGCGAGCGAAGGCGTCGAGCAGCGCCCGTTCCTCCGTCCGTGTCAGTCCGGCGCGGCGTTCCCGGTCCACGCCTCGTTCGCGCTCGTCAGCCACGACGCGTTCCACGGTCTCCTCGAGGGGGCGGAGCGTGCCTCCGCTGCGCCGGTACCGCGCGTTCGAGCGGGTCATGAATCCGCTCATCTCGGGCGGCAGCCACAGCGGCAGCGAGCGCGGCCCCGCCCAGTACGCGACGCCTTCCGCGACGAGACGCTCCTCCGTGCCGACGACGACCCGCCCGGTGTGCCCGGTGTGCCCGGTGGCCGCGCGCACCGTCCGAAGCACGTCCTCCAGCTCGCGCACGTCGCCGATCGCGTTCACGGCACCGGTGAGGGTGGCGGATACGACGAAGGCGGCGACGTCCTCGACATCGATGACCTGCGTCTTGCGCCCGTCGAGCGGCGGGAGCAGCACCGGCTCGTCCAGGGCCCGGAGGAACGCCGCCGCCCAGTAGCCGAAGCGGTCGCTCGGGTCGCCGTCGCCGATGATGAGGCCGGGACGGACGAGGATCGCGCGGTCGCCGAGGCTCTCCTGCACGGCGTCCTCCGCCGCGACCTTCTGCCGCGCGTAGTCGGCGTCCTCACCGGTCTGTGCCGCCGGGTGCCGCGGGGCCGATTCGTCCGTCCCGACCGTCTCGTCGTCGCGGTACACCGACATCGACGAGACGTAGGTCCAGCGCGACGCCCGGTCGCCGAGTGCGCGGACCGCCGCGGAGACGTGAGCGGCGCGGGAGGAGACGTCGACGACGTGGTCCCAGTCGGTGCGCGAGACGACGTCATAGGCGTCCTCGTCGTCGCGGTCGGCGAGCACGAGGGTCGCTCCCGGCGGCGCCGGGCGTCCGCCGCGGGCGAGGCAGGTCACCGACGCCCCCGCCCCCAACGCGTGCGCGGCGATGCGCCCCGACAGCCATCCGGTTCCCCCCAGGATCAGCACATCCGTCATGTGCCCATGTCATCAGGATCGACGACTCGGGGGAAGGGCCTCCGCTCAGAGCGGAGCGGCACAAACCACCGCGCGCGCACAGGCCCTCACGCGAACACAGGCCCTCACGCGAACACAGGCCCTCACGCGAACACAGGCCCTCACGCGAGTACAGGCGTCACGTGAGCACAGGCGTCACGCGAGTACAGGCGTCACGCGAGTACAGGCACTCGCGTGCGCACAGGCCAGGGGCGCTGCTGTCGCCTGATGCCGCGCGAACGCCTGATGCCGCGCGGCCTCAGAAGGAAGCCGCGCGGCATCGGGATCAGTCGCGGAGGGCGGCGCCGAAGCGCTCCGCGGCGACGGCGACGCCCGCCATCTTCGCCTCGGAGGCCTCCGCGGCGGTCAGCGTGCGGTCGCCTGCCCGGAAGCGCAGGGCGAACGTCAGCGACTTCGATCCCTCGGGCACGCCCTCGCCGCGGTAGTCGTCCACGAGCCGGACCGACTCCAGCAGCGCGCCGGCGCCCTCGACGAGAGCCGCGCGGACCTCGCCCGCCGGCACCTCGGCCGGCAGCGTGAGCGAGACGTCCTGCGTCGCGGCCGGGAACGTGGACAGCGATGCCGCCACGATGCGTCCTCCGGCGAGCGCGAGCAGCCGGTCGAGGTCGAGTTCCAGCACGGTGGCGCGGCCGGGCAGGTCGGCCTCCTCCGCGACGGCGGGATGCAGCTCGCCGACGTAGCCGACCTCCTCGCCGCCGGCGACCAGCGCACCGGTGCGTCCGGGGTGGAGGGCGGCGCGCTGCGTCTGTACGACGTCGATCTCGATGCCCGCGGCGGCCCCGATCACGCGGACCGCGTCGAGCGCCTCGACGAGTCCGGCGGCCTCGGCGGCACGCCCCGGCTGACGCGGCGACACATTGCCGGTCAGCAGCACCGCGACGTGGCGCTCCTGCGGGGGGATGGAGGCGTCGAGCTGGGCGAGCACCTCATCGGACGGCCGGACACCCAGCGGCGGGACCTCGGCGGTGCCGTACTCCACGCCGGGCTCCGGGACGAACACGGCCCCGGTCTCGAACAGCGCGAGATCCGTGAGCCCGCGTGAGATGTTGCGGTGCGCGGTCTGCAGCAGACCCGGGATGAGCGAGCGCCGCAGGAACGGCACCTGCCCGTCGAGCGGGTTCGCGAGGCGGATGCTGGGCAGGTGCTCACCGGACGCGGAGCCGTGCAGATCGTTCTGCGCCTCGGTCGTGAACGGGAACGCCGGAGTCTCGACGAACCCCGCGGCCGCGAGTGCGTTCGCCACGCGGCGACGCCCCTGCTGGTGGGCCGTGAGGCCGCGGCCGGACGGCGGCGTCGGCAGCACCGCGGGGATGCGGTCGAGCCCGTGGATGCGGGCGACCTCCTCGGCGAGCGTCCACTTGTCGGTGAGGTCCGGGCGCCAGGTCGGCGGGATGACCGTCCACCCGCCCTGGGGCCCTGAGCCTGTCGAAGGGCTGACCTCCGCCCCGATCGTCGTGAGCGCCCCGGTGATCTCGTCGTCGGTGTAGTCGACGCCGATCAGTCCCTGCACGAAGCCGCGCGGGAGCTCGATCTCGGCGACGAAGACCTCGGCGAAGAGCGCGCCACCCTCCTCCGTGAGCGTGCCACCCGCGAGCTCGACCATGAGGTCGGCCGCGCGTCGGGCCGCGACGAACGGGATCAGCGGGTCGACGCCGCGCTCGAAGCGCTTGGACGCCTCGCTCGGGAGCTTGTGCCGGCGGGCCGTGCGGGCGATGGTCGTCGCGTCGAAGGTCGCCGCCTCGATGAGCACGTTCCGCGTGGTGTCGCTCATCTCGGTGGTGCCACCGCCCATGACACCGGCGAGGCCGATGGGGCCGGAGTCGTCGGTGATGAGGAGGTCTTCGACGTGCAGCTTCCGCTCCACGCCGTCGAGCGTGGTCATCTTCTCCCCCGGCGTCGCGCGCCGGACGGTGATGCCGCCCGTGAGCTTGTCGAGGTCGTAGCCGTGCAGGGGCTGCCCGAGCTCGAGCATGACGTAGTTCGTGATGTCGATGAGCACGCCCAGCGACCGCATGCCGGCGAGACTCAGGCGCGCGATCATCCACGGCGGGGTGGGCCGCGACGGATCGACATCGCGCACGACCCGGGTGACGAACTCGCTCGCGCCGACCTTGCCGCGCACCGGCGCCTGGTCGTCGACCACGGCCGTGTGTCCGGAACCGGGCTGAAGCTCGGCGAAGTCGCGCTCGGCGGGGTCGCGGAAGGCCGCCCCCGTGGCGTGGGAGTACTCACGGGCGACGCCGCGCACCGAGAACGCGTAGCCACGGTCCGGCGTGACGTTGATCTCCACCGCGACGTCGTCGAGGCCCAGCAGCGCGATCGCGTCCGTGCCCACGGGCGCATCGATGCCGAGGTCGCTCAGCACGACGATGCCGTTGTGCTCGTCGCCGAGACCCAGCTCGCGCGCGGAGGCGATCATGCCGTCGGAGACGTGACCGTAGGTCTTGCGGGCGGCGATCGGGAACGGACCGGGAAGCACGGCGCCGGGCAGGGTCACGACGACCTTGTCGCCGGCGACGAAGTTGTGCGCGCCGCAGACGATCCCGCGGACGCCGCCGTGCTCGGGACCGACGTCGACCTGGCACCAGTTGATGGTCTTGCCGTTCGACTGGGGCTCCGGCTCGAGCGAGACGACCTGGCCGACCACCACGGGGCCCGTGATGTCGAAGCGGTGCACGTCCTCCTCTTCGAAGCCGACGGTCACCAGCGCCGCGAGGACGTCCTCCGGCGTGGCATCCGCTGCCAGATCGACGTACTCACGCAGCCACGAAAGCGGGACGCGCATCACACCACCATCC
This sequence comes from Microbacterium sp. UMB0228, assembly GCF_002871415.1. Lineage (NCBI taxonomy): Bacteria > Bacillati > Actinomycetota > Actinomycetes > Micrococcales > Microbacteriaceae > Microbacterium > Microbacterium sp. UMB0228. The sequence goes on along the minus strand of NZ_PNFU01000003.1, from coordinate 610,243 downwards.
CGTACTGCTCGCTGAAACGGACATCGCCCTCGGCCATGTCGCGCATGTCCTGCACATCGCTGCGGAACATCAGGCCCCGCTCGATGCCCATGCCGAACGCGAAGCCGCTGTACACCTCGGGGTCGATCCCGGCCGCGCGCAGCACGTTCGGGTTGACCATGCCGCAGCCGCCCCACTCGATCCAGCGCGCGCCGCCCTTGAAGGTCGGGTGCCACAGGTCGAGCTCGGCGGAGGGCTCGGTGAAGGGGAAGTAGTTCGTGCGGAAGCGGGTCTTGGCCTCCGGACCGAAGAGCTGCTTCGCGAAGTGGTCGAGCGTGCCCTTGAGGTGCGCCATCGTGATGCCCTTGTCGACGACCAGTCCCTCGAACTGCGTGAAGACCGGGAGGTGCGTCGCGTCGAACTCGTCGGTGCGGTACACGCGGCCCGGGCACAGCACGTAGATGGGGACCTCGCGGTCGAGCATCGACCGCACCTGCACCGGGCTCGTGTGCGTGCGCATGACGAGGTGACGCGAGGTCGGGTCGACGTAGAAGGTGTCCTGCTCCTGGCGCGCGGGATGGTCGACGTCGAAGTTCAGCGCGTCGAAGTTGAACCACTCGTGCTCGAGCTCCGGCCCCTCCGCGATCTCCCACCCCATGCCGACGAAGATGTCCTCGACGTGGTCCTGCAGGAGAGCGAGCGGGTGCCGGGCGCCCACACGCGTCCGCGACGGGACGGCGGTGATGTCGACGCGCTCGGCCTCCAGGCGCGCGGCGACCTCGGCGGCGGCCAGCTCGGCCTCCTTCGCCGCGAGCGCCTGGTTCACACGACCGCGGCCCTGACCGACGAGCTTGCCGAACGCGGCCTTGTTCTCGGGGGCGACCTGGCGCATCGAGGCGTTCAGGACCGCGAGCGGCGATCCCTCCGCGACGTGCGCCGCACGGGCGGCTTTCAGCGCGGCGGTGTCGGCGGCCGCGTCGATCGCCGCGAGGGCGTCGGCGACAGCGGCTTCGACCGCTTCGGGGGTGATTTCCGGAGACTCTGACACGGGAGTCGAGTCTACCGGCGCGGGACGGGCGTCCCGCGCCGGTGGCGGCTCAGAGGCCGGAAGCGCCGGAGCTGTTGGCGTCGAACTTGCCCAGCCCGCGCTGCGCCACGATGAGCGACGTGTTCGTCTCGCCGTCGTGCTGGCGAGGGTCCGCCTCGTCCGGTCCGGCCTTGGCCGAGCGCTTCGCCCGACGCTGCAGGCGGTAGGCGATGTACGAGAGCACCAGACAGACGGCGACGTACATCGAGCCGCCGACGATCGCGGCGGGGATCAGCGGCGACCCGTAGGGCGCCTGATTGCCGATCTGGTTGATGACGTACAGCAGCTCCTGGTACGTGATGATGAAGCCGAGCGCGGTGTCCTTCAGCGCCACCACGAGCTGCGCGATGATCACGGGCATCATCGCCCGGACGGCCTGCGGGATGAGGATGAAGTACATGACCCCGGTCTTGCGCAGGCCGATCGCGTAGCCGGCTTCCTTCTGTCCGCGCGGCAGCGACTCGATCCCGGCGCGGAGCACCTCCGCAAGCACCGAGCCGTTGTAGACGATCAGCGCGATGACCACCGCGAAGTACGGGGGCATCCGGATGCCGATCACCGGAAGGCCGTAGTACAGCAGCATCATGAGGATCAGGACGGGGATCGCCCGCATGATCTCGATGATCCACCGCACCGGTTCGCGCACCCAGGCGTGCTCGGAGAGGCGGCCGATGCCGAGGACGAAGCCGAGGATCAGCGAGCCGACACCGGCGACGGCGAAGGCGGAGAGCGTGCTGAGCAGGCCCTCCCCGAAGCGCACCCAGACCGCCGAGTAGGTGAAGATGTTCCACTTCTCCGCGGAGAACTGGCCGGTGGCGTACAGGCGCCAGACCACCCAGCCGAGCACGGCAAGGACGACGAGGATCGTGACGGCACCGATGATCCGGTTGCGGGCGACCGCGCGGGGGCCCGGGACGTCGAACAGGACGGAACTCATCGCGCGATCCTCCACTTGTTCTCGAGCACACGCTGCACCCAGCTCAGGAGCAGCACGAGCACGACGAAGATGACCATGACCCAGAGCAGCACGACGAGGGCGTTCTCGCCCCGCTCGCTGAGAGCCGCCCGGATCGTGCCGAGGTTGACCACCGAGAAGCCGGCGGCCACCGTGGTGTTCTTCATGAGGGCGATCAGCACGCTCATGAGCGGCGGGACCACGGACCGCGTGGCCTGGGGCAGCACGACGAAGCGCATGACCTGGCCGAAGTTGAGGCCGATGGCGCGTGCCGCCTCCGCCTGTCCGACCGGCACCGTGTTGATGCCGGCGCGGATCGCCTCCGCGACGTACGTGGCGGTGTAGATGCCGAGGGCGATCGTGGCCAGCAGCAGGGAATTGACCCGCTCCCCCAGCAGGATCGGAAGACAGAACGCGAAGAAGAACATCACCAGCGTGAGCGGGGTGTTCCGGATCCAGTTCACGTACACGGCGCCGACGCCGCGCGCGATCGGGACCGGGGACACGCGGGCCGCTCCGACGATGAGTCCGAGCACCACGGCGATGAGGCCACCGCCGAGGAACAGCGCGATGGTTCCCCACAGAGCTTCACCCCAGAGGTCGAGGTGGTCCGAGATCACTCCCACTGCTGTGCCTTTCGGTTCGTTTCCGCGTCAGATCGACGCCGAGGAGGACGGGGGCGGCCGGTCGGACCGACCGCCCCCGGAGAGATCAGCCGACCGGGTCGACCTCGGGCTGCTCGGCCTTCACACCGGAGGCGCCGAGGTTGTTGTCGAAGATCTGCTGCCAGATGTCGCCACCGTCGGTGAGCTGCGTGTTGAAGTACTCGACGAGCGCGTCGTCGCCCTTCGCCACACCGATGCCGTAGCGCTCCTCGCTGAACGGCTCGCCGACGACCTTGAGGTTGTCGGGGTCCTGCGCCGCGTAGCCGATGAGGATGGCCTCGTCGGTCGTGACCGCGTCGACCTGACCGTTCTTGAGGTCCTCGACGCACTTGGAGTACGTGTCGTACTCCTTCGTCTTCACCTCGGGGTAGTTCGTCTTGATGTTCTGGATCGGCGTCGAACCCGTCGCCGAGCAGACCGTCGTCGAGGAGTCGAGGTCGTCGACGCTCGCGATGTCGCTGTCGGCGGCGACGAGGAGACCCTGACCGGTGACGAAGTAGGGACCGGCGAAGGCGATCTGCTCCTTGCGCTTGTCCGTGATGGAGTAGGTGCCGACGTAGTAGTCGATGTCACCGTTGACGATGGCCTGCTCGCGGTTCGCCGAGGCGATCGCCTGGAACTCGATCTTCTCGGGGTCGACACCGAGGGACGCCGCCATCCAGCGGGCGATGTCGACGTCGAAGCCGGTGCGCTCGTTCGTCACGGGGTCGAGGTAGCCGAGACCGGGCTGGTCCTCCTTGACGCCGACCTTGACGGTGCCCGACGAGGAGATGCGGTCGAACGTGGGGCTCCCCTCGATCGTGACGTCCTCCTCGACCGTCCAGGGCGTGCTGCTCGAGGTGTCGCCCTCGTCGCTGCCCGACGTGCCGGTGCTCGACGGCGTGCCGCTGTTGCAGGCCGTGAGCGCGAGCAGCGCCACCGTGGCGATCCCGAATCCGGCCAGTGTCCGTGTGCGTCGCATGTGCGTCTCCTTCGTGTGCTGTGCTGTGGGTGCGGGGTCTGGAAAGTCAGTGCGTGAGGAGCTTCGAGAGGAAGTCCTTGGCGCGGTCGCTCTTCGGGTTCGTGAAGAACTCCTCGGGCTTGGCCTCCTCGACGATCCGGCCGTCCGCCATGAAGACGACGCGATCGGCCGCTTTGCGGGCGAAGCCCATCTCGTGGGTGACGACGATCATCGTCATGCCCTCCTGGGCGAGCTCGACCATGACGTCGAGGACCTCGTTGATCATCTCCGGGTCGAGCGCGCTGGTCGGCTCGTCGAAGAGCATGACCTTCGGCTGCATGGCGAGGGCCCGTGCGATCGCGACCCGCTGCTGCTGGCCGCCGGAGAGCTGCGCGGGGAGCTTGTTCGCCTGCTGCGCGACGCCGACGCGCTTGAGGAGCATCATGGCTTCCGCCTCGGCGTCGGACTTCTTCAGGCCGCGGACCTTGATCGGGCCGAGCGTCACGTTCTCGAGGATCGTGAGGTGCGCGAAGAGGTTGAAGGACTGGAAGACCATGCCGACGTCGGCGCGCAGGTGCGCGAGCGCCTTGCCCTCCGCGGGCAGTTCCTTGCCGTCGATGCGGATCGAGCCGCTGGTGATCGTCTCCAGACGGTTGATCGTGCGGCAGAGCGTCGACTTGCCCGAGCCGGAGGGGCCGATCACGACGACGACCTCCCCCGCGTTGACGGTGAGGTCGATGTCGCTGAGCGCCTGGAACTCGCCATAGTGCTTCTGGACGTTCTCGACGACGACGAGCGGGGTTTCAGAGGTCATCATTTCTCCAAACTAGCCACGCGATGCGCGCGGTTCCAGGCACCACGGTGAGGTTTACACGTTCGTAATCACCTGATCGCGGCGCCAATGCATCCTCGCAGGGGCACCCCACGGCCCGCCCCCTCGGGCCGCGGGATCGCCCTGCTGCCACGCTCCCAGCGACAGCAGGCAGCAGGTGTCCGATCGTGTGCGATCGACCTCACCCTGGCAGAGCCCGCGCAGGGCTGTCAGGGATCTTGAGGATTTCTTGAGGGGGCGCCGGTCACCGGCGCAGATCGCGGTAGTACTGCTCCGCGCCGGGGTGCAGGGGCACCGGTCCGGTGAAGATCGCCGACCGGCGGTCCAGCAGCGCCGCCGCCGGCACATCGGCCGCGAGCGCGGTACGCGCCGCGAACAGGCCCGCGACGAGATCGTGGACGACGCCGGGCGGGGTGCTCCCGGCGGTGACGAGGTAGTTCGGCACCGCCATCGTCGTCACCGAGACGTCGAGTCCGTAGGTGCCCGCAGGCACGTCGGCGGGCCGGTACGCGTGGGAGTACCGCTCGTTGACCGCGTTCACCCAGTCCTGCTCGACCGGGAGCAGGCGCACGTCCACGGTCTCCGCGAGGTCCGCGATTCCGGGCGTCGGCAACCCGCCCACCCAGAAGAAGCCGTCGATCTCGCCGCGCTCCATGGCGGCGATGGACCCGCCGAGGTCGAGCTGCGGATCGTCGATCGCGTCGGCGGCGACGCCAGCCGCGTGGAGCACCCGGGTGGCGATGACGTTCACCCCCGAGTTCTCGGCTCCGAGGGAGATCCTCCGCCCGGAGAGGTCGGCCAGGTCGTCCAGGGCCGAGTCGTCGCGCACGACGATCTGCAGGTACTCGTCGTAGAGACGGGCGATCGCCTGTACGTCCACGGCCTCGGTGAAGGCGCCCGTCCCGGCCACCGCGTCCGCCGCCGCATCACCCTGCGCGAAGCCGAGGAGGGCCTCCCCCGCGCTCACGCGCAACAGGTTGTCCACCGATCCCGCCGTCACCTCCGCCGTGAGGTCGACGTCGAGCTCACGCGACAGCTCGGCCGCGAGGTGGCTGCCGTAGTCGTGGTAGACACCGGTGGGACTGCCCGCGGCGAGCACGGCGACGGTCTCCGTCCAGTCCGCAGAGCGCGGGCTGCACGCGCTCAGCCCGACTGCGGTGACGAGCGCGAGCATGCCGGCGACGACACGCCGTCCCCACGCGCTCATGCCGCCGCCTCCGCGGGGACGACGAGGGCCACGAGGAGCCCGCCGCCGTCGGCCCCCTGCACCCGCAGCTCGCCCCCGACCGTCGCGAGGAGGTCGGTCGCGATCGCCAGCCCGAGCCCGGTCCCCGGCATGTCGCCGCTGTCCGCGCTCCGCCAGAAGCGATCGGCCGCCGCCGACGCATCCTCCGGCGACAGTCCGGGGCCGTGGTCGCGCACGGTGAGACGGCATTCGTCACCCGCGCGCTGCGCGCCGACCTCGATCGACGAGCCCTCCGGCGAGTACTTCACCGCGTTGTCGATCGCGGCGTCGAGCGCGCTCTCCACGATGGTGCGGTCGGTGATCGTCATGACCGACGACTCCCCCGTCCGGCGCAGCACGATGGCCCGCTGCGCCGCCACCTCCTGCCAGGCCTCGACCCGGCGGCCGGCGACGGCGGCGAGATCGACCGCCGACATGGTGGAGTCGGTGCGACCGCCGCGGGCGAGCCCGAGGAGGGTCTCCAGGATGCGGGTCATCCGCCGGCCCTCCTCCCTGGTCTCCTCCACGTCGTGGTCCCACTCGCGTCCCAGACCCGTCGCGAGGTGCTCGACGCGCAGCAGCAGCGCGTTGAGCGGATTCCGCAACTCGTGCGAGGCGTTCAGCGCGAACTCCTGCTGGCGGGTCATGACGCGCTCGATCTCGTCGGCCATGCCGTTGAACACCCGCGTCATGCGCCGCAGCTCGGGCGGTCCGGTGCCCTCGGCCACCCGCGCGTCCATCTCCCCCCGCTCGATCGCCGCCATCGTCTCGTCGAGGCGGCGCACCGGGGAGAGCACCCAACGGGCCAGCCCGGCGACCAGGAGGATGCCGAGCGCGCACAGCAGCACGACGATGAGGCCGAGCACGAGCGTCTGCCGGAGGATGACGGTCTGCGGCGTCTGGGTGCCTCCGGTCACGAGCACGGCGCCGATCACGTCGCCGTCGTCGAACACCGGCTCCACGAGCGCCGCATCGGACACGATCCACGCGGAAGAGGTCGGCTGCTCGGCGCGGCGTCCGGAGAGCGCCAGCCGCACCCGCTGCGCATCCCCCTCCGACAGGACCGTGTCGCCGTGATCCCCCGCCGCCCACGGGCTGCCGGTGAGATCGAACACGGTCACCTCGATCCCGTAGACCTCCTGGAAGCGGCGGACCTCGGCGTCCATCACCGCCGGACTCCCGGAGCGCAGCGCCTGTCGGGCGCTCGTCGCGAAGTACCCCAGGTCGCCGAGATGCTCGGCGTAGAACGACTGCTGGACGCTGCGAGCCGCGCTCCACCCGGTCACGCCGCCGAGAGCGAGGAGCACCACGATCAGCGGCACGAGGAAGACGACGGTCAGGCGGCGGCGCACGCGTCAGGACCCCGCGAGCCGGTAGCCGACGCCGCGCACGGTCTCGATGAACGCGCGGTCGCGGCTCTTCTTCCGGATGGCCGCCACATGCACTTCCAGCGAGTGGCCGAAGCCGCGCCAGTCGGTGTTCCAGACCTCGCGGATGAGGCGCTCCTTCGGCACCGCGACACCCGGATACCGCGCGAGCACGCCCACGATGTCGAACTCCTTGCGGGTGAGCGCCAGCGGCACCCCGCCGACCTGCACCTCCCGCGCGACGAGGTCGATCTGCACCGCGCCGCCATGCAGCAGCACGCGGGTGTCCGGCTCCGTCCGCAGCGGCCGCGACCGCCGGGTGACCGCCTCGATCCGTGCCAGGAGCTCGTGCACGTCGTAGGGCTTCACCACGAAGTCGTCGGCACCGGCGCGCAGTCCCTTGATGCGCTCGGCGACCTGGTTGCGCGCGGTGACGATGACGATCGGCACGTCGGAGCGCCCGCGGATGCGGCGGCAGAGGTCGATGCCGTCGACATCCGGCAGCCCGAGGTCGAGCAGCACGACCTCGGTGTCGGCATCGAGGTGTTCCAGCGCCGCGGTCCCGTCGGCCGCGTGCACGGTGGCATAGCCCGAGCGCGCGAGGAAGGCCTGCAAGGCCCCCGCCACCCGCTCGTCGTCCTCGACGATCAGAATCCTCATCTCCCCGCGCCCCGCCTCACCCGCTCAGCCGGCCGGAGCCGCGCGTTGGGCGAACGCACTCTCGTACAGGCACACGCTCGCCGCGGTGGCCAGGTTCAGCGACTCCGCCCGCCCGAAGATCGGCAGCCGGAGCACCCGGTCGGCCCTGGTCAGAGCCTCGTCCTCGAGCCCGCGCGCCTCGTTGCCGAACAGCCACGCGGTCGGCTCGCCGAGGACGCCGTCGGCGCGTGCGGCGAGGAGGTCGTCCCCCTTCACGTCCGCCGCGAGGATCTGCATTCCCGCGTCGTGTGCACGCCGGACGACCTCTTCGAGCTCGCCGCCCACCGAGACCGGGAGGTGGAAGAGCGAGCCGGTCGTCGCCCGAACCACCTTGGGGTTGTACGGGTCGACGGTGCGGCCGGTCAGCACCACCGCGTCGGCGCCCGCCGCATCCGCCGCGCGGATGATCGTGCCCAGGTTGCCGGGGTCGCGCACCTCCTCGCAGATCGCGATGAGGCGCGGCGTGCCGTCGAAGATCTCGCGGACCGAGGTCGGCGTCTGGCGGACCACCGCGACGAGTCCCTGGGGCGTCACCGTGTCGGCCATCGCGTTGAGCACGTCCTCGCTCACGTACTCGACCTCGACGTCGGCGTCCGCCGCCTTCGCGCGGATGTCCGCGTGCTTCTCCCAGCCGTGCGGGGTCGCGAAGAGCTCGACGATCGCGTCCGGGCGGTACGTCAGCGCCTCGCGGACGGACTGCGGACCTTCCAGCAGGAAAAGACCGGTCTCGGTGCGCGCGCTGCGCTTGGTCAGCTTGGCGACGGCACGGACTCGGGGGGAACGGGGGTTCTCCAGCACGAACTCAGTCTACGGTCAGCCCGACACCGCCCGGATACGCGGAACGGGCGCCTTCCCGGAGGAAGACGCCCGTTCGGAAGCGAGATGCTTACGCCGCGGACTTCGGCGCGTTGACGTCGGAGGGCAGAGCCTTCTTCGCCGTCTCGACCAGCGTCGCGAACGTCGCGGCGTCGTTCACCGCGAGGTCGGCGAGCATGCGACGGTCGACCGTGACACCCGCGAGGCCCAGGCCCTGGATGAAGCGGTTGTACGTCATGCCGTTCTGGCGGGCCGCAGCGTTGATGCGCTGGATCCACAGACGACGGAAGTCGCCCTTGCGCTTGCGGCGGTCCCGGTACGAGTAGACCAGGGAGTGGATGACCTGCTCCTTGGCCTTCCGGTAGAGGCGCGAACGCTGACCGCGGTAGCCGGAGGCGCGCTCGAGGATGACCCGACGCTTCTTGTGGGCGTTGACCGCCCGCTTGACTCTTGCCATTTTCCTGTGTTCCTATCCTGCGATCGGGCGCGTCAGCGACCGAGAAGCTTCTTCGCGACCTTGAAGTCCGCCTTCGCGAGCACCTGGTCCTGGTTCAGACGACGGGTGCGACGGCTCGACTTGTGCTCGAGGTTGTGGCGCATCCCGGCCTGCTGCTTCTTCAGCTTGCCGCTGCCGGTGATCTTGAAGCGCTTCTTAGCACCCGAGTGGGTCTTCTGCTTCGGCATCTTCTCTTCCTTCGTATGGCGCCTTCTCAGGCGACGGTGTCAACCCGCGGTGCGGGAGTTCTGGGGGCGGACCTACTCCGCCTTGGCGTCCGCGGAGGCGTCCGCGTCGTTCTTCGCGTCGCGCGCGGCCTGCTTGTTCGCGGCGCGCACGGCGTTCTGCTCCTGCTTCGCCTCGGACTTGCTCTTGTGCGGCGCGACGACCATCACCATGTTGCGGCCGTCGATGGTCGGGTTCGACTCGACCGTGCCGAACTCGGCGACGTCCTCGGCGAACTTGCGCAGCAGACGGACACCCTGCTCCGGGCGCGACTGCTCGCGACCGCGGAAGAGGATCATGGCCTTGACCTTGTCGCCGGCCTTGAGGAAGCCCTCGGCGCGCTTGAGCTTCGTCGTGTAGTCGTGCGCCTCGATCTTCAGACGGAAGCGGACTTCCTTGAGGATCGTGTTCGCCTGGTTGCGACGCGCTTCCTTTTCCTTCTGCGCGGCCTCGTACTTGAACTTGCCGTAGTCCATGATCTTGACGACGGGCGGCTTCGAGTTCGGGGCGACCTCGACGAGGTCGAGATCGGCTTCCTGGGCGAGACGCAGCGCTGCCTCGATGCGGACAACGCCGATCTGCTCACCCGCGGGGCCGACGAGGCGGACCTCGGGGACGCGGATGCGCTCATTGGTACGGGGATCGCTGATGCGGAGCTCCTTAGACGATGTGGTTCGGCCACCGCGATGCTGTCTGCATCCCGGGCGAAATCGGAGTCGTCCCCCACCCGCCGGCTCTCAGACGCCGGCTCCGCACCCTGTCTACCGGTCCCCTCGTGACGAGCGGAGCCGGCGGAGCGCAAGACCCGGTAGCCTGGAACGGCAAGCGCGGGTGGGAAGTGAATCCTCTTTCGTTCCGGAGCACGACGCTCCGGAGCCCGCCAAAGTCTAACAGAAAGCAAGGCGAAGTGACGAACCAGGCATCGGACGAGGCGGCCCGCGAGCGCGAGGAGCGATGGGCTCGGCAGGAAGAGGCAGCCTCCTCGGCCGTCCGTGACATCGCCGACGTCCCGGCCGTCGAGGTGATCACGACCGCCGCCGTGCACCTCATGAGCGCGGCAGCCGTGAAGCTCGGTCTCGCGGACGACCCGGACGCCGCGGCCCAGCTCGACCTGGACGAGGCGCGCAAGCTCATCAACGCCCTCGCGGGGCTCATCACCGCTGGAGCGCCGGAGATCAGCGACATGCACGCCCGGTCACTGCGCGACGGCCTCCGGTCGCTGCAGCTCGCCTTCCGCGAGGCCTCGACCATCCCCGACCCGATCGGCAAGGGCCCGGGCGAGAAGTGGACCGGCCCCGTCACCTGATCCGGCCGACGTTCCGCCTCAGATGCTGCGGCGGAGCTTGACCGTCAGCGAGTCGGCGAGGACGGCGATCCGGTCGTCCGCCGCCCAGCGCTGAGCGAGCCGCGCGAGCACGGCATCCAGGACTTCTCGCTCCAGGCCGTCGACGAGTTCCAGGACCACGATGAGCTCCGGTCCGCGGAGGCGCGCGTCCGGGTCACCCGGCGCGACGGAGACGTCGATCACGGCGAGTTCGTGGGCGATGCTCTCCCGGAGGGCGGTGACGACCTCGGGAGAGAGGAAGCTCGGCTCCCATGCGTGCCCCTGTGCCACGGCCCAGACGGCGGGGCGGCGGATCACGAACTCGGTGTCGGACGTGGGGTCCAGCACGATGAGATCGGTGTCCTCCGACGACGCGGCCAGGGCCGCGCGAACGGCCTCGACCGGGATGGGGCGGGCCGACGGGTCCCAGCGCTGCATCGTCTCGACCGACGAGAACACCGGCTGGACGCGGCGCCCGTCCGGTGCGGCCACGGTGACGATCGAGAGCTCCTGCGTCTTGTCCACCGCGAGACCGCTGGGCGCCACGCCCTCCTCGCCCTTCTCCGCGATCAGGGGCACGAGCACCCGGGCGGAGCGGAACGCGTCGACGACCTCGGCCTGACTCCCCTCGCCCGCACGGAAGCGGTGCAGCGCGGCGAGCAGAGCGGGGTCCGCCGAGCCGTCGTCGGCCGCGTGCGGATTCGACTCGAAGCTGCGCCCCTCCCAGGGGACGCCGGCGGAATCGGCCCGGTTGTGCGACTCCGGACCGCAGGCGTGCGGATCAGTCTCCGGCGACATCCAGGGCCTCCGCGAGCGTGAAGGCGCCCGCGTACAGAGCCTTCCCGACGATGGCGCCCTCGACGCCCAGGGGCACGAGGTCGCGCAGCGCGGCGATGTCGTCGAGGTTCGAGATGCCGCCGGACGCGACGACCGGCTTCGGCGTGCGCGAGGTCACCTCGCGCAGGAGCTCCAGGTTCGGGCCGCGCAGCGTGCCGTCCTTGGTCACGTCGGTAACGACGTAACGGCTGCAGCCGGCGTCCTCGAGGCGCTCGAGCACCTCCCAGAGGTCGCCGCCCTCCTTCGTCCAGCCGCGCGCCGCGAGGGTCGTGCCGCGGACGTCGAGGCCGACGGCGATCGCCTCACCGAAGCGGCTGATCACGTCGGCCGCCCACTCGGGGTTCTCCAGAGCGGCGGTGCCGAGGTTGATGCGGGCGGCGCCGCTCTCCAGAGCGGCCTCCAGGCTCGCGTCGTCCCGGATGCCGCCGGAGAGCTCGACGTTGACGTTCTTGAACTGCTTGATGACCTTGCGCAGGATCGGCGCGTTGCTGCCGCGTCCGAACGCCGCGTCGAGGTCGACGAGGTGGATCCAGGAGGCCCCCTGCGACACCCACTCCCCTGCCGCGTCGAGCGGGTCGCCGTAGCTCGTCTCGGTCCCGGCCTCCCCCTGCGTGAGACGGACCGCCTTGCCGCCGGCGACATCGACCGCGGGAAGGAGCGTGAGCGAGGGGGACTGCGCGAAGTCGTTCATGGGGTCCTTGGTTCGGGTGGGTCTGCGGCCCGAGCGGGCACGAGAGACGAGGGTAGTCCGCCGCGGGGCGCGGGACAAACCGCGTGACGCCGGGCGCCGACGCAGCGGGGCGTCAGAGGCTCTGCACCCAGTTCCGAAGCAGCTGGATGCCGGCGTCCCCGGACTTCTCCGGGTGGAACTGCGTCGCCGAGAGCGGGCCGTTCTCGACGGCCGCGAGGAAGGGGCCGCCGTAGGTCGCCCACGTGAGCACGGGCTGCGGGAACGGCGGGATCACGTCGAGCTCCCAGGACTGCGCGGCATAGGAGTGCACGAAGTAGAAGCGCTCCTGCTCGATGCCGCGGAACAGGACGGTGTCCTCCCCCGGCTCGACCGTGTTCCAGCCCATGTGCGGCAGGACCGGGGCGTCGAGCTCCGTCACAGCACCCGGCCACTCGCCGAGGCCCGCGGTGTCGTGCCCCCGCTCGACGCCGTGCTCGAACAGCACCTGCATGCCGACGCAGATGCCGAGCACCGGTCGGCCCCCCGCGAGACGACGGCCGATGATCTCGTCGCCGCCGTGGGCGTGCAGCGCATCCCGCACGGCCTGGAAGGCGCCCACACCGGGCACGACGAACCCGTCGGCCTCCAGCGCCTCGGCGCGGTCGCGGGTCAGCACGGCATCGGCTCCCGCGGCGACGAGCGCCTTCACCGCGGAGTGGACGTTGCCGGACTCGTAGTCGAAGACGGCGACCCGCGGCGCGGCGCTCACAGCGCCCCCTTGGTCGACGGGATGCCGTCGACGAGAGGATCCAGGGCCTTCGCCTGCCGGAACGCCCGCGCGAACGCCTTGAACTCGGCCTCGGCGATGTGGTGCGGGTCGCGCCCGCTCAGCACCCGCACGTGCACGGTCAGCGCGGCGTTGAAGGTGATGGCCTCGAAGACGTGCCGCACGAGGGACCCTGTGAAGTGCCCGCCGATCAGGTGGTGCTCGAAGCCCGCGGGCTCCCCCTCGTGCACGAGGTACGGACGGCCAGAGATGTCGACGACCGCCTGCGCGAGCGCCTCGTCCAGGGGGACGAGGGCGTCGCCGTACCGGGAGATGCCGGACTTGTCTCCGAGGGCGGCCAGGATCGCCTGGCCGAGCACGATCGAGACGTCCTCCACGGTGTGGTGCGCGTCGATGTGGGTGTCCCCAGAGGCCCGCACGGTGAGATCCGTCAGCGAGTGCTTCGCGAACGCCGTGAGCATGTGGTCGAAGAACGGCACCGAGGTGTCGATGCGGCTCGCACCGGTGCCGTCGAGGTTCAGCTCGACCTCGACGGTGGACTCCGACGTGCTGCGCACGCGGCTCGCGGTGCGTGCGGTGGGCGCGGGGATGGTCATGATGCCGATCCTATCGAGGCCAGGGCGTCCAGGAACGCCGTCGTCTCCGCCTCCGTGCCGGCGCTGACGCGCAGGTGGCCGGGGATGCCGACGTCGCGGACGAGCACGCCGCGGTCGTACAGCTGCTGCCACGTCGCCTGCGGATCCGCGACGCCGCCGAACAGCACGAAGTTGGACCACGAGAGGTGCGGGGTGTACCCGAGGGCTTCGAGCGTCGCCGTGATGCGGTCCCGCTGCTCCACGATCTCCTGCACCATGCCGAGCATGACGTCGGCGTTGCGGAGGGCGGCGACCGCGGCGGCCTGCGTCAGAGCGCTCAGGTGGTACGGCAGTCGCACGAGCCGGAGCGCGTCGATCAACGCCGGGTCGGCAGCGAGGTAGCCGACGCGGGCGCCGGCGAAGGCGAAGGCCTTGCTCATCGTTCGGGAGACGGCGAGCCGCGGCCGTCCTTCCAGCAGGGTGAGGGCCGACGCCGCATCCCGCGGCGCGAACTCCTGGTAGGCCTCGTCGACGATCACGACGCCGCGGGCCGCCTCGTAGACGGCCTCCACCACGTCGAGCCCCAGCGGGGTGCCGGTCGGGTTGTTCGGCGAGCAGAGGATCACGATGTCGGGGTCGGCCGCGCGCACCTGCTGCGCCGCCTCCTCCGGGGTGACCGTGTAGTCGGGCTGACGGGTGCCCGCGATCCAGGACGCTCCCGTCCCCTTCGCGATGAGCGGGTACATGGAGTACGTGGGAGCGAATCCGAAGGCCGTGCGTCCCGGCCCGCCGAACGCCTGGAAGATGTGCTGCAGCACCTCGTTGGACCCGTTGCCCGCCCAGATCTGCTCCGGCGTGAGGCCGTGACCCAGGTAGTCGGCGAACGCCTCCCGCAGTGTCGTGAACTCGCGGTCCGGGTACCGGTTCACGTCTCGGATCGCCACGGCGATGTCATCGAGGATGTCGCTCGCGACCTCGTCGGGAACCGGATGCGTGTTCTCGTTGACGTTCAGCGCCACCGGCAGCGGGGCCTGCGGCGCTCCGTACGGGGTGAGTCCGCGCAGATCGTCGCGGAGCGGGAGATCGTTGAGGGAGAAGGTCACCCTTCCCATCTTAAGAGGAGCAGGGAGAGCCGAGGCCATCGTGACGATTCGGCCGGGAGGACTCGGCGTCAGTCGGTGTACCGCGCCGGCAGTGCGAGCTCCTGGCCGACCTGGAGCTCCCCGCCGCGCAGCAGATTCATGCGGGTGATCTCACCGATGACATCCCGCGGGTCGGCCTCGGGAGCGATGCTGCTCGCGATCGACCAGAGGGTGTCGCCGGGCATGACCGTGACGGTCTCGACGGAGACGGCCGGCGCATCCGCGCCGGAGGCGGTCGCGCTGCCTCCGCTGAGGGCGGCGAAGGCGATGCCCGCCGCGAGCGGGACGGACGCGAGCGCGAGCAGAGTGCGACGGCCGCGTGCCGTGATCCGCAGCCGGGTGGCCGGACGGGCCGATGCCGGGAGGGCGGTCGCGGTGCTGAGGCTGATGCTGCTCATGTCTGCTCCTTACTGTCCCGGTGCCGGAGCCCGGGGAGGTTGGCGTAGCTTTCGCATCCGCGCCTCGGCCGGGAGCCGTGGATGCGAAGCTACGTTCCGAAGATATCTTCGAGTTCGAACGTCTGTCAAGCTGTCTTCGAAACCACGCCCCGCGAATCGGCCGACACGCTCGAACAGATCTTCCAGATCGGCGCTTTTCTCGGATACGGTTTCGATAAGGACACCCCACCACGGGCCACCGACATTCGAAGCGGCACGTCGGATCACGCAGTGAAGGAGCACCATGAGCGACACCTCAGCCCTCGAGTCCGAGGCGCCGCGCACCCGCCGTCGCAAGAGCCTCAGCCCGAAGCAGATGGCGATCCTCGAGGTCATCCAGGCCTCGATCGCGCAGAACGGCTATCCGCCGAGCATGCGCGAGATCGGCGACGCCGTCGGACTCAAGTCGCTGTCCAGCGTCACCCACCAGCTCGGTCAGCTCGAGCTCAGCGGCTACCTGCGTCGCGACCCGGGCAAGACGCGCGCCATGGAGGTCCTCATCGATCTGCCCGGCACCGGCGCGGAGAACCCGGCGGACGTGGCGACCCCCGTGGGCGACGCCGCCCTGGTCCCGCTGGTGGGGCGGATCGCCGCGGGCGTGCCGATCACGGCCGACCAGCAGGTCGAGGAGATCTTCCCGCTCCCCCGGCAGCTCGTCGGCAAGGGCGACCTGTTCATGCTCAAGGTCTCCGGGGAGTCGATGATCGACGCCGCCATCTGCGACGGCGACTGGGTCGTCGTGCGCTCGCAGAACACGGCGGAGAACGGCGAGATCGTGGCTGCCATGCTCGACGGCGAGGCCACCGTCAAGGTGCTCCGTCGTCGCGACGGCCACACGTGGCTGCTTCCCCGCAACTCTGCCTTCGAGCCGATCCTGGGCGACGAGGCGGTCGTGCTCGGCAAGGTCGTCGCGGTCATGCGCGCCGTCTGAGTCACCGCATCGTCGGTGAGACGAGGACGAAGGCCCTCCCGGGCGCACCGGGAGGGCCTTCGTGTGTCCGGGGACGACCGCGTCAGGCGGTGACCACCACGTCCTCGCGCACGCGCCGCGTGGCCTCGACGATGTTCCGCAGCGACGCCGTGGTCTCGGCGTATCCACGGGTCTTCAGACCGCAGTCCGGGTTCACCCAGAGCTGCCGGAGCGGGATCTCCTCCACCGCGCGCCGCAGCAGGGACTCGACCTCCTCCACGGTGGGCACGCGCGGCGAGTGGATGTCGTACACGCCGGGGCCGATGCCGTGGTCGAAGCCCACCTCGGCGATGTCCGCGACGACCTCCATGCGGCTCCGGGCCGCCTCGATGGACGTGACGTCCGCGTCGAGCGCACGGATCGCGTCGATCACGACGCCGAACTCCGAGTAACAGAGGTGGGTGTGCACCTGGGTCGCCGCCGCAGCGCCGCCCGTGGCCAGACGGAATGAGGCGACGGACCAGTCGAGGTACGCCGGCTGGTCGGCCTGCTTCAGCGGGAGCAGCTCCCGGAGCGCCGGCTCGTCGACCTGGATCACCTGGATGCCCGCGGCCTCCAGGTCGGCGATCTCGTCGCGGAGCGCCAGCGCCACCTGGTTCGCCGTCTCCCCCAGCGGCTGGTCGTCGCGGACGAAGGACCACGCGAGGATCGTGACGGGGCCCGTGAGCATCCCCTTCATGTGCTTCGCCGTGAGCGACTGCGCGTACGCCGACCAGGCGACCGTGATGGGCGCGGGACGCGAGACGTCTCCCCAGAGGATCGACGGGCGCGTGGCTCGCGAGCCGTACGACTGCACCCAGCCGTGCTGCGTGACCGCGAAGCCGTCGAGGTTCTCCGCGAAGTACTGCACCATGTCGTTGCGCTCCGGCTCACCGTGCACGAGGACGTCGAGACCGAGGTCCTCCTGCAGGGAGACGACCGCGGCGACCTCACGGCGCAGGAACTCCTCGTAGTCGTCCTCGGGGATCTCGCCGCGGAGGAACTGGGCCCGGGCGCGACGGATGTCGCCGGTCTGCGGGAAGGAGCCGATCGTCGTCAGGGGCAGCGCCGGCAGGCCGAGGGCGTTCTGCGCCTCCTCCCGCTCCTGGTACGGGGCACGGGCGAAGTCGGCGTCGCTCAGCGCACGGGAACGCACCGCACCGTCGCGCACGCCGGGTGCGGTCAGGCGGTCCTGCAGCGCAGCGGTCGCGGCGTCCAGCTCGGCCCCGATCGCCGTGCGCCCTTCGGACAGGCCGCGGGCGAGGGTCACGACCTGCTGCACCTTCTGATCCGCGAAGGCGAGCCAGGACACCAGGCGCGCGTCCAGCGCCGTCTCGTCCTCCACGTCGTGCGGCACGTGCAGCAACGAGGTCGAGGTCGATGCCGCCACCGGGGCTCCGAGCGCGCGGAGCGCCTCCAGAGAGTCGAACGCCGCGGAGAGGTCGCCACGCCAGATGTTGTGACCGTCGATCACACCGCCGACGAGGGTCTTGCCCTCGAGGCCCGGCACCGCGTCGGGCACCGTGCCGCGCACGAGATCCACGGCGATGGCCTCGACGGGGGCGGCGGCCACGGTCGCGAAGGTCTCGCCGAGGCTCGCGTACGGCGCCGCGACGAGGATCGAGGGACGCTCTTCGGCGTTCCCGAGCACCCCGAGCGCGCGCTCCGCGGCGGAGGCGAGCTGTGCGGTGGTCGCCGGCAGGGACTCGCTCACGAGGGCGGGCTCGTCGAGCTGCACCCATTCGGCGCCCGCGGCGCGCAGACGGGCGAGCAGCTCGACGTAGACCGGCAGGACGTCCTCCAGCCGCGAGAGCGGCTCGAAGCCCTCCGGCGCGTCGTCCGACGCCTTCGCGAGCGCCAGCAGCGTGACCGGTCCGACGACCACGGGACGCGGGACGAAGCCGGCGGCGACGGCCTCGGCGACCTCGCGCACCAGGCGGTCGCTGGCGAGGGAGAACACCGTCTCCGGACCGATCTCCGGCACGAGGTAGTGGTAGTTCGAGTCGAACCACTTCGTCATCTCCAGCGGCGCCCGCTCGCCCTCGCCGCGGGCGACGGTGAACAGGGCGGAGAGTCCGATCGACCCGTCGGCCTCGCGGAGGTCGTCGAAGCGGGCGGGGATCGCGCCGACCGTGACGGCGGCGTCGAGGACCTGGTCGTAGAAGGAGAAGGACTCCGGGATGGCCGAGTCCGTGCGACCGAGACCGAGCGAGGCCAGACGCTCGCGGGTCGCCGCGCGCAGTTCCGCGGCCGTCCGCTCCAGCTCCTGCTCGTCGATGCGGCCGGCCCAGAACGCCTCGACGGCCTTCTTGAGCTCGCGGCGACGGCCGATGCGGGGGTAGCCGAGGATGGTGCCCTCGGGGAATGCGGTCATGGTGTTTCCTTTCGGCGGGGACTAGTGCCGGAGCGCCGGGACGATGCCGGCTTCGGCGAGGACGGTCAGGACGGTCTCGTGCTGGTTGAAGGCGTACAGATGCACGCCGGGGGCCCCGCCGGCGACGACGTCGGCGGCGAGGCGCGCGGCCCAGGAGATCCCGATCTCCCGCCGCCCCTCGGCGGTCGGCTCGACATCGAGGGCGATCGCGAGTTCGCTGGGCAGGTCCTCCCCGGTCAGCTCCAGCACCCGGGCCAGCCGGGCCGGCGACGTGATCGGCATGATGCCGGGGAGGATCGGGATGGTGACGCCTCCGGCGCGGGCGCGCTCCACGAAGGCGAGGTAGTCATCGGGGTGGAAGAAGAGCTGCGTGATGGCGAAGGTCGCGCCCGCGGCCTGCTTGGCGAGCAGCGCCTCGACATCCTGCGTGCGGTGCGTGGCCCGGGGGTGCCCCTTCGGGAAGGCGGCGACCGCGATGTCGACCTTCTGCCGCGGGGCGACGAGCGCGGCTCCGGGGAGACCGGGGACCGGAGACTCCTGGTACGGCGCGCGCTCGGCCTGGACGCGATCGATGAGCTGCACGAGCTGGGCCGCGCTCTCCAGGTCGCCGAGGAAGGGCTCGCTCTGCCCGGCGGGCGGGTCTCCGCGCAGGGCGAGGAAGCGGAGGATCCCGGCGTCGAGGAACTCCCGGATGAGCGCGGTGGCGCCGGCGTAGGTGTTGCCGACGCACGTGAGATGAGCGAGGGGTTCGACGTCGGTGTGCTCCCGGATGAAGCGCAGCACATCGAGCGAGCGGCCGCCGGTCGAGCCGCCGGCACCGTAGGTCACCGACAGGAACTCCGGGCCGGCCGCGGCGAGACGACGGACGGTCTCATGCAGGGCCTCCTGGCTCGACTCCGAGCGCGGCGGGTAGAGCTCGAAGGAGAACGGCACGCGGGAGGCGTGGGAGGCGTCGAACGTGGAAGACATCTTCTCTCCAGGGGACAGGGGCCGGGGTCCGCGCACGACGAAGAGCACGTCGTTCGCGGGCGGGTGCCGGGCTCGGCTGTCGCTCCACGCCCGGGATGAACCGGGCGTTTCCAGAAACCTAGAACACGCCCTCGGCCCGCCGCACGAGTGTGACGCCGTGTGTCACCGCCCGTAGGCTCGAGGCATGTCCTCACCGTTCGGCTCCTGGTCCTCCCCCTTCACCGCCGCAGCCGTCGCTGGAGCGGCGCCGCGCATCGACGGGGCCCGCTTCGTGGGCGACGAGGTGTGGTGGGCCGAGTCGGTCCCGGCCGAGGGCGGACGCGTCACGGTGCGCAGCTCGACGGGCGCGGAGATCCTCCCGGCACCCTGGAACGCCCGCTCCCGCGTGCACGAGTACGGGGGCGGCGCCTGGACCGTCGACGGCGACACCCTGTACTTCGTCTCCGGAGCCGACCAGCGCGTGCACCGGATGGACCGCGGGACGGAGCCGAGCCCCCTCACCGCCGCCGGCCCCGCGTACGGCGGGCTGCGCGTGCAGAGCGGCCGACTGCTGGCCGTGCGGGAAGACCTCTCGACCGACCCGCACCGCCGCGCGATCGTGGAGATCCCCGTGGACGGTTCGGCCGCCGAGGACGCCTCCGCGATCCGGGTGATCGTCGAGGGTCCCGGCTTCTTCGCCCATCCCGCGCTCTCGCCCGACGGCAGCCGCGTCGCCTGGGTCGAATGGCAGGCGGACAGCATGCCCTGGGAGAGCGCCACGCTCGCGATCGGATCGGCGGCCGGCGGGACGATCACCCGGGTCCCCGCCTCCGCCGCCCTGCAGCCGGAATGGATCGGCGACGACGCGCTCGTATTCGCCGACGACGGCTCGGGACGCTGGCAGCTCCAGCACCTCGCGCTCGACGGCCTCCAGCCCGGCGCCTCGCGCCCGCTCACCTCATCCGACGCCGACACCGGCTACGGCCTGTGGGTGCTCGGCAACCGCTGGTTCCAGCCGCTGGCGGACGGCCGCCTCGTGGCCGTCCGCACCGACGGACGCGACGAGGTGCAGCTCGTGTCCCCGGACGGCGAGACGCGCGCGATCGCGGTCCCGGCCGACGGGCATCTCAGTGTGGACGACGTCTCCGGCTCCCGCGTCCTGCTCAGCGGAGACGGCTCGCGCGTGACCTCCGGCGTCTGGTGCGTCGACGTGGACAGCGGGGCCGTCGAGACCGTCACCGGCGGCGCTCCGGTCGACGAGGACTGGATGCCGGCGGCCCAGCAGCTCGTCGTGGAGGGGGCGCACGGCCCGGTGCACGCCTTCGCCTATCCGCCCGCCGCGCCCGGAGAGCCCCGCGGCGCCGCCGGCGAGCTCCCGCCCTACATCGTGCTCGTGCACGGCGGGCCCACCGCCCACGTCACGGGAGCGGCCTCCGCCTCGATCGCCTTCTTCACGAGCCGGGGAATCGGGGTCCTCGACGTGAACTACGGCGGGTCCACCGGTTACGGCCGGGCGTACCGCGACCGCCTGCAGGGACAGTGGGGCGTCGTGGACGTCGACGACGTGATCGCGGCCGCCCGCGGGCTCGCCGACGCCGGGCTCGCCGATCCCGCGCGCATCGCCATCCGCGGCGGCTCGGCGGGCGGCTGGACGGTGCTCTCGGCGCTCGTGCGGGGTGGCACGTTCGCCGCGGGCATCAGCCGCTACGGCGTCGCGGATCTGCGGATGCTCGCCGCCGAGACCCACGACTTCGAGGCGTCGTACCTCGACGGCCTCGTCGGTCCGCTCCCCGCCGCCGAGGACGTGTACATCGAGCGCTCGCCTCTGACCCACGCCGACCGCATCGACGTGCCGGTGCTGCTGCTGCAGGGCGGGGAGGACCGCGTCGTGCCGCCGTCCCAGTCCGAGGCCATCCGCGACGCGCTGGCGGCGAACGGCATCGACCACGAGTACGTGCTCTACCCGGGAGAGGGCCACGGGTTCCGCAGCGCGGAGACCATCGTCGACGCGCTGGAACGCGAGCTCGCGTTCCTCGGCCGGGTGTTCGGCTTCACGCCGAGCCTCTGAGCGCAGGCGGCTACTCGCCCACCCGGTTGCGCAGCCGCATCGCCCGCTCGGCCTCACGGGTGTCCTGGCGTTCGCGGAGGGTCTGACGCTTGTCGTACTCGCGCTTGCCCTTCGCGAGGGCGATCTCGACCTTGGCGCGACCGTCCGAGAAGTACAGCTTGAGCGGGATGAGCGTGTATCCGCCCGCGGAGACGGCGTGAGCGAGCTTCGCGATCTCCTCTCGGTGCAGGAGGAGCTTGCGGATGCGCTTGGCCGAGTGGTTCGTCCAGTGCCCCTGCGAGTACTCCGGGATGTGCACGGCGTCGAGGAAGACCTCGTTGCCCTTCACGAACGCGTACCCGTCGCTGAGGTTCGCGCGCCCCTGACGGAGCGATTTCACCTCGGTGCCGGTGAGCACCATCCCCGCCTCGTACGACTTCTCGATGGTGTAGTCGTGACGCGCGCGACGATTGGTCGCGATGACCTTCTCCCCGCGTTCCCTGGGCATGATGATCTCCTGTGCTGTGGTGCTGTGGACGGCTCGGCAGCGGATCGGCCGAGCAGCCTTTCAGGATATCAGGTGCGCAGCCACCGTCGGATCGCGAAGCCCGCCGACAGGGCCGCGAGGACCACGCCGATCCCGACGAGGACCGGGACGACGAGGGCAGCATCCTGCATGGTCACCCAGGTGGTGATGAAGGGCACGCGGCCGCGCAGGTAGCCGTTCACGCCGAAGTGCATGCCCGCGACGACGGCGGCACTGGCCAGGGCGGAGCCCAGCAGCGCGGCGAACACGCCCTCCAGCACGAACGGCGTCTGGATGAAGCGGTTCGACGCGCCCACGAGGCGCATGATGCCGATCTCCTTGCGCCGCGCGTAGGCCGACAACCGGATCGTCGTGCCGATCAGCAGCGTCGCGGCGATGAGCATGAGCACGGCGATGCCGACGGCGATGTAGGTGGCCACCGTGAGCGCGGAGAACAGCGGTTCGAGGTATTGGAGCTGGTCCTGGACCTGCTCCACTCCTGCTTGGCCGCTGAACGCCTCGGCGAGCACCTGCGACTGCCCGGGGTCCTTCATGGTGACGAAGAAGACCTCGAACGCCTGGTCGGGCGAGAGCACGCTGGCCTGCTCCTCCCCCACCTGCTCGACGAGCTTGGCGTACGTCTCCTCCTTCGTGTCGAAGGTCATGGAGCTGATGAGCGGCGACAGCGCGTCGCCCTCCAGCTGGGCGCGCACGGCGGCGACCTGCTCCTCGCTCGCCGCGCCGTCCACGCAGGTGTCCGACTCCGACACCGCGGAGCACATGTATACCGCCACCTGGGCGCGCTCGGCCCAGTAGCCGCGCATCACGCCGATCTGCGACTGCATGAGGATCGCGGCGCCGACGAACGTCAGCGACACGAACGTGACGAGCACGACGGAGATCACCATCGAGATGTTGCGCCGCAGGCCGACGAGGGCCTCGGTCAGGATCAGGCCGATTCTCATGAGGTCGGACCCACTTCCTCGTCATCCTGGTCCGACAGGCCGAGGCGGTCCGCGACGCCGAGTTCGGCGACGTCCACCTCGGGGATCACGATCGGATGAGTGCGCGGCCCCCCGGGTGCGGGGCGCGCGGCAGCGGGCGGCGACGATGCAGCCGGAGGGTGCACGACATCCGGCGGTTCGACCACGCCCGGATCCCGCGCGGGCTCCGGCGGCTCGACCACCTGCGGCATCGGGTCAGGGGCGGGCGCGGTGACCGCGGGAGACGCCGCGGCGGCCCGACGCTGAGCCTCCACCTCCTCGGCCAGTGCGGCGCGGACCACCGAGAGGTCGGCGGTCTGGCGCTGCACCTCCTGCACGGCCGTGAGAGCGGCGGCAGCCGCGGCGCCGCGGACCTCCTCCGGCACCAGGCGGGGGATGTTCGAGGTGTCGCCGTATCCGCCGTGCACCTCGTCTCGGACCATCTCGCCGTCACGGAGTTCGATCACGCGGCGGCGCATCTGGTCGACGAATCCGGCCTCGTGCGTGGCCATGAGCACCGTGGTGCCGCCGGCGT
This sequence comes from Microbacterium sp. UMB0228, assembly GCF_002871415.1. NCBI lineage: Bacteria > Bacillati > Actinomycetota > Actinomycetes > Micrococcales > Microbacteriaceae > Microbacterium > Microbacterium sp. UMB0228. The sequence continues at coordinate 586,823 of NZ_PNFU01000003.1, read as the reverse complement.
TGATCCGGGCGAGCAGCTGCATGATGTCGACCGAGGTCGCGGGGTCGAGGTTGCCGGTGGGCTCGTCAGCCAGCAGCACCTGAGGGCGGTTGACGAGCGCCCTGGCGATCGCGACGCGCTGCTGCTCACCGCCGGAGAGCTCGTGCGGCATGCGCTTCTCCTTGCCGTCGAGCCCGACGAGGGCGAGCGCCTCGGGGACCGCCTGCTGGATGAAGCCGCGGGACGAGCCGGTGACCTGCAGCGTGAAGGCGACGTTCTGATGCACGGTCTTGGACGGCAGCAGCCGGAAGTCCTGGAACACCGAGCCGATGTGCCGACGGAAGTAGGGCACCTTCCGGTTCGCGAGCGCCCGCAGGTCGCGTCCGAGAACGGCCACCCGACCGCTCGTCGGCACATCCTCGCGGAGGATCAGGCGCAGACAGGAGGACTTGCCGGACCCGGAGGCGCCGACGAGGAAGACGAACTCCCCGCGCTGCACCTCGAAGTCGACACCGGACAGGGCGGGCTTCGACGTCCCGCGGTAGCGTTTCGTGACGTTCTCGAACCGAATCATGGCGATTCGAGCCTAAGCGCGCCACCGCCTGCGGCTCGGCACGACACCCCGCCGCGCCGCGCGCCGCCCCGTGATTCCTCCGTGTTCTCCGGCCCCGCGGCGTCGTCGCCCGCTGCTATACATGGAGTGTCGATTCGCGTGCCCACGCGAGCGCACACACGGAGGGGATCCCCATGACGACACCGGCTGGTTGGTACGACGACGGCTCCGGGCGCCTGCGCTGGTGGGACGGCCAGCAGTGGACCGAGCACTTCGCGCCGGAGACGACCGCGGCGACCGCGGCGACCGACGACACCACCGCGACGACGGCCGAAGACGCGGCCGCGGAGAGCACCCCGGCGGAGGACCCCGCCGCGGCCGACGACGGCGCTCCCCTCGGAGAGGAGCCGACGGCGTCGGCGGAGACCGTCGCTCCCGAGCCCGTCGCCGCTGAGCGCGAGATCGCTCCGGACGAGCCGGCGACCGAGTTCATCGTCGCGCCGGAGCCGGCCCAGGACTGGACCGCACCGGCCAGCGGCGCGCACGACCTCCCGGGCGCGGCGCCGATCGTCCCGCCGGCCGGAGCCGAGGGCTCAGCGCCGTATCCCCCGGCGGCGCCTGCCGCTCTCGGGCAGAACGCGTACCAGGGCCAGGGCGGATACCCGGCACCGGGCGCGTACCCGGGCGCGCAGAGCGCCGGCGGATACCCGAGCCAGGCGCCGGGTGGTCAGGGCACGTATCCGGGACAGGGGACGTATCCCGGCCAGGGCGTGTACCCCGGCCAGGGCTCGTATCCCGGTCAGGCGCCGGCTCCCGCGGCGCCGAAGAAGGTCTCGGTGCTGGGGCTCGTCGGCCTCGGACTCGCCGCACTCGGCCTCCTCCTCGCGTTCATCCCTGTGACGCTGCCGTTCGCCTGGTTCCTCCTGGCGGCCGGATTCATCGTCTCGCTCATCTCCCTGTTCCTGAAGGGCACCAAGTGGCCGGGGATCACCGGGCTCGGGGTGTCGGTGCTCGGCGGCATCGTCGCGATCGTCGTGAGCATCTTCTTCGTGCTGGCCGTCGCGAACACCGTGCGCCCGGTCACCCTTCCGGACTACGACGAGGGCACGAGCCAGAGCCCGGCGCCGGAGACCGACGACACCGGCGACGCGGGGACCGGGGAGATCGCCGAGGGCAGACTCGGCGAGCCGGTCGCCGTGCCGCAGCTGTCGGGCACGGCCGAGGTCACGATCCGCTCGGCCACGTACGGTCCCACCAACGGCACGGACTTCGAGGCCGCGAACGGTGGGTACCTGGTGATCGACGTCGCCTGGGAGACCCTCGATGGGATGACCTACGTCAACCCGGTGTACTTCTCCGTCGAGACCGCAGACGGCACCGAGGGCGACTACGACATCTTCGGCGAGGCGACGCTGGAGTCCAGCGAGCAGGACGCCGGTTCCACGGCGGAGGGCACCGTCTCGTTCGACGTCGCGGAGAGCCCGTCCTACGTGATCGTCATCACGAACGAGATGCTGCAGGAGGTCGCGCGCGTGACCGTCGAGGCGTCGGCACGCTGACCCGTTCGCACGGCACGACGAAGGCCCCGGGAGCTCCCGGGGCCTTCGTGGTCAGGGGTCAGTCCTCGTCTTTGCGCTTGCGCCAGCGGATGCCCGCCGAGATGAAGTCGTCGAGGTCGCCGTCGAACACGGCGGCCGGGTTCCCGGACTCCTGGCCCGTACGGAGGTCCTTCACGAGCTGCTGACCGTAGAGGAAATAGGAGCGCATCTGATCGCCCCAGCTCGCGGTGATGTTGCCCGCGAGCTCCTTCTTCTTGGCCGCTTCCTGCTCCTTCTGCAGCAGGAGGAGACGGTTCTGCAGCACGCGCATGGCCGCGGCGCGGTTCTGGATCTGCGACTTCTCGTTCTGCATCGACACGACGATGCCGGTCGGGAGGTGCGTGATGCGCACGGCGGAGTCGGTCGTGTTGACGGACTGGCCGCCGGGGCCCGAAGAGCGGAAGACGTCGACCCGGATGTCGCTCTCGGGGATGTCGACCTCGGTCGCCTCCTCCATGAGGGGGATGACCTCGACGGCGGCGAACGACGTCTGGCGCTTGTCCGCCGAGCCGAACGGGCTGATGCGGGCGAGGCGGTGTGTGCCCGCCTCGACCGAGATCGTGCCGAAGGCGTAGGGCGCGTCGATCTCGAAGGTCGCCGACTTGATGCCCGCGCCCTCCGCGTACGAAGTGTCCATGACCTTCACGGGGTACTTGTGACGCTCCGCCCAACGCAGGTACATGCGCATGAGCATCTCGGCGAAGTCGGTGGCGTCATCGCCGCCGGCGCCGGAGCGGATGGTGACGATGGCGCTGCGCTCGTCGTACTCCCCGTCGAGCAGCGTCTGCACCTCAAGCTGGTTGATGAGGTCGGTGAGGGTCTGGAGCTCCTTGCGGGCCTCGACCGCCGACTCCTCGTCGCCCATCTCGTTCGCCAGATCGACGAGCACCTCGAGGTCGTCGAGGCGCTGGGCGATGCCGGTGATGCGGGCGAGCTCCGACTGACGATGGCTCAGGGCGCTGGTGACCTTCTGGGCGTTCTCGGTGTCGTCCCAGAGGTCGGGCGCGCCGGCCTCCTCGCTGAGACGCGCGATGTCCTCGCGGAGACGGTTGACATCGACGACCTCGCTGATGTCGCCGAAGGTGTGCCTGAGCGCCTGGATTTCGGCGGAGAGATCTAGTTCGAGCATGACACCTCAGCCTAACGTGCCGCCCGCGCGCGCGGGGACGGTGGTGTCCGGTCGTCCGCGCCGACCGGAGTAGCGTGAAGGGCGTGAGCAGTGCATCCACGGTCCTCCGCCAGTTCGGACCGATGGTGTACCTGCCGACCGTCCTCTTCTCCCTCGGCGAAGGTGCGGTCATCCCGCTCATCCCAGTCATCGCCGCGTCCATGGGGGCCGACGTCGCCTTCGCCGCCCTCGTCGCCTCGGCGCTCGTGGTCGGTCAGCTGTGCGGCAACCTCCCGGCCGGCTGGGCCGTGGGGCGCATCGGCGAGCGCTTCACGATGGTGATCGCGGGCGTCATCGCCATCCTCGCCGCCGTCGGCATGGTGTTCGCGCCGTCGCTCGGGGTCCTCGCGGCGTCCGTGTTCCTCCTGGGCCTGTGCGCCGCGGCGTTCGGGCTCGCCCGGCACGCGTTCATGACCACGCGGGTGCCGCTGGCGTTCCGCGCCCGCTCGCTCTCCCTGCTCGGCGGCAGCTTCCGTCTGGGTATCTTCATCGGCCCGTTCGTCTCCGCGGGTCTGCTGCAGCTCTTCGGCACCGAGGCCGCGGCGATCTGGTTCTTCCTCGCCTGCCTCGTGGTCATGGTCGTGCTCGTGCTCTTCGGACCGGACCCCGAGAAGACCGTCGCCCCGCTGCGGACGACCGATCGATTCGTGGAGGACAGCGGAGAGGCGGTGACCGGGTCGATCCCCACCGTCGAGCGGGCCGGGATCTTCCAGACCATGTGGCAGCAGCGCGGAGTGCTCGGTCGGCTCGGACTCGCTGCGGCCTCGCTCTCGGCGGTGCGGTCGGCACGGCAGGTCGTCCTCCCGCTGTGGGGGCTCTCCCTGGGCCTCGACGCGTCGACCATCGCTCTCGTCGTCGGGGTGTCCGGCGCCATCGACTTCGCCCTGTTCTACGCCAGTGGCCAGGTGATGGATCGCTTCGGCCGGCTCTGGGCGGCGATGCCCGCGATGGTGCTGATGGGCGCCGGGTTCCTCGCCCTGTCGGTCACGCACGACCTCGACTCCGCGGTGCTCTGGTTCGGCATGTTCGCCGCGGTCCTCGGCGTCGGCAACGGACTGTCGAGCGGCATCCTCCTCACCCTCGGCGCGGACGTCGCCCCGAAGCACGACCCCGCCGCGTTCCTCGGGTCGTGGCGCACGCTGACCGATGCCGGCGGCGCGGTCGCTCCGCTCCTCGTCTCGGGCATCACCGCGGTCGCCTCCCTGTCGTTCGCGACGGGAGCCATGGGCCTGATCGGACTCGTCGGCGCCGCCGGTTTCCTCCGCTGGATCCCCCGGTTCGTCCCCCGGACGCCCCCGCGCACGCCGGACCCCGCCGGCGACTGAGCGCCCGATCCCTCAGCGCAGCGCTGTGCGGCTCGTCGCCGTCGCCTGCAGCGGCACCCCGTCCGGCACGAACGGGGAGAGCAGGGGCGGGTGCCAGACGGCCGCGACGGTGACGCGCGCGCTCACGCCGTCGGGGGTGCCCGCATCGACCACGGTCGCCTCCCACCCCGCGTCACGGATGAGCGGCACCACCTGCTCGGCCACCCCGGCATCGGTGAGCGTCGCCCGGGGCGTCTCCCCCTCCACCTCCAGCGTGAACCCGTCCGCTCCGGCGAGCGCCGCCGCATCCGCGAGCCCGTCCAGCCGCTTCTGGGTGATGTAGAGGTCGGTGGCGCAGACGCACACGAACAGCACGGCGAGCGCGAGGATCAGGTAGCCGAGCACGAGCAGCAGCACGCTCCCGTCGTCGTCGCCCTCACCGTGCTGCTTCGGCGCCGGCACGCGCCCCCTCATCCCCCGCCCCATCGCCGAGACACCTTCTGCACCGATACGGCTTCGACGGGGACGGAGGTCGCCTGGTCGAGTCCGAGCACGCCTGGCACGAGCGGCAGCGGTACCCGCGTCGAGACCGTGACGACCACCGTCGCTCCCGCCGCTGGACAGCCTGAGGTCCGGGAACGGCACGACACCGCAACGTCGACCGCTCCGCGATCGATGCCGTACTCCGCGACGACCCCGTCCAGCACCTCCTCCCCCCGGTCTGCCGCCGCTGCGATGTCGGGCGCCGAGGCGATGGCACGGGCGGCCTGCCGCGCCGCGGCCTCCACGCCCAGCGACTGCTCCTGCACCGAGCCCACGGCGATCACGAGGTACAGCAGCGGCACGAGCATGATCACGCCGACGGCGATGAACTCCAGCGAGCTCGACCCCGTGTCATCGCGCATCGAACGACTCCCCCGGTGCGTGGGCCTCCACCTGCAAGGCCGCAGGGACACCGACGAGCCCGAACACCGGGAGCATCGTCCGGATGCGGACCTCGACGGTCTCCTGTCCGCCCCGCCGTGCCGAGGCCACCGTGATGTCGTCTGCATAGGAGGGGCCGACCGCACGACGGATGACCTCGCGCGCCCGCTCTTCCCCCTCCGCGGCCGTCGTGTCGGCGAGAGCCGCGTAGTACGCCCCCTCCACGGCGGCGTCATGGACGACGTTGCGCACGTAGATCGCGAACGCCAGTTGCAGCACCGCGAGGGTGAGCGCGGTGAGCAGGGCGCCGACGAGGAGGAACTCCACCGGGTTCGACCCGCGGTCGTCGGTCACCCCCGCAGGCGCACGCATGTCAGAGCCCCGACACCCGCTGGATGGCCTGCTCGAAGAGGGAGGTGAGCGCGGGTCCGGCGACCGCCCAGATGAGCACGACGAGGCCCGCGGTCATCAGGGTCACGAGCACCCAGCCGGGCACGTCTCCCCGTTCGTCGTCGTGGAGGGCACGGAGCATCGAGCGCGCACGAGAGATCATGCCGCCAGTGTGCATCGGAGACCCGTCGCGGCGCGGACGTTATCCACAGGGGCGGCCTTCATGGTCGTCTACCGGTGCTGATCGCGATCGTCGTCGGCGTGGTGATCCTCGTCGCCGTCATCATCGTCGTCGGTGCGCGAAGGGCGAAGCGGCGCGGTTCTGTACTCCCGTCGCGTGAATCGCACAACCCCGGGTCCGGACACCACGACGAGGGATAGCCTGTCACGCATGCGCCCCGGACCTTACGATGAGATGCGGGCGCGGGTCGAGATCGACGGGCTCACCTATCTCCTGCCTCGCGGCACGGATGTCGTCGCCCTCCGCGAGCGGATCGAAGCCGCCGCGCGCGTCGAACCCACTTTCGTCTCGTTCGCCACGTCGGACGGCCTCGCCAGCGTCCTCGTCCACCCGACTTCGCGGGTGTTCCTCTTCCAGGTCAGGGCGTCCGACGACGGAACCCTCGCCGCAGACCTCGGCGGATTGCCGGACTGGGACGTCTGAGCACCTCGGAGAGCCGCCGCAGCGTCAGGAGGTGAACTCGTCGATGAGGAGTTCGCCGCGCGCGTTCAAGCGCTCCATCATGTGGCTGACCCGGGCCGGGTCTATCGCCGGGACCGGGTCGGCGTCGAACTCGAGCACCAGCGGGATGGCCGGGTGCATCCACGCGGAGAGCCGGCCGGGGCTCTTCCTTCCCGAGGGCCACGTCATCATGAAGCTCTCCTGGCGACGGAGCTTGGTGGAGATCACGATCTTCAGATGCGCCAGCAGGGTGTCCTCGACGTCGATCGGCGGACGAGAGCTGTTGTACTCGAGGCTTCCCATAGAGCAAACGTAAGCCCTCGCGCCCTTTCCCGCCGACCACTCACCCGATGCCGAGGCGCAAGATGAACAGACCAGGGTAGATCGCGAACACGACGGACAGCGGCAGGATCAGGAAGACCAGCGGCAGCAGCATGAAGATCTCCTTCCGTCCGGCCTGCTCGATGAGCGTGCGCTTGGCCTCCTCCCGCGTGTCGTCAGCCTGAGCGCGCAGGACGGCGGCGAGCGGCGCGCCATGTTCGAGCGCCGCGACGATCTGGTCCACCGCCCGCGTCAACCCGGGAAGCTCCAGACGAGCCGCCATCGCCGTCAGCGCATCCGCCAGCGGCGACCCCGTCCCGACTTCCACTACCACGTGACGCAGCTCGACCGTGAGCTCGCCCGACCCCACACCGGCCACGCGCTTCACGGCATCGAGGAACCCCTCGCCCGCCGAGAGACAGAGGGCCAGGAACTCCAGCGTCGTCGGCAGCTCCTCGGTCAGACGCACCTTCCGCCCACGCACCCGCGCCGACAGTCGCAGGTCGTACCCGACACCGGCCGCCGCTCCCGCGAGGAGCGGGATCGACCCGACCGGAAGCGACCACCGACCGATCACGACGAGAACGATGACGGCGAGCGCTCCGGCAGCGATTCCGCCCACGATCACCGCGAGCTGACGACCGCGGAAGGCGACGGGATCGAGTGCGGACCCCGCTTGCGCGAGCCGCCGTCGGAGAGCTTCCGTCCCGCCGAGCAGACGGTCGAGCGCCCGCGCCCCGCGCGCACCGAGGCGGAACCCTCCGGCGGGCAGGGTGCCTGGTCTGGGGAAGGCGTCCCGCGGCAACACCTCGTCATCGACGGCGTCCCGCACGTACGGCGCGATCCGCGACGCGAGCGACGCCGCCCGCCACCGCGGGAGGTCCGCCAGAAGCGAGAGGACACCCGCGGCGAATCCCCCGCCGAGCAGCACGGCCACGGCGAGCGCGGAGAGCCCGCTCACCCGAACCACCGACGGGGCTCGGGCAGCCGACCGATCCGGATCATGAGGCGGAATGCGACGACCGACACGACCGCGCCGACGACGATCACGGCGATCCCTTCCGGCGTGCCATAGGCCTTGGCCCCCTCCGGGCGCAGGATCAGGAGGGTGAGGATGACCCACGGCGCCACGGCTCCGAGGACGGCCGCCCCGCGGATCCACGACTGCCGCGCCTCGACCTCGCCGCGGAGCGCCGCGTCGGCACGCACGGACGACGAGAGCGCCCGCAGCACGCCGATGAGCTCGGTGCCACCGACCTGCCGCGCCATCCGAAGGGTCTCGATGATCCGGTCCCCGAGAGGATCAGCGAGGACGGCTTTCAGCCGGTCGAGACTGGCGTCGAACCGTCCGCTGCTCCGCAGGTCTCGGGCGAACACGTCGAACGCGGGGCGGAGCGGCGGTGGAGCCGATTCCGCGAGGGTGGCCACCGCGTCGGGGAGCGACAGACCGACCCGGATCGCGGCGATCAGCAGGTCGCAGACGTCGGGCCAGAGCTGGCGCCGCAGACGCCGCAGCCGCAGACGGCGGCCACGCAGGTAGGCGATCGGCACCGTGCCTCCGGCCAGCCCGGCGAGGATCGCGAGCGCGGCGCTCCCCGTGACGAGCCAGGCGAGGGAGGCGGCGCCGAGCGCGGCACCGGCGATGCCGATCAGGATAGAGCGGGTCTGCACCGCCGGGAACCCCGCCTCGCCCGCGAGACGAGCCAGGCGACCGCGACGCGGAGAGGACGCGGAGCGTTCCCCTGCCGGCCACAGCCACGGTGACAGGATCAGGAGCACGCCGGCCGCGAGCGTCGCACCGAGCAGGATCGTCATGCGAGGACCTCCGAGCCGCCCGGGGCCGATCGGCCGCGGGGGCGCCCGGCTCCGAAGACCGGCCTGCTGAGCACCCGCCCCTCGATCACCTCACCCGTCGGGGCGATGATCTCCTCGACGTATCGGCGCCCCGCCGCATCGCGCGTGCAGTGGACGACGAGGTCGACGGACGACGCGATCGCCGGGGCGACGAAGCCGCGGTCGATGTTCCGGCCGGCGAGCAGGGGCAGCAGGCACAGCTTGTCGAGTGCCTCCGCGGCGGAGTTGGCGTGGACCGTGCATGCGCCGGGCACGCCCGTGTTCAGCGCGAGCACGAGGTCGAGCGCTTCCGCATCGCGCACCTCCCCCACCACGAGCCGGTCCGGTCGCATCCGCAGGGCCTCCTTCACCAACCGCCGCAGCGTGATCTCGCCGGTCCCCTCGAGGCTCGGCTGACGCCCCTGCAGCGCGACCACATCGGGGCCCTCCACCGCGAGCTCGAACGTCTCCTCCACCGTGATGATGCGCTGGTCCGCCGCGCAGGCGGCGAGCAGCGCCCCGAGCATCGTCGTCTTGCCCGCGTGAGTCGCCCCCGACACGATCACGGATGCGCCCGTCCGCATCGCCTTCCCGAGGGCCCGCGCGGCCTCGGGGGTGAGCGCCCCCTGCATCACGAGCGCATCGAGCGAGCGGTGCCCGGGAAGGAACTTGCGGATGTTCACCGCCCACGACCCACGCACGACATCGGCGATCGCCACATGCAGCCGCGATCCGTCCGGCAGCGACGCGTCGACGAACGGCTGCCCGATGTCCACCCGCCGCCCCGTCGCCTGCAGCATCCTCTCCACCAGATCCCGAACCGTCGCCTCGTCCCACCGCAACGCCGTTCGCTCCGCCACCCCACCCCGCGCCGTATGCACGACCCCATCGCCGTTGACCCACACCCTCCTCGATGCCCGGGTCGTCGAGCAGCGGCTGCAGAGCACCGAAGCCGCTCACCGCCGCCAGCACGTCCCGCACGCACGCCGCCTCGTCCTCAACCAGCACGCCGCCCCGCGCGAGCGCCCGATCGTCGTGACGCCGCACCTCCGCCCGGGCGACCTCCCGCGCCCGCTCCGGGTCGGTCGCCGGATCCACCCCCTCGGTCCGCAGCCGACGCCGCACGAAATCGGCGATGATCGACGCGGGCTGCTCCATCCCTGCATCCTCGCAACGATCACCTCCCGGCCCACGGAGTTATCCACACCCCATGCGCGGCCTCCGAAGCGGAGGCCGTCCAGCACCCGGTACCGTGCAGGCATGAAGCGGTTCACTGTCTCGTGCGGGCTCCTCGGCGTTCTCGTCCTGTCCGGCTGCACCGGGGGTGCCGATCTCCTGCAGTGCCAGAGCGTGGCCGCCGTCGACACGGAGCTCGAGGCCTTCTTCGCCCAGGACACGGTCGGCGGCACGCCGAGCCCGGAGCAGACCGAGCGGCTGAAGGAGCTCGCGAACGAGTACGCCGATCTGGACGTCGACGGCGAGGTGCAGCAAGCGGCGACGGCGGTGAGCGACGACCTCCGCGCGCTCTACGACTACCGTGTCGGCGTCCAGAACGGCGACGACGCGAACCCTGACCGCGAACAGATGCTCCGCCGGACCGCGATCGATACCTTCGTCGAGGAGCAGGCCGTGTGCATCGAGGGCTCCTCCTGACGCCGCCGTATCGAGCCGCCCACCCAAGTGTCAACCGGTACGTCCCCCGTCGTCGCGCTCCCTAGGCTGAGGAGCAGACCTGCGAGGAGACGACGTGCACCGCGCCACACCAGCCGCCCCCGAACCGACCCTGAGCGTGGTCATTCCGGTCAAGGACGACGCGACGGAGCTGCGGCGGTGTCTCCGCGCCCTCGCCCGGCAGACGCTCCCGCCCGGCGAGATCATCGTCGTGGACAACGCCTCGACCGATGATTCGGCCGCCGTGGCTGCCCAGCACGGTGCACGGGTCGTGCGGTGCGACACCCCGGGCATCCCCGCGGCGAGCGCGACCGGGTACGACGCGGCGACGGGCGACGTGATCCTGCGACTCGACGCGGACGGCGTCCCGGGGCCCCGATGGATCGAGACGATGGCGACTGCGTGCACACGCGATCCGCGGGTCGGCGCCTGGACAGGCGGCGCGCATTTCGTCGACGGCCCCCGGTTCCTGCGCCGGCCCCTCGCGGCGGCCTACCTGCTGACCTACGTCGTCGTGTGCGGCTCGGCCCTCGGCCACGCACCGCTGTTCGGGTCGAACCTCGCGCTCCGCCGCTCGACATGGCTCGCCGTCCGGGACCGCGTGCACCGCGACGACGCCGAGCTCCATGACGACCTCGACCTCGCCTTCCACGTCGGCGAGCGCCACCGCATCCGCTGGCTCGTGCAGACCGACATGGGCATCTCCATGCGTCCGTTCGGCAGCGGCCGCTCTTTCGCCCGCCGCTCCTGGGTCGGTGCCCGCACCGTCCTCGTCCATTGGCCGGAGGACTTCCCTCCCGTGCGCTGGGTGCGGCTCGCCCTCCGCCGGGTACTGCACCGCCTCGGCGTCCCCGCGCCCGGAGCCCGCCGATGACCGTCCCGCTCCTCGGAACACCGTCCGCCACCGAGCTGCACGTCATGACCCTCAACATCCGCCGCGACCTCGGTGCCCTCGCCTGGCCGCGCGCCGACCGCTGGAAGATCCGACGCCCCCGGCTCACCGCGCTCCTGCGCACCGAGAGGCCGGACGTCCTCGGTGTGCAGGAGGCCGTTCCCGCGCAGGCTGCCGCCGTCTCCGCCGCGCTCGGCCCGTCGTTCCGCCGCGTCGGCCACGGTCGCCTCCCCGGACCCCGCGGCGAGGGCTGTCCCCTCTTCTACGACGCCGACCGGCTGGAGCTGCGCACCTGGCGACAGATCGCGCTCTCCCGCACCCCCGATCGCTCCGGTTCCCGCTCCTGGCTGAGCGTCGCGCCGCGGGTGGCGGTGGAGGCGTCCTTCCGCGACCGCCGCACGGACGCTCCCGTCACCGTGCTCAACACCCACCTCGACGCCTTCTCGCCGTGGGCGCGACTCCGTCAAGCCCAGGCCGTGCACGACCTCGCCGCCGCCTCTGCGACACCCGTCATCCTCCTCGCCGACGTCAACGCCGCCGCGGGCTCGGCACCGTGGCGTGCCCTGGAAGCCGACGACGTCCTCCGCGATTCGTGGACGGCCGCCGTGTCCCGCCGCACCCCCGCCTGGAGCACGTTCTCCGGCTACCGATCGCCGCGCCGCGGACGCCGCATCGACGGCATCCTCACCTCCCCCGCGCTGCCCGCGCGCCGGGTGGGCATCGACGCCCGCCAGTATGGAGGGGGCTGGCCGTCGGATCACCTCCCCGTGCACGCCCTGATCGATCTCGCCCCCGCTGCCGCACCCGAGGAGCCCGCATGAAGGAGGACTTCCTCCGCCCGCCGCAGTCCGTGGCGGAGTACGGCGCCGACGCCGTCCGGGTGATCGGCATCCTCAGCGTCCTCGTCGCGGCGATCTGGTCGACCCCGACCGACGCCGGCATCCTCGCGCTCGCCCTTCCCGCCCTCATGCTCCCCCGCGTCCTCGGGATGCGCGGCGGCATCGACCTCGCGATCGGCCTGATCGTGCTCATCGCGGCGGCGAGCAACGTGTTCGACCTGTACCGCACGCTCCCCGGGTGGGACCTCGTCGTGCACTTCGTCTGCACCGGCGCCCTCGCCGCCACCGGTTACCTCGTGCTCTCGCGCCTCGGCATCGTCACCGCGCAAGAGTCACCCGCGTTCCGCCCCCGCATCCCGATCGTCCTCTGCACCGTGATCGGGCTCGCGGCCAGCGCCGTGTGGGAGATGATCGAGTGGGCCGGGCGCACCTTCGTCACTGACGAGATCTTCGTCACCTACGAGGACACGATCGGCGACATGGCGATGGGCGGCCTCGGTGCGCTCGCGGCGGGAGTCCTCGTCGCCGTCGTCCGACTGGAGCGTCATCGCCCTGCGTGACGGCGCGGAACTGCGGGACGATCCCCAGGGTCGAACAGCGCGCGGGTCAGTAGACTGAAGCCACCGCGCGGGAGTGGTGGAATTGGCAGACACGCAGGATTTAGGTTCCTGTGCCCCAGGGCGTGTGGGTTCAAGTCCCACCTTCCGCACGACGGGTGCTTCGGCGCCCGCATCGCTCCACCGCCGACACCTCACGACCGACGGGAATCCCGCCAGTGCTCGAAAGCATGCTGCACGCCCCCACCGCGCTCATCCCGTGGCTCGATCCGCAGACGATCATCGGGGCGGCGGGTCCGTGGGCGCTCCTCGTGGTCTGCTTCATCATCTTCGCCGAGACCGGTCTGCTGGTCGGCTTCCTCCTGCCCGGTGACACGCTGCTCATCATCGCGGGCCTGCTGACCCACACGAGCAACGTCTTCGGCGTGAACATCTGGGTCGTCTCCCTGCTCATCGCCCTCTCGGCGTTCATCGGGGGCGAGCTCGGCTACGTCATCGGGCACAAGGGCGGCCCCGCGGTGTTCGAACGCAAGGAATCGGGCCTGTTCAGCAAGAAGAACGTCGAGCGCACCAACGCGTTCTTCGAGCGCTTCGGCGGCCTCACCGTGATCCTCGCGCGCTTCGTGCCGATCGTGCGCACGTTCGCTCCGGTCGCGGCCGGCGTGGGCCACATGCCGTGGCGGCGCTACTCGCTCTACAACTTCATCGGAGCGATGATCTGGGGCTTCGGGCTCACGATGGTCGGCTACCTCATCGCCTACATCCCGTGGATCCGGCACCTCGTCGTCGAGTACATCGACATCATCCTGCTCATCGCCGTCGGCGGTACGGCGATCGTCACCCTGTGGCACTACCTCACCGAGCGCCACAAGGCGAAGAAGGCCGCGGCCGCAGGCGAAGACGTCGTGACCGACCACGAGGAGGCGGAGGAACTCGTCCTCGACGCCGACGTGTTCGACCGGGCCCCCGACCTCGACGGCGACGGCAAGCACTGATCCCGTCGCGGGTCAGCCCGCGTTCTTCGAGCGCTTCTCCTTGGAGCGGGCCACGCTCGCGCGCAGCGCCTCCATCAGGTCGATGACCTCGCCGCCGTCCGCCGCCTTCTCGCCGTCGCCGCCGAACGTCTCGGCCACATCGAACGTCTCCCCGGCCTCGATCTTCGCGTCGATGAGGGTGCGCAGCTCCTTCTGGTACTCGTCGACGAACTCCTCGGGATCGAAGTCGGCCGAATAGCTGTCCACGAGGGAGGACGACAGCTCCAGCTCCTTCTTCGAGATCCGCACGTCCTCGTCGAGAGACGGGAACTCCGCCTCCCGGACCTCGTCCGACCACAGGAGCGTCTGGAGCACGAGCACCTTGCCCCGCACGCGCAGGGCGGCGAGGCGCGTCTTCTGGCGCAGCGTGAACCGCACGATCGCTGTTCGGTCGGTCTGCTCCAGGGTCTTGCGCAGCAGCACGTACGCCTTGGGCGACTTCGAGTCGGGCTCCAGGTAGTACGGCTTGTCGAGGGTGAGCGGATCGACCTGTTCCGAGGGCACGAACTCCACCACGTCGATCTCGCGGCTCTTCTCCGCCGGCAGCGCGGCGAGGTCGTCCTTGGTGAGCACAACCGTCTGCCCGTCGTCGACGTAGGCGCGGTCGATGTCGGAGTAGGCGACCGTCTCGCCGCACACCTCACACGTCCGCTGGTAGCGGATGCGGCCACCGTCCTTGTCGTGCACCTGATGCAGCGGCACGTCGTGGTCCTCGGTCGCGGAGTACACCTTGACCGGCACGTTCACCAGCCCGAACGTCAGGGCGCCCTTCCAGATCGTCCTCATCACACCAGTAGACACCAGCCCCACCCGTCACGACCACCCCTTGACTACGCTGGCTCCATGGTGGGAGAGGCGCAGGTCGTACAGGTCGACGGCCGACGACTGCGCGTGACCAACCTCGACAAGGTCGTCTATCCGGAGACGGGCACGACCAAGGGCGAGGTCATCGCCTACTACACCGCCATCGCACCCCTGCTCCTCCCGCTCCTCGACGGCCGCCCGGTCACCCGCAAGCGCTGGGTCGAGGGCGTCGGCACCGCCGCGGCTCCCGAAGACTCGTTCTTCACGAAGCAGCTCGAGCCCGGGGCTCCGGACTGGATCCCGCGGCAGGACATCCAGCACTCCGACGGCCCCAAGGCGTATCCGCTGGTGGAGGACGTGCCCACATTGGTCTGGCTCGCGCAGGTCGCGGCGATCGAGCTGCACGTGCCGCAATGGCGGTTCACCCCGGAGGGTCTGCCCGGTCGCCCCGACCGTCTCGTGCTCGACCTGGACCCCGGACCCGGCGCCGACCTGGCGCAGTGCGCCGAGGTCGCCCGGATCGCCAGGACGCTCCTCACCGGCATGGGCCTCGACCCCCTGCCCGTGACGAGCGGCAGCAAAGGCATCCACCTCTACGCGTCCCTGCCCGGCGAGCAGACCAGCGCCGAGGTCTCCGCCGTGGTCAAAGAACTGGCCCGCATCATCGAGAACGACCACCCGGACCTCGCGACGAGCGTCATGTCCAAGGCCGTGCGCGGGGGCAAGGTGTTCCTCGACTGGAGCCAGAACAACGGCAAGAAGACGACGATCTCCCCGTACTCTCTGCGCGGGCGCGCGCGCCCCGGCGTCGCGGCGCCGCGCACGTGGGAGGAGCTCGACGACCCTGGACTCGCCCACCTCGAACTGGACGACGTGCTCGCACGCGCGGCTGCGGGATTCGACCCCCTCTCGTCGCTCCGCCCCGACGCTCCGGCACTGCCCTCGAACGCGCCCGCCTCGACCCCGGCTCCCGCGATCCGGGCGGCGGCCCCCGCCCCCACCCGCCGCGGACGGCCCCTCGCCGCGCCCGCGCCGTCACCCGCCGGGGCCACCCTCCCCTCCCTGGCCCCGATGCTCGCCGAGAACGGCACCCCCGCGATCGCTCGAAACCTCAGCACCCCGTCCTGGGTGGAGGTGAAGTGGGACGGCATCCGTGCGATCGGCACCTGGCGCGACGGGCACATGTCGCTGCACGCCCGTCGCGGCACCGACATCACCGCCCGCTACCCCGAGCTGACGGCCGACGGCGCCCCGTTCCTCCCGGTCGATGAGGCGATCGTCGACGGGGAGATCGTCGCCTTCGACAGCGCCGCCCGGCCGAGCTTCTCCCTGCTGCAGAACCGCATGCACCTCACCCGGCCCCGGGAGATCGAGCGCGAGGTGGTGCGCACACCCGTCGTGTACATGCTGTTCGACCTGCTCCGCCTCGACGGCCATGACCTCACCGGGATGCCGCTCCGCGAGCGCCGCACGCTCCTGGGCGACATCGTGGCGGGAGTCGACGCGCCCATCCAGGTCCCACCCGTCTTCGACGACGTGGACGCGGCGCTGGCCGCGAGCGAGGAGTTCGGTCTGGAAGGCGTCGTCGTGAAGGATCCGGCGTCGCGGTACCGCGCCGGCCAGCGCTCGCCCTCCTGGCTCAAGCTCAAGAACACCCGCATGCAGGAGGCGGTGATCGTCGGCATCCGCCCGGGAAAGGGCGAGCGGGAGGGCACTCTCGGCTCTCTCCTCCTCGCGGTCCCGGAGCGCGGCGACCTCCGCTACATCGGCCGCGTGGGCACCGGATTCACCGACCGGATCCTTCGCGATCTCCTCGCGCGCCTGGAGCCGCTGCGCGTGCCGCGGGCACCGCTCGACGGCGTGCCCCGACCGGATGCCTCCGACGCCCTGTGGGTGCGACCCGAGCTCGTGGGCGAGGTGGAGTTCGCGAACTGGACGCCGGACGGCATCCTCCGGCACGCGCGTTGGCGAGGTCTGCGCCCGGACAAGACCGTCGACGAGATCACCGTCGAGGCGTGAGCGGCACGCCGCTCAGGCGTGGTGCGGTTCGCAGTCGCTCTGCTCGGCCGGCTCGATCTGGAACGTGGAGTGCGCGACGTCGAAGTGATCCGCGAGGCACGCCTGCATCTCCGACAACAGGGCCGCCGAGCGGCCGTCCGCCAGCAGGTCCGGTCGCACGCTGACGTGCGCGGTGAAGACGGGCGCACCGCGGGTGAGCTGCCACACGTGAACGTCGTGGACCCCGACGACGCCGTCGTAGCCGAGCAGGTGGGTTCGGATCTCGCCGACGGCCATGCCCTTCGGGGCCGACTCGGCGAGCACGGAGAACACCTCCTTGAGCAGCACGAACGCCCTCGGGATGATCATCGCCGCGATGAACAGCGAGGCGAGCGCGTCGGCCGGCATCCAGCCCGTCACGAGGATCACGCCCGCCGCGATGATGACCATGAGCGAGCCGAGCAGGTCGCCCATCACCTCGAGGTAGGCGCCCCGCACGTTCAGGTTCGTGCGCTGGGCCCGGCTGAGCAGCCACATCGACACCGCGTTGGCGACGAGGCCGACGACCGCGACGACGAGCATGAGCCCGCCGGCGACCTCGACCTCGGCCGGGTTCAGCAGCCGCTGCACCCCCTGCACGGCGACGACGGTGGCGAGGGCGATGAGGATGACCGCGTTGATGAGCGCGCCGAACACCTCGGCCCGCTGGTAGCCGAACGTCCGGCGGTCGTCCGCAGGACGCGCCGCCACGGTCGCGGCGATGAGGGCGATCACGAGCGCCGAGGCGTCCGTGAACATGTGCGCGGCGTCCGCGAGCAGCGCGAGCGAGCCCGTGAGGAGGGCTCCGACGACCTGCACGATCATCACGGTCGCCGTGAGGGTCAGCGAGATCGCGAGCAGGCGACGGCTGCTCGCCGAACGGAGACCGCCGGGCGCGGGCGCGTGATCGTGCATGCCCCCAGGCTAGCCCGGCATCGGGTGCGGAGAGGCCGTTTCCGCCTAGTCGGGAACAGTAACGATTCTCACCGTCAGCAGGGGTTCTTCTGCGGGATTCTCAGAGCGCGGCGAGCAGCGGCACGAGCGCCGTGAAGGCGCGGGCGCGATGCGACTGCGACTGCTTCTCCTCCGCCGTGAACTCTCCCACGGTGCGCTCCGCGCCGTCGGGCTGGCCGTCCGGGATGAAGATCGGGTCGTAGCCGAAACCGCCGCCCCCGGAGGCGTCGTGGGCGAGGCGTCCGGGCCAGATCCCTTCGACGACGTGCTCGCGACCGTCCGGGAGGACGAGGGCGATGGTCGAGGTGAAGTGCGCCGAGCGATGCGGGTCGGCGACGTCGCGCAGCTGGTCGAGCAGCAGCTCCAGGTTCGCCGTGGCGTCCTTCTTCTGTCCTGCCCAGTACGCCGAGAACACCCCGGGCGACCCGCCGAGCACGTCCACGCAGATGCCGGAGTCGTCGGCGAGCGCCGCGAGGCCGGTGTGCGCGGCGGCCGCTCGCGCCTTGAGGAGGGCGTTCTCCGCGAACGTCACCCCGTCCTCGACCGGCTCGGGACCGTCGTAGCCGACGACCTCCAGGTCGGGCCGCGTCTGCTGCACGATCTGCTGGAACTCCGCCACCTTGTGCGGGTTGTGGGTCGCGAGGACGACGCGCATGCTCAGGCTCCCGCCAGAGCGGCGAGCTGCCGGTCCTTCAGCTCCGCGCAGCCGGCGACCCCGAGGTCGAGGAGCGCGTCGAGCTCGCGCTTGTCGAACGGCGCCCCCTCGGCGGTTCCCTGCACCTCGACGAACAGGCCGCGGCCGGTCACGACGACGTTCATGTCGGTCTCGGCACGCACGTCCTCGACGTAGGCGAGGTCGAGCATCGGCTCCCCGTCGACGATGCCGACCGACACCGCGGAGACCGAGTCGAGCAGCGGCGTCGAGTTCTTGCCGATGAACTTCTTGTCCCGGCCCCATTCGATCGCGTCCGCCAGGGCGACGTAGGCGCCGGTGATCGCCGCCGTGCGAGTGCCGCCGTCGGCCTGGAGCACGTCGCAGTCGATGACGATGGTGTTCTCGCCCAGCGCCTTGGTGTCGACGACGGCGCGGAGAGCGCGACCGATGAGGCGGGAGATCTCGTGCGTGCGGCCGCCGATGCGCCCCTTCACGCTCTCCCGGTCGTTGCGGCTGTTCGTCGCGCGCGGGAGCATCGCGTACTCGGCCGTGACCCAGCCCTTGCCCTTGCCGGTGAGCCACCGAGGCACACCGTTCGTGAACGAGGCGGTGCACAGCACCTTCGTCCCGCCGAAGCTGATGAGAGCCGAGCCCTCGGCCTGCGCGCTCCAGCCGCGCTCGATGGTGATCTCGCGGAGCTGCGAGGTGGAACGGCCGTCGGCGCGGACGATGTCGGTCATGTGCTTCTCTCGGTCGGGGATGGAGGGACGGGCTCAGCGCGCGTCGAGGGCAGAATCGGGAAGCGTGATGACGCCGGTCTGGACGAGCTGCACGTCGCGCACCTCACGGCCCATGAGCCGGTTCGCGAGCGCCGTGAAGTCGTCGGCGGAGTCGCCCGTGGCCTCGTAGACGTACGTCGCGGTGGCGTCGGGCGGTGCCAGCAGATCGCCGCGCACGAGCTGGCGGTACACGTCACCCGCGGTCTCGTCGTCGCTGGAGACCAGGGTCACGCCCTCCCCCATGACGTAGCTGATGGCACCACGGAGGAACGGGTAGTGCGTGCAGCCGAGGACGAGCGTGTCCACGTCGGCCTCCCGCAGCGGCGCGAGGTACTCCTCGGCCACGGCGAGCACCTCGGGGGTCCCGGTCACCCCGCCCTCGACGAACTCGACGAAACGGGGGCAGGCCGCCGTGAACACCTGCAGGCGCTCGTTCACCTCGAGCATGTCCTGGTACGCCCGCGAGCCGATGGTGCCGACGGTGCCGATCACGCCGACGCGACCGTTCCGCGTCGTCGAGACCGCACGCCGGACGGCCGGACCGATCACCTCGACCACCGGGACGTCGTAGCGCTCGCGCGCATCGCGCAGCATGGCCGCGGAGGCGGTGTTGCAGGCGATCACGAGCATCTTCACGCCCTGGTCCACGAGCGTGTCGAGCACTTCGAGCGCGTAGCGGCGTACGTCGGCGATGGGCTTGGGGCCATACGGCGAGTGGGCGGTGTCGCCGATGTAGACGAACGATTCGCGGGGCAGCTGGGCCCGGATGGCCCTGGCCACCGTGAGCCCGCCGACACCGGAGTCGAAGATCCCGATGGGCGCGTCGTTCATGACTCCCCAGCCTACCCGCGTGCGCGGCGCCGCGTGCATCCTGGCCTCACTAAGCTGAGCGCATGACCACGTCGACGGCGCTGCTCACCGACCGTTACGAGCTCACGATGCTCGCCGCCTCGCTCCGGGACGGCACCGCGTCCCGCCCGAGCGTCTTCGAGCTCTTCTCCCGGCGTCTCTCCGGCGGACGTCGCTTCGGCGTCGTGGCCGGCACCGGGCGACTGCTCGGGCTGCTGCGCGATTTCCGCTTCGGTGACGACGAGCTGCGCTTCCTCCGCGACGAACACGTCGTCGATGCCGAGACCCTCGCCTCCCTCGAGCGCTACCGCTTCACCGGGACCATCCGCGGCTACCGCGAGGGCGAGCTCTACTTCCCCGGGTCGCCCATCCTCACGGTCGAGGGTTCGTTCGCGGACGCGGTGGTCCTGGAGACCCTGGCGCTGAGCGTGCTCAACCACGACTCCGCCGTCGCGACGGCCGCCGCGCGCATGAGCATCGCCGCCGGAGAGCGGCCGCTCGCCGAGATGGGCTCGCGCCGCGCGGCGGAGCGCTCGGCGGTCGCTGCCGCGCGGGCCGCCTACATCGCCGGCTTCGGCGCCACGAGCAACCTCGAGGCCGGTCGCTCCTGGGGCATCCCGACCATGGGCACCGCCGCCCACTCGTGGACCCTGCTGCACGACAGCGAGGAGGACGCCTTCCGCGCGCAGGTCGAGAGCATGGGCGTGGACACCACCCTCCTCGTGGACACCTATGACATCCGCACCGGCGTCGAGACCGCGATCCGGGTGGCCGGGACCGGGCTGGGCGGCGTCCGCATCGACTCCGGCGACCTCCCGATCGTCGCCGCGGAGGTGCGCGCACAGCTCGACGAGCTCGGCGCCACCGAGACCCGCATCACGGTCACGAGCGATCTCGACGAGTACGCGATCGCCGCTCTCGCCGCGTCGCCCGTGGACGCGTACGGCGTGGGCACGTCCGTCGTGACGGGTTCCGGCTATCCCACCGCGAGCATGGTCTACAAGCTCGTGGCCCGGCAGGATGCCGACGGCTCGTGGATCGGGGTCGCCAAGGCGTCCGCCGACAAGGCCTCGTTCGGCGGCCGCAAGGCGGCGTTCCGCACGCTCAGCGACGGAGTCGCCGCGGCGGAGACGGTCGTCGTCTCCGACGGGTTCGAAGCGCTGGACACTCCTGCCGAGCACCCGGACGGGCGCCCGCTCCAGGTGACCCTCGTCGACGGCGGGGAGATCGACAGCGCCTTCGAGGGTGCTGCGGGGACCGCCGCCGCCCGCGCGCACCACCTGCGCGTCCGCGAAGAGCTGCCGGTGCGCGCGCTCGCGCTCAGCAAGTCCGACCCCGCGATCCCGACGGTCTACGTCGAGGCCGACTGACCGGGGTCAGCGGACCATCGACTCGTAGATCTCCTTGCACGTCGGGCAGATCGGGAACTTCTCGGGGTCGCGGCCCGGCGTCCACTTCTTGCCGCAGAGGGCGCGGACGGGCTTGCCCGTGATCGCCGACTCGAGGATCTTGTCCTTCTTCACGTAGTGCGAAAAGCGCTCGTGGTCGCCCGGTTCGATGTTCTCCTCGCGGAGGAGTTCTTCCAGTTCGCGATCAAGCGTTGCCACGCCGCCCTGATCGGGGCTGTCCAGCGGAGTACTCATCCCGCGATTCTAGCCGCGTCTCCCCCTCGGCGGGGCGGTCTCACGCGGTCTCGACGAACTCCATCAGACGTTCGCCACTGCGCTCGAAGATGCGACCACCGAGCACGGCTCCCCCGAGGAACACCGCGATGCCGGTGAGGATGCCGACCCAGAAGGCGGCGGGCGCGTAGCCGGAATCGGCGACGATGCTCGCCGCGAACAGCCACATCGTCGGCACACTCAGCACGATCGCGCCGAGGAACGCCGCCGCGGGGCCGTACACGCCGCGGGACGTCGGCCGCTGCGGCTGCTGGAACGGGCTGTCCCCCGGGCGGGAGACCGCATAGGGCGCGACCACGGACACCACGCTGGAGATCCCGAGGGCGCTGAACAGCAGGCTCGCTCCGAGACCGACGAGCGGCAGGAGCAGGCTCCACCGACCGGCGAGGAGCAGCGAGAGCGGCACCGCGATCGCCAGCACGGGGACGGCGACGAGCAGCACCGGCACGAGGCGCCCGAGACGGTCGGGAAGACCGCGGACGCCGCTCGCGACGTGGGTCCACAGGGCCGTGGAATCGTAGGCGACGTCGTTGTGGGGCAGCCAGCCGAAGAACAGGGCCATGACGGGCACGGGCACGAGGGCGGCGATCTCGACCGGCACACCCGCGACGATGAGGGGGAACACGGTGAGCACGCCCGCCACCGGCACCACGATGATGTTCATGATGTACCGGCGGTCGCGCAGCCAGTACACGAGGCTCCGCGCCGCGATGGCGCCGAAGGCGTTCGAGGGCAGGAGACCGAACCAGCCGAGTCCGCTCCGTTCCCGTGCCGCCACCGGACGCTCGGTCGTGGTGAGCAGTCGACGCACGAACCAGGTCCAGGCGAGCCACAGCAGCGCCAGGGTGACGACGGCCACCAGGCCGCTGACCCAGGCCGCGGCCGTCTCCCCTTCTGCCGCCGCGAACATCGCCGCCGGCGAGGCGGCGAGCGGGGTGAAGCCGATCACGGAGGTCAGGGTCGCCAGCGATGCCGGCACCTCGCCGTCCCAGCGGAGGGAGCCGAGGAACACGGCGACGGGGAACGCGATGACGATCAGGGCAAGGGCGAACAACGCGGTCAGCTCCCGGGAGCGGCGCTCCGGAAGCAGGAGCGCGTTGAGCGCCATCCCGACCCGCGAGAGGAGGATGGTCGACAGCAGCCCCATCAGCGCCAGGAGGATGGCCGGGAACCACGGCGCACCGGCCCCGATCGCGACGACGGTCACGCTGATGTAGACCGCGAGGAGCGCGAGGCTCGGGACGCTGACGAGCGACGCGACCGCGAGCACCCAGGGCATCTTCCGCTCGTCGACGCCGAACACCGCGAAGCGCCGCGGATCGAGCTGGTCGACGGCCCCCACGAGCAGCGGCCCCACGAGGAAGCCGAGAAGGACGGCCGCCCCGCCGAGCACGGTCACCGCCTTGGATACCGGGACCGGGGCGCCGCCGAGGCTGAACACCGCCACGCACACCACCACGGTGACCGCGATCACCGCGCCGAAGGAGAGCAGGGTGCGCACCCGGTGTTCCCCGCGCAGGGCGCCCAGGAGGAGCGCGAACCTCAGTCGGAGAACGTGTGCAGCCACTCGAGCCCCTCCACCTCGCCGCTGGAGCCCGCGAGCTCCACGAATCGGGACTCGAGCGTCTGGCCTGCGCGCACCTCGTCGATCGTGCCCTCGGCGAGCACCTCGCCGTTCACGATGATCGCCACCCGGGAGCACACGCGCTCCACGAGGTCCATGCCGTGGCTCGACAGGATCACCGTGCCACCGTGCGACACGTACGCCCGCAGGATGTCGAGGATCACGGCGGACGACACGGGGTCGACGGACTCGAACGGCTCGTCGAGGACGAGCACGCGGGGCGAGTGGATCATCGCGCCCGCGAGCATGATCTTCTTCGTCATGCCGGCCGAGTAGTCGGACACCACCCGGTTCAGGGCGTCGCCGAGGTCGAAGGCCCTGGCGAGGTCGCCGGTGCGCTTCTCGATGACGTCGGCGGCGAGCCCACGGAGCAGTCCGTAGTAGTAGAGCAGTTGACGCCCGGTGAGGCGGTCGAACGTGCGCAGCCGGTCGGGCAGCACGCCCATCACGCGCTTCGCGGCGAGCGGGTCGGTCGCCTGGTCGATGCCGCAGATGAGGACGCTGCCCTCGTCGGCGCGCAGGAGGCCGGCGACGATCGACAGGGTCGTCGTCTTGCCGGCGCCGTTCGGCCCCACGATGCCGTAGAAGGAGGCCGCGGGCACGGTGAGGTCGATGCCGTCGACCGCGCGGTTCTCGCCGAACTGCTTCACGAGGCCGCGGATGCGGATGGCCTCGGTGCCGGGCTCCGCCGCCGCGTCGTCAGCGGTCTCTGCCGGTGGCTCCTCGGCGATCACCGGGTCGACCACCTCGACGATCTCGACCTCCGCGACGCGGCCGTCTTCCGGTGCAGGCTCCGTCGTCACCGGCAGAGCGGTGTCGGACACCTCGACGGCGGGCTCCGTGGCACGGTCCTCGATGACCGCGGGGTCCTCGACGAGCGTCGCAGGTTCGGCGGTTCCGTCGTCCGACGCCGCCGCCTCGGTGGAGGCGGTTTCGGTGTCGATGGCCTCTGCGGACGCGGTCGGCGACGACACGGCGCTGGAGTCCTCCGGCTGCGTCTCCGCAGCGGCCTCGGCTTCCGCGACCTGTGCTTCCGCGGCCTGTGCTTCCGCCGCCTCTGCTTCCGCCGCCTCTGCTTCCGCGGCTTTCGCGGCAGCCGCCTTGGCCGCGGCCGCCTTCGCCGCAGCGGTCTTGGCGGCGGTGGTCTTGGCCGTCGTCTTGGCCGCCGATGCCTTCGCGGCGGCCGTCTTCGCCGCCGCGGCCTTGGCCGCAGCCGTCTTGGCGGCCGTCGTCCTGGCGGCAGCCGTACTCGGCTTCGTGGTCGTCGCGGACGGACGCTTCGAGCCGGTGGTGCGCGCCGCGGTGTTCTTCATCGCGGCCGTTCGGGCTGCGGAGGCCGTGCGCGCAGCGGCGGGATCCACGCTCGCTGCGGGCGTGGGCTCCACCACGACCTCGGACGAGGGGGCCGCCTTCTCGGCCGCAGCCTTGGTCGGCGCGGGCCGCGTGGCGGCCGTCTTCTTCGCCGCGGAAGCCTTCGCCGCGGGTGCCTTCGACGCCGCGGAGGACTTCGCCGCGGACGACTTCGTCGTGGAGGACTTCGTCGTGGTGGTCTTCGCCGAAGCGGGCTTCGCACCCGCGGTCTTGCCCGCGGTCGACGTCGCACCGGTGGTCTTCGTCGCAGGCGACTTCGCGCTCGTGGTCTTCGCAGCCGGGGACTTCGCCGCCGTGGCCTTCGCAGCGGTGGACGTCGAGGCCGCGGTCTTCGAGGTCGTCGTCTTCGCGCTCGTGGTCTTCGCCGCCGTGGACTTCGCCGTGGAGGTCTTCGCTGCGGTCTTCTTCTTCGTCGGCGACGCGTCCGCGGCGGACGTGCCCGCGGTCGAGGTCGCGGCCGCCTTCTTCGCGGCGGCAGAGGACGAGGCAGGCCTCTTGGCGGCCGGCTTCCGAACGGGCGCGGAGGCCTCGGCCGGAGTCTCGGCTCCCTCTGCCTGGGGGGTGGGGTCATCAGGGGAGGAAGTCACCGTCCTACGGTATCAACGGGCGGCTGAGAGCCAAGGCCCCACGCCCGATTCCGCCGCCCGAACCCCTTCTCCGCGGGTTTCGCAAGGGGGTTGTCGTCCCTGTGCGTTGCGTGTGTACTCGGTCACGAAATGGCAACGGGACCCCCCTGGCCCCGGGCTTTCCAGGGGGAATCGCTACCATGATTCCCGGCACGACGAAGTGTCTGGTCGGTGAACCGGCCGTGAACACAACTTCCTTTAGGAGTATTCGTGACTCTTCAGACCGTCATCCTCGCCGCGGGCATGGGCTCCCGCCTCGGCCGCGCGCTGCCCAAGCCGCTCACCGAGCTCAGCGACGGCCGCACGATCATGGGCCAGCAGCACGACAACATCCGCGCCGCCTTCGGCTCCGACGCCCGCATCACCACGGTGGTGGGCTACCGCGCGGAGACGATCATCGAGGCCTTCCCCTCCGTGAACTACGTCCACAACGACCGCTACGACGAGACGAACACCTCGAAGAGCCTCCTGCGCGCCCTGGGCGCCACCGGCAGGAGCGGTGTGCTGTGGATGAACGGCGATGTCGTCTTCGACCCGATGATCCTCGGCCGCGCGGCCGCGTACATCGAGCGCGACCAGTCGTTCGTCACCGTCAACACCGCCAAGGTCAGCGACGAAGAGGTGAAGTACACCGTCACGGCGGAGGGCTTCATCAAGGAGCTGTCGAAGTCCGTCAAGGGCGGCCTCGGCGAGGCGGTCGGCATCAACTACATCTCCTCCGGCTTCAAGAAGGCGTTCATGCGCCAGCTGCAGCGGGTCGAGGATCAGGACTACTTCGAGCGCGGTCTCGAGCTGGCGATCGCCGAGGACGGCCTGCTGCTCGAGCCGATGGACGTCTCCGACCTGTACGCGGTCGAGGTCGACTTCGCGGAAGACCTGGAGCGCGCGAACCTCTTCGTGTGACGCTCCCCTCCGAGAGCCCCGTTCCGCCACGGACCGGGGCTCTCGGTGTTTTCGCGGTCGCGCTTCATAGGATCGGCACATGGCCCCCAAGGTGCACAAGATCCACTCCCTGCCGGACGACGCCCCGTGGGACAAGGGCGTGCCGCCGGTCGGCTCCCCCGAACACCCGATGATGGTCCGCGGGCTCGATCGGGTGCTCTCGATCCAGCGCCCGCTGGTCCTCGCCCACATCCGCAGCATCCGGCTGCGCAACCCGCACGCGACCCCCGACGAGATCATCCGGATCCTGGAGCGCCGCTATCTCGCAGCCGTCACGACGGGCGGGGCCGCGGTGGGGGCGACCGCCGTGGTCCCCGGTATCGGCACGGGCATCACGCTCGCCCTCTCCGGCGTCGAAACGGTGGGATTCGTGGAATCCACCGCCCTCTTCGCGCAGTCGGTCGCCGAGGTGCACGGCATCGCCGTCGGCAACCCCGACCGCGCACGCGCTCTCGTCATGACCCTCATGCTCGGCAAGGAGGGCGTCGACCTCGTCGGACAGCTCGCCCGGCAGGTCACCGGTCGCGGCAGCAGCCGATCGGCGTACTGGGGCGAGCTGGTGACGAAGTCGCTCCCCCGCGCCGCCGTGGGGCCGCTCGTGGACCAGCTCAAAGGGATGTTCGTGAAGCAGTTCGCGACCAGGGGCGGGGCGTCGTTCCTCGGCAAGGCGATGCCGTTCGGGATCGGTGCGGCGATCGGCGGCGCGGGCAACCACATCCTCGGACGCCGGGTCCTCACCACCTCGCACCGGGCATTCGGGGCCGCGCCTCTCACCCTCCCCGCGGAGCTGGAGCCCGTGCCCGGTGCCGAGAAGGTGGAGCTGCGGATGCTGCGCGGAGCGCGCTATGCCGGCAACGCGGTCGCGGGAGCCGCGGGCACCGTGGCACGCGGCGCGGGATGGGTCGGACACCGGGTCGGCGAGATCGCCGGTCGCCGACGCGAGCACCCCACGGAGGAACTCGACGCCGGTCCCGCCGATGGCGATCACGGGTTGCCGCCACGACCGGGTTCCGACACGACCGCGGGGTGAGCGGGCGCGCACCTCGCCAAAGGATCCGCCGCCCCGTTGTGCCGATCATCCAACGGACGGCGCGGAGCCGACGCTAGGGTGGAATCCGTGACGGACAAGCCCGACCCCTTTACCACCGCCGGAAAGATCGCGGACCTGCGCGCTCGCTACACCGAGGCCGTCGTCGACGCCGAGGCCAAGGCGAAGGAGAAGCAGCACGCCAAGGGCAAGATGACCGCCCGCGAGCGCATCGAACTCCTCGTCGATCCCGGCAGCTTCGTCGAGTTCGACGAGTACGTGCGGCACCGCACCACCGCGTTCGGCATGGATCGCTCGCGTCCGTACGGCGACTCCGTGGTGACCGGCGTCGGCACCATCCACGGCCGCACGGTCGCCGTGTACTCGCAGGACTTCTCGACTTTCGGCGGCTCGCTGGGCGAGGTCGCCGGGGAGAAGATCGTCAAGATCATGGAGTTCGCGCTGGCGGGGGGCATGCCCTGCATCGGCATCCTCGACTCCGGCGGCGCCCGCATCCAGGAGGGCGTCGTCGCCCTCGGCAAGTACGGCGAGATCTTCCGCCTCAACACCCGCGCCTCGGGCGTGATCCCGCAGATCTCGATCATCATGGGCCCGGCGGCCGGCGGCGCGGTCTACTCCCCCGCCCTCACCGACTTCGTCATCATGGTCGACAAGACCAGCCAGATGTTCGTCACCGGACCCGACGTGATCAAGACCGTCACGGGCGAGGACGTCGGCATGGAGGAGCTCGGCGGCGCCTACACGCACAACACGCGCTCCGGCGTCGCGCACTACCTCGCCGAGGACGAGGACGACGCGATCGACTACGCGCGCACGCTCCTCGGCTTCCTGCCGGACAACAACATGGCGGAGCTGCCCTCGTACGAGAGCGCGTTCGAGTTCGAGACCACCGACGCCGACCGGACCCTCAACGCCCTCATCCCGGACTCCCCGAACCAGCCGTACGACATCCACACCGTGATCGAGCACGTCGTCGACGACGGTGACTTCCTCGAGGTGCAGCCGCTGTTCGCCCCGAACATCGTCATCGGCTTCGGACGCATCGAGGGCCGCTCGGTCGGCATCATCGCCAACCAGCCGTCCCAGATGGCCGGAACGCTCAACATCGAGGCCGGCGAGAAGGCGAGCCGGTTCGTGCGCTTCTGCGACGCGTTCTCGGTCCCCATCGTGACCCTCGTCGACGTTCCCGGCTACCTCCCGGGCACCGACCAGGAGTGGACCGGCGTCATCCGCCGCGGCGCCAAGCTCCTCTACGCGTACGCGGAGGCCACCGTGCCGCTCGTGACCGTCATCCTCCGCAAGGCCTACGGCGGCGCGTACATCGTCATGGGCTCGAAGCAGCTCGGCGCCGACGTGAACCTCGCCTGGCCGACCGCCGAGATCGCCGTGATGGGCGGACAGGGCGCCGTCAACATCCTCTACCGCGGGGAGATCCGCAAGGCGGAGGAAGCGGGCGAAGACGTGGCGGCGGTCCGTACGCGTCTCGCGAACGAGTACACGTACAACGTGGCCTCGCCCTTCCTCGCGGCCGAGCGCGGCGAGCTCGACGGGATCATCGAGCCGGCGAACACGCGGGTGGCCATCGCGAAGGCTCTGCGGGCGTTGCGGGGCAAGCGTGCCGAGCTGCCTCCGAAGAAGCACGGGAACATCCCGCTGTGAGCGGCCAGGAACCCGCCGTCGACGGGGCGGCGCCTGCGCCCGTGATGCTGGAGGTCACCCGCGGCACCGCGACCGAGGAGGAGCTCGCTGCCCTCATCGCGGTGCTGGGGGACGCCTATGCGAACGAGCAGGCGGAGGCGACGGTCGAGGAGCCGCGGGTCTCCGCGTGGACCCGTACGCAGCGTCCGCTGCGCCGACCACTGCGCCGGGACATCCCCTGGGGACGTTTCGCCGGCTGAGTTCCGGCCCGGATCTTGTCCCCCAAAATACCTACAGACAACCGTTGCTCGGGACCGCAGACTAGAGGAGACGCTTCGCGTTCGGCTGGTCTCTCTGTCCCAGGGTAGACAGACGCTGATCGGCCACCAGCGGACGGTTTTCGGGTAACTGTCCGCACGGCGAGGGGCAGGCGGATTCGCCGCCCCTCGCCCACTCTCATCTCCGCGCGTCGGACGTCGTCCCGCGCCGCTCCCTCGTGATCTCGTGCCACAGGTCCACGGAATCGTCGTCCGATGCCCGCAGACCCGCGCGACCGACGACGGTGACGGCGACGAGCGGGTCTCGAGCGGAGCGGATGATGATGCGCCCCGTCCCGGCGTTGCGGAGCACCG
Source organism: Microbacterium sp. UMB0228 (assembly GCF_002871415.1). NCBI lineage: Bacteria > Bacillati > Actinomycetota > Actinomycetes > Micrococcales > Microbacteriaceae > Microbacterium > Microbacterium sp. UMB0228. Next base: position 557,437 of record NZ_PNFU01000003.1, on the reverse strand, counting down.
ACGCGAGCTCGTCGCGGATCTCCATGCGGCGGCCCTCGTCGACGCCGTCGAGTCCGCCCTCGTCGAACACGGTCACCGAGGCGCCGCGACGGCGGGCGGCATCGATCGCGTTGCGGACGTCGTCGTTCAGCAGGTCCGCCCCGCGCAGCTCGTCGCGGAGGCGCCCCTCGGCGAGCCGCGCCTCCAGCCGCTCGTCCTCGTCGAGCTGGCCGCGTGACGCCACCACCCGGCTGAGGACGGGGCCGGCGACCGCGAGGGCGAACTGGGTGCGGAGGCGGCGCTCGCGCTGGCGCACCCGTTGCGTCGCGTGCCAGGCCGACACCGCCTGCTGGATCTCCGACAGGCGCTCCGTGTCGCTCACGGCGCGGTCCCAGAACATCACCAGGAGCTGGGCGACCGCGACCCACATGATCGACCCCACGACGCCGAGGTTCAACGCCACTCCGAACCCGAGGGCGGCGGAGGCGGCGACGACGAGCACGACCAGCGTCGCCCAGCCCGCCCACGCGCGGCGACGGACCACGCAGACGATGCCGAGCAGCCCCAGGGCTCCGATGTACCAGGTGGCGAAGGGCGCCGTCCGATCGTCGGGATCCAGCGAGAGGGTGACCAGCACCGGGATGACCGCGCTCGCTCCGAGGGCGAGGAGCGCCGACCACAGCGGCATGCGCACCGTGACCGGACTCCCGAGGATCGCGATGTTCACCACCACGAGGTACACGGCGATGGCGAGGACCATGAGCAGCGGAGCCGTCGGCTGCTCGATCCACCAGATCCCCCGGGCGACGAAGTACAGCGCGAAGCCGACGGCGAGCGAGGTGGCGACGCTGCGGACGGTCCGGTTCATGAGCGCTCCCACCCCAGGGTCACGACGGTGCCTTCCGCATCCGAGGAGATGTGCGCGGTCCCGGCCACACCGGCCATGCGGGCGAGGATCGAGGCGCGGATGCCGAGCCGGTCGGGACCGATGGCGTCGACATCGAAGCCGCCGCCGGTGTCCGAGATCGTCACGGCGATGCCCTCGTCACCGTGACCGACGACGAGGATGTGCAGACCACGACCGTGGGCGTGCGCGACGGCGTTCCCGATCGCCTGGCGGGCGGCGAGCACGAGGGCCCGCGCGGCCCGCCCCGGGATGAGGCCGCTGCCGCCGCGCTCCTCCACGATGGCGTCCGCGCCCAGCTCGGACAGTGCTCGTCGCAGTTCCACGACGATCTGCGCGGCCCCCACCGGCTCGTCGCTGCCCTCCTCCGCGACCGCGGCCTCGGTGTTCGCGAGCCGCGTGAGGGCCTCCCTGGCCATCGCCACGGCGAGCTCCCGTGCGCGCTCGCCCTCCGCGCGCTCGGCGGCGATGAGCGCGGCGAGGACGCTGTCGTGCATGAGGGCCGACATCGCGACCCGCTCCTCCTCCGCCGCCGCGGCCGCGGCCGCCGTCGCGTACGAGGCCACGGCCGTCCCCCGCGCTTCGTCCACGCCCGCGGCGACCGAGCGGAACATCCAGCCGAGCGACACGATCACGACCCCGAGGATCAGCGTGAAGGAGACGTCGAACGCCGTCGTCACCCAGAACTCCCGGGAGAACTCCCCCTGCACCAGACGCACGTACCCGTAGACGAAGGGCACGCCGACGGCCCACGCGAACTGCAACCGCACGGGGAAGGCCAGCATCGCCGCCACCACGCCCACGTTCACGAGGAAGAAGATCCACGGCTGGTCGCCCGCCACCTTGTCCGTGGGGTCGACGACGATGGGCCACGCCGCGAGCGCGAGCACGTACACGACGGCGAACACCCCCGCGGCCAGGCGCACGCCGCGTCCGACCAGACAGGCGACGAGCATCGCGGTCAGCGGTACGAAGACGGCGACGAGCATCGAGATGTGCGGCGCGTCCGCGCGGGACATCGTCTGCACGGCCGCGATCAGCGCCTGCGCTCCGAGCACGGCCGACCCCAGGGCGACGACGATCGCGAGGATGCGCTCCATCCGCTTGCCGGTGAACCGCTCGAAGCCGTTCTCCGCGCTGCCGGGAGAAGGGATCTTGCTCCAGGCGTCGCGGACGCTCAGCGGCTCAGCGGGCACTCGGCGCCCCGTCGGCCGTCACGATGCCGTCCTCCATCGCGCGCCGCAGCAGATCGACCTTGGTGGGCGCCGGCCGACCGACCTCGACGTACTTCACCCGGATCCGGGTGATGTTCTCCTTCGCCGTGGAGTACGCGACGCCGAGACGCTCGGCCACGGCCTTCAGCGGCAGGCCCGTCGCGTACAGACGGAGCACCTCCCGCTCGCGGCTGGACAGCTGGGCATCGGCGAACGCGCGGTCGCCGTCGACCGCACTCGCCCATTCGACGTTGTTCAGCGCCTCGCCCTGCGCCACGGTGCGGATCGCGTCCAGCACGTCGTCGAGGGCCGACGACTTGCTGACGACACCGGCCGCCCCCGCCGCCAGGGCCTCCCGCACCGCTGCGGGCCGGTCGGCGACGCTGTGGATCACGACACTGGCGCCGTCGGCGACGAGGGACACGACGTTCTCCGTCACCGTCGTCCCATCCCCCAGCGTCAGGTCGAGCACGACGACGTCGGCGGGCGGGGCGCCCGTGGAGGACCGCCACACGAGGTAAGAGCCGACCGTGCTCCCGGTGAACACGACGGTCTGCCCGTCCCTGGCGCACGCGGCCTCGAGGCCGAGGCGGACGGACTCGTGGTCGTCGATGAGGGCGACGGTGCTCATGCCCACAGCCTAGTGAGTCGCGGACCGGGGGCCGGGAATGCGCTCACCGGGTGAGCAGGGCGACGACCTCGAAGTGATGCGAATGCGGGAAGAGGTCGAACCCGCGGAGCGCGTCGATCTGCCACCCCAGGCCCCGGAACGTACCGAGGTCGCGCGCGAGGGCGACGGGGTCGCAGGCGACGTAGGCGATCGCGGACGGAGCCAGCGCATGCACGCCCTCCACGACCGCGCGTCCGGCGCCGGACCGGGGCGGGTCGAGCACCACCGCCCCCGTCGCGCCCCCGCGCCGCGGCTGCTGCAGGAAGCGGTCGACCCGGGCCGTGACGGCGGTCACGTCGAGCGGGGCGAGGTTCGCGGCGGCGTGCTGCGTCGCGCGGCGGCTGGATTCGACGGTCACGACGTCGGTGCCGCCGAGATCCGCGAGAGTCCGCGCGAACAGGCCCACTCCGCCGTACAGGTCGTAGTGCGTCGCGTCCGGCTCCACGTGTCCGTCGAGCAGCCCGTACACGGCGCCGTCGAGGACGGAGGCGGCGCGGGGGTGCACCTGCCAGAACCCGCCGGCGTCGACGTCGAACGTGCGGTCGCCGACGCGCTCCTGCACCACCTCGGGCTTGGGCCGGGGGCGGCGGTCCCTGGGCGCCCGGCGCTCGGCCTCAGGGTGCCGGAGGATGCGCACGCGGCCGTCCGCGGGCTCCACGAGCTCGATGCGCCCGGGCTTCTCGCCCTGCAGGGCCAGGGCGGCCTCGGCGATCGCGGGGCGGGCGAGCGCGTAGGTCGACACCGGCACGACGCGGTGGCTGCGGGCGGCGAAGGGACCGATCCGCCCTGCATCGTCGACGTGCAGGGTCACCCGCGTGCGCCACCCCCTCCCGTCGCCGGACTCCACGGCCTCGATCTCCGGGGCTTCGAGGCCGGGACCGGCGAAGCGGTCGAACGCCTCCGCCAGCACCTGTCGCTTGAGTGCGCGCTGGTGGTCGAGCTCGATGTGCCCGAGGTCGGCGCCGCCGGGTCGCTGGGCGGGGTCGTGCGCGATGTCCGCCTCCGGCCAGATGTGCGGCCGGCGATGCGGGGAGGCGTCGAGGACCTCGAGCGTCTCGGCGCGCCAGAAGCTCCGGGTGTCCGGCTCCCCGGCGGCGGGGGACGGATCCAGCAGGCGGGCACGGACGCGCTCGCCCGGGATCGCGTCCGAGACGAAGATCACACGGCCCTCGTGACGGGCGATGAAGGTGCCTCCGTGGGCGATGCCGGTGATGTCGAGATCGAGCACGTCGGCTGCGGAGGAAGTCATCCTTCGAGGATACGGTGGTCTCCATGCGCGTCTGCCTCGCCTCCACCTCCCCCGCCCGGCTCATGCTGCTGCGTCAGGCCGGCATCGAACCCCTCACGCTGTCGCCAGAGGTGGACGAGGACGCCCTCGCCGCCGCGGCGGAGGAGCGCATGGGTCCCGTCGCACCCGCCGACCTGGTGCTGCTGCTCGCCCGCGCCAAGGCCGCAGCCGTCGCCGAGCGGCTGGCCGCCGAGGGCGCGTTCGACGGCATCGTCATCGGCGGAGACTCGATGTTCGCCCTCGGGGACCGGGTGTACGGCAAGCCCTACACGCCGGAGGAGGCCACGCGCCGGTGGCAGGAGATGCGCGGCGCCACGGGCGTGCTGCACTCCGGGCACTCCGTGTTCCGCGTCTCCCCCGGCGCGGCTCTCGTCGAGGCGACCGCCGTCGCGGAGGCCGCCGTGACGTTCGCCGAGGACATCAGCGATGAGGAGATCGCCGCGTACGTGGCATCGGGGGAACCGCTGCACGTCGCCGGGGCCTTCACCGTGGACAGCCTCGGCGGCGCCTTCATCACCCGGGTCGAGGGCGATCCCTCCACCGTGGTGGGCATGTCGCTGTCCACCGTGCGCCGCCTCACCGCCGACCTCGGGGTCCGGTGGACGGATCTGTGGTCGTAGACTCCCCTCGACGTTTTTCCCTCTTTCTTGTCGAGAGTCGTCAAAAGTATCGGGATGCTACTCGCTAGGCTGGCAACCATGCCTGAAATCGCGAAGGTGCTCGTCGCCAACCGCGGCGAGATCGCCGTCCGCATCGTCCGTGCCGCTCGTGACTCCGGGATCGCCTCGGTCGCCGTCTACGCCGACCAGGACAGGGACGCGCTGTATGTGCGCCTGGCCGACGAGGCGTATGCGCTCGGTGGCGCGACCAGCGCCGAGACGTACCTCCAGATCGAGAAGATCCTCTCCGTCGCCCGCCGTGCCGGTGCCGACGCCGTGCACCCCGGCTACGGCTTCCTCGCGGAGAACGCTGAGTTCGCGCGCGCGGTGATCGACGCCGGGATGATCTGGATCGGCCCCTCCCCGGAGGCGATCGAGGCGCTCGGCGACAAGGTCACCGCCCGCCACGTGGCCGAGAAGGTCGGCGCGCCCCTCGCGCCCGGCACCCCCGGCCCGGTCTCCGGTGCCGACGAGGTCGTCGCCTTCGCGCAGGAGTACGGTCTGCCGATCGCGATCAAGGCGGCCTACGGCGGCGGCGGACGCGGCCTCAAGGTCGCCCGCGAGCTCGACGAGGTCGAGGAGCTGTTCGAATCCGCCACCCGCGAGGCCGTCGCCGCCTTCGGCCGCGGCGAGTGCTTCGTGGAGAAGTACCTCGACAAGCCCCGCCACGTCGAGACCCAGTGCCTCGCCGACGCCGAGGGCAACGTCGTCATCATCTCGACCCGCGACTGCTCGCTGCAGCGCCGTCACCAGAAGCTCGTGGAGGAGGCCCCGGCCCCGTTCCTCACGCCCGAGCAGAACGAGAAGCTCTACTCGGCATCCAAGGCCATCCTCAAGGAGGTCGGCTACGTCGGCGCGGGCACGTGCGAGTTCCTCATCGGCGCCGACGGCACGGTCTCCTTCCTCGAGGTGAACACCCGGCTCCAGGTCGAGCACCCGGTGTCCGAGGAGGTCACCGGCATCGATCTCGTCCGCGAACAGTTCCGCATCGCCGCCGGCGGCACGATCGACTACGACGACCCCCAGCCGCAGGGCCACTCCATCGAGTTCCGCATCAACGGCGAGGACCCGGGTCGCGGATTCCTCCCCCAGCCGGGCCCCATCCACGTCTTCAAGACCTTCGGCGGCCCCGGCATCCGCCTCGACTCCGGTGTGACGGCCGGGGATGCGGTCTCCGGCGCGTTCGACTCGCTGCTCGCGAAGATCATCGTCACCGGCAAGGACCGCGCCGAGGCCCTGGAGCGCGCGCGTCGGGCCCTCGACGAGTTCGAGGTCGCCGGTCTGCCCACCGTCATCCCCTTCCACCGCAAGGTCGTCCGCGACCCCGCCTTCACGGCCGAGGACGGGACGTTCGGGGTGTACACGCGCTGGATCGAGACCGAGTTCGACAACGACATCCCCGCGTGGGACGGCGAGCTGGAGGCTCCGGCTCCGGCGAACGCCCGGCACACCGTGGTCGTCGAGGTCGGCGGCAAGCGCCTGGAGGTCAGCCTGCCCGATCGCGTCGCAGTCGCGCCCGGCACCACCGGCCGCCCGGCGGCCGTGCCGCCGTCGCGCCGCAGCCACGCCACGGTCGCCAACGCCGGTGCCTCCGGTGACGCGGTGAAGTCGCCGATGCAGGCCACGGTCGTCAAGGTCGCGGTCGAGGAGGGGCAGCAGGTCGTCAAGGGCGACCTCGTCGTCGTCCTCGAGGCGATGAAGATGGAGCAGCCGCTGCAGGCGCACAAGGACGGCGTGGTGGGCAACATCGACGCCGCCGCGGGCACCACGGTCTCCGCCGGCCACCAGCTCCTCACGATCTCCTGACCCGCGAGACCCCGCTTTCACGCCGAGACCCCGGGCTGCAGATGTCTGCAGCCCGGGGTCTCGGCGATTGCGCGGGGTCTCGGGGTCAGGAGATGTTCACGAGGTGCATCGCGCGGCTCGCGTCGGTGATGCTGCTCGAGAGCGAGGGGTACGCGGCGAAGACCCGCGAGACCTGGTCCACGGTGAGGCGACGCTCGACCGCGATCGCGATGGGGTAGATCAGCTCCGAGGCCTTCGGGGCCACGATCACGCCGCCGATCACCGTGCCGGAGCCCTTGCGGGCGATGAGCTTGACGAAGCCGTCCTTGATGCCCATCATCTTCGCGCGCGGGTTGGCGGCGAGCGGCAGCTTGTAGACCATGCCGTCGGCGAGGCCGTCCTCCACGTCCTTGACGCCGTAGCCGACGGTCGCGATCTCCGGCGCCGTGAAGATGTTGGAGGTGATCTTGATGAGCTCGAGCGGGATGACGATGTCCCCCAGCGCGTGGAACACCGCGGTCCGTCCCTGCATCGAGGCCACCGAGGCCAGCGGGAAGAAGTTCGTGCAGTCCCCGACCGCGTACACGTTCGGCACCGAGGTGCGCGCGACGCGGTTCACCCGGACGTGACCGGAGTCGTCGAGCTCGACGCCGGCCTCCTCCAGGCCGATGCCCGCGGTGTTCGGGATGGAGCCGACGGCCATGAGGCAGTGGCTGCCCTCGACCGTGCGACCGTCCGACAGGGTCACGGTGACGCCGTCGCCTGTGACCTCGACCTTCTCGGCCCGCGACTTGGACAGCACCTGCATGCCGCCGCGCTTGAACACCTTCTCCAGCACCCGCGCCGCATCCTGGTCCTCGCCGGGGAGGACCTGCTCGCGGCTGGAGACGAGCGTGACCTTCGCCCCGAGGTTCATGTAGGCGGACGCGAACTCCGCACCGGTCACGCCGGAGCCGACGACGATGAGGTGCTCGGGCAGCGCCTTCATGTCGTAGAGCTGGGTCCACGTGAGGATGCGCTTGCCGTCGGGCTTGGCGGAGTCGAGTTCGCGCGGCGAGGCGCCGACTGCGACGACGATGGTGTCGGCCTCGACGCGGTCGAAGTCCGTGCCCCGCTCACCCGTGGAGACGACGATCGCGTTCGGACCCTCCAGACGGCCGTGACCGGAGAGGATCCGGACACCCGCGTCGAGGAGGGTGGTGCGCATGTCCTCGGACTGCTGACCGGCCAGCGCCACGAGACGCTTGTTCACGGCGGCGAGGTTGATGGCGATCTCCGGCTTGAGCGGCTTGCCGTTCTCGCCCTTGGCGTAGAAGTTCACGCCCAGGTCGCTGGCCTCGGAGATGGCGACCGCGGCGTCCGCCGTCGCGATGAGGCTCTTCGACGGCACGACGTCGGTGAGCACGGCCGAACCGCCGACACCGACGCGCTCGACGAGGGTGACCTCCGCTCCGAGCTGGGCGGCCGCCAGGGCCGCCTCGTAACCGCCGGGTCCGCCGCCGAGGACGGCGACGCGCTGAGTGCGCTCGAAAGTGGTGGAAGACATGCTCTCCATTCTTCCGCAATCCTGGCACCGGAGCCTGCCACTTCCTAGAGTGGATCCATGCCTGAAACCCACAGCAACCCCCTCGACGACCCCGCTGCGAACCCGTTCGAGGTCGCAGCCGAAGCCGCCGCCGACATCGCGAGGCTGACCGGCGTCGAGAAGCACGACATCGCCCTCACGCTCGGCAGCGGCTGGGGCAAGGCGGCCGACCTCATCGGCGAGACCGTCGCGACCATCCCCGCGACCGAGGTCACCGGATTCTCGAAGCCCGCCCTGGAGGGCCACGTCGGCACCCTGCGCAGCATCCGGACCCCGGGCGGGAAGAACGTCCTCGTCATCGGCGCCCGCACGCACTACTACGAGAACCACGGCGTGCGCCGGGTCGTGCACAGCGTCCGCACCGCCGCAGCCACCGGCGCGAAGATCATGGTCCTCACCAACGGCGCCGGCGGCATCCGCGAGACGTGGAAACCCGGTCAGCCCGTGCTCATCAGCGACCACATCAACCTCACCGCCGACTCCCCGCTCGAGGGCGCGACGTTCATCGACCTCACCGACCTGTACGCGAAGCGCCTGCGCGACATCGCCCGCACGGTCGACCCGACGCTCGACGAGGGCGTCTACACGCAGTTCCGCGGCCCGCACTACGAGACCCCGGCCGAGGTGCAGATGGCGAAGCACATCGGCGGGCACATCGTCGGCATGTCCACCGCGCTCGAGGCGATCGCCGCGCGCGAGGCCGGCATGGAGATCCTCGGGTTCTCGCTCATCACGAACCTCGCCGCCGGCATCCAGCAGACGCCGCTCAGCCACGCCGAGGTCATCGAGGCCGGTCGCGAGGCGGAGCCGGTGATCTCCGCCCTGCTGGCCCGGGTGGTCGAGGCCCTGTGAGCGAGGAGCGGCTCGCCCAGGCCCGCGCCTGGCTGCGCCAGGACCCGGATCCGCAGACCCGCGACGAGCTCGCCGGCATCGTCACCCGGGCCGCCTCCGGGGACGAGGCCGCCGTGGCGGAGCTCGACGACCGCTTCGGCAGCCGTCTCGCGTTCGGGACGGCGGGACTGCGCGGCGCCCTCGGGGCCGGGAGCAACCGGATGAACCGGGTGCTCGTCTCCCAGGCCGCGGCGGGCTTCGCGGCGTACCTGCGCGAGCGGGCCGCCGGGGCGACGCCGACGGTCGTGATCGGCTACGACGGACGCCGGAACTCCCGGGTGTTCGCCCAGGACTCCGCGGAGCTGTTCGCCGGGGCCGGCCTGCGCGCGATCCTGCTCCCCCGCCTGCTGCCGACGCCCGTGCTGGCCTTCGCCGTGCGTCACCTCGGCGCCGATGCGGGCGTGATGGTGACCGCGAGCCACAACCCGCCGGACGACAACGGCTACAAGGTGTACCTCGGCGGCGCGGATGCCGGCTCGCAGATCGTCGCTCCCGCCGACGCCGAGATCGCCGCCCACATCCAGCGGGTCGCGGACAGCGGCGATGTGCGGGCTCTGCCGCGGTCCACCGCCTACGAGACCGCGGGCGAGGATCTCGTCCAGGCCTACGTCGCCGCCACCGCCGCCGTCGCCCCGGCGCCCGCCGGCGCCCGCCGCCTCCGGTGGGTCTACACCGCGATGCACGGCGTCGGCTGGGAGACGGTCGCCCGCATCCTCGATGCCGCCGGCTACCCGCGACCGATCGTGGTCGACGAGCAGCTGCATCCGGACGCGACGTTCCGCACGGTCTCCTTCCCGAACCCGGAGGAGCCGGGGGCCATGGATCTCGCGTTCGCCACGGCCCGGAGGGCGAAGGCGGACTTCATCCTCGCCAACGACCCGGACGCCGACCGCCTCGCCGTGGCCATCCCGGACGAGACCGCCGCGGACGGCTGGCGCCGCCTCACGGGCAACGAGGTCGGCCTGCTGCTCGGCGCCCGCGCCGCGCGCGCCGCGGCCGGCACTCCCGGGGCCTCGCTCGCGTGCTCGCTCGTCTCCTCCCCCGGGCTCGGCGCCATCGCCGCGCAGCACGGGCTGGAGTTCCACGAGACGCTCACCGGCTTCAAGTGGATCTCCCGGGCGCCGGGCATCGTCTTCGGCTTCGAGGAGGCCCTGGGCTACCTCGTCAACCCCGAGACCGTGCGCGACAAGGACGGCATCTCCGCCGCGGTCGCCGTGCTCGGCCTGGCCGCCGAAGCCCAGGAGCGCGGGCTCACCCTCGCCGATCTCGTCCGCGAGGTCGGCGACACGTACGGGCACTTCGCGAGCGCGCAGGTGTCGGTCCGGGTGGCGGATCTGTCGCTCATCGGCACGGTGATGCTGTCGCTGCGCTCGCTTCCGCCCACGCAGATCGCGGGGCGTTCGATCGCGTCGGCCGAGGACCTGCTGCAGAGCGCTCCGGGGCAGCCCTCCGGAGACGTGCTGCGGTACCGGCTCTCGGACGGCTCGCGGGTGATCGTCCGGCCGAGCGGCACGGAGCCGAAGCTCAAGGTGTACATCGACGCCACGGGTGACTCCGCCGAGGCGGCCGCAGCGGCCGTCGCCGAGCTGGAGGCGGGCGTCCGGGTCCTCCTGGACGAGCGCTCCTGACCATGCCCGTCCGCCACGTCGTCGTCAGCGCCCACAACGGCGTGCACGCACGACCGGTCGCGGAGCTCGTGCGCCTCGCGCAGGCGCACGAGCTCCCGGTCACGTTGCGCACCGCGGACGGCACGGCCGTGGATCTGCGCAGCGTCCTTGCGGTGATGGACCTCGCCCTCGCCCCCGGAGACGCCGTGACGCTGGAGACTCCGGCCGGCCCGGCATCGGAGAGCGTCCTCGACCAGCTCGCCCTGGTGCTGGCCCCCGACGCCTGAGCCTCAGCCGTCGATCACGGCGACGAGCTCGTCGAGGAAGCCCTCGAAGGTCGCGCTGCGCCGGACGATCCGCTGCACGCTCTCGCGCTCGCTGAACACCTCCACGAGCTGCTCGAACACGGTCTGGAAGGCGGCGCGGTCGCTCTCGCTGAAAGCTGCCAGCGCGACGACCTGCACGCGTCCCTCGCCCCAGGCCGCCGACCCCTCCGCCACGCCGAGCGCGATCGCCGTGCGGGCCGCGGTCATCTGCAGCGCATGCGGCACGGCCAGCGCGTCGGTGAACGCCGTGGAGGACATGCGCTCCCGGACGATCGTGTTCTCCACGTAGTCGTCGCCGATCAGGCCGGCTCGCACGAGCGGCGCGCCGAGCCGCCGGATGATGGCCTCCTCCCCGTCGTCCGGAAGAGGATGCACGAAGGCGTCGGGGTGGAAGTAGCGCGCGAGCTCCTCTCGGAGCCGTGCCAGCCGCCGCCCTCGGCGCAGGCGCCCGGCGGCCTGCTGGATGCGGTCGACGTCCGCGTCCGTGAGGAACGGCTGGATGCGCACGAACCGGTCACCCGAGGCCTCGGGCTCGATCGTGCTCAGCACGAGGTCGGTGTCGAACGACGCCCAGTCCGGGTCGACGTTCGTGACGACGCTGGTGACCTCGATCGCGGAGCCCAGCGAACGGTCCACGCTCGAGCGCAGGAGTTCGTGGAGCTCGTAGTAGCCGGGGCAGACGATGGTCGCGGTGAGGATGGACTCCGCTTTGCGGCTCCGTTCCAGCCGTCCCCCGACGTGCATGGCGATGTAGGCGATCTCGTCGTCGTGGATGGGCGTGCCGAGGCGGTCGTGCAGGCCGCTCGCGATCGACACCGCGACCTCGAAGATCATCGGGTAGGTCGTCTTCAGCGAGCGGGTCAGCGGGTTGCGGGTGAGGGCGCTCTCCTCGGCGCGGCGCAGGAGGTTCTGCACGTGCAGCGCGAGACGGAGCACGAAGGTCTCGTCGACGAGGTCGACACGGTAGTCCTCCGCGGCCCGCGCGATCTCCGCCCGGACCGCCGTCTCCACGTCCGGGGCGACGCCGCTGCGGGCGAGCTCCTGCGCCGCCTCGCCGCCGGGGGCGACGATCCGGGTGAGGACCAGGGAGGCGAGGTGACCGCTGTCGCCCTCGCCCAGGACCACGGTGAAGTGCTCGGCCGCGAGGCGGGCGATCACCGCGCCCACCCGCGGGATCTCCGGTCGGGCTCCCACCGGCGGCGCGTCGAGGGCGCGCCCGGCGGCCACCCGCTCGGCGGCGATCGCGATGTGCAGCAGCACGTCGGCGATCGCGAGCTCGTTGACGTAGTAGCCCAGCTCGCCGAGCTCTCCCACCAGGGCGGACTTGAAGGGTCCCACCGCCCGCGCGTCCACTGCCGTGCCGGAGAGGGCCCGCCGGAAGATCTCGGGGTGGAAGGAGGCGTCGTCCATCTCGTCGTGCGCGAGGCGGCTGAGCAGCCGGCGCTGGGCGGCCTCATCTCCGCGGAGCCGCACCCGCTCCCGTGCGCGTTCGAGCGTCAGGTCCGTGCCGTCGAGGAGCCCGCGCACCCGCACGAGGTCCGCCTCCAGCGTCGCCTCGCTCACATGCAGGGCGTCCGCGGTGTCGAAGACGTCGATCCCCTCCTCCGCGTCCAGCAGCAGCCGGACCAGGGCGTGCAGCCGTTCGCGGGGCGCGGAGTCGCCGCCCTGCCGCACCCGGAGCGCACCGCGGGCGCCGGGGCCCGCCCGATAGCCCGCCGGGCCGGACTCGACGACCGCGGCGCCGGGCGTGCGGGCGTTCAGGGCCGCGACGTAGGAACGGATGCTGCGGGGCGTCACGCCGAGGAGGTCGGCCAGCGTGCCCGCGGTCGCCCAGCCCTCCTCGCGCAGCAGGGCGGCGAGGAGCTGGTCCTGGCGCTGGCGCGACATGATCCCTCCGAGTTCCCGTGCTGACGGCACTGTCCGACTGCTCTCCATGATGACAGCCTCCGGCGACAGGGGCGCGGCGAGCAGGGTTCCGCAGGGGCGGAAGAGAACGTGTTGGTGCCACCCCGGACCGGTTTCCCAGACTGTTCTCAGGAAGGTGACATCGATGAGGATTCTCGTGGTCTGCGGCGCCGGCGCGTCGAGCACGTTCGTCGCCCAGCGCCTGCGCACCGCCGCCGCGGCGGCGGGACTGGACTGGGACGCGGACGCCGGCGTCGAGAGCACCGTCTCCCTCGGAGGGCACGACCTCGTCCTCGTGGGTCCGCACCTCCGCGAGCGCCTCGGCGCCATCCGCGACCTGACCCGCGCGCCCGTCGCGGTCCTGCCGGATGACGTGTTCGCCGATCGCGACGGCGGCCGCACGCTTCTCCTCGCCCAGTCGACCCTCGCCGCTGCCGGCGGGGCCCCGAAAGGAACACCATGACCGCCACCCGCACCGTCCGCATCGGCTCCTCGCATGGACTGCACGCCCGGCCCGCCAAGATCTTCGCGCAGGCCGCGAAGGACTCCGGCCTCGCGGTCACGATCGCCAAGGACTCCGGCAAGCCCGTCAACGCCGCGAGCATCCTCGGGGTGATCGCCCTGGCCATCGAGCACGGCGACTACGTGACGCTCACGGCCGACGGCGACGGCGCAGAGGGGGTCCTGGACACGCTCACCGAGCTGCTGACCACCGACCACGACCAGGACGCCGCCGGATGAGCGCGCTGCGAGGGGTGGGCATCGGTCTCGGCGTCGCGCAGGGACCGGTCGTCCGCATGACCGAGGCGCTGCCCGCGCCCGAGAACACGCCGAGCACCGCGGGGGCGGATGCCGAGCGTGCGCGGGTCCGCGAGGCCGTCGCCGTCGTTGCGCAGGAGCTGACCCAGCGCGGCGAGGCCGCCGGTGGCGCGGCGCAGGAGGTGCTCGAGGCGCAGGCGATGATCGCCGAGGACCCCACCCTGCAGGACGAGGTCGACAGCAGGATCGATGCCGGCGCCACCGCGGAGTGGGCCGTGCACGACGCGTTCGCGGGCTTCCGGGCCACGCTCGAAGCCGTCGGCGGGTACCTCGGCGAGCGCGCCGCGGATCTCGACGACATCGCGCAGCGGGTGCTCGCCCGGCTGCGCGGCGTGGAGGCCCCCGGCGTGCCCGACCCTGGGCACCCGTTCGTCCTCGTGGCGCGTGACCTCGCGCCCGCCGACACCGCGCTGCTGAACCTCGACCAGGTGCTCGCCCTCGTTACCACCGACGGCGGCCCGACCTCCCACACGGCGATCCTCGCCAGGGAGAAGGGCATCGTGGCCGTGGTCGGCGTCGGCGACGGGCACGCACTGACGACCGGGGAGACCGTGATCGTCGACGCGGCCGCGGGTGTCATCACCCGCGAGCCGACCGATGACGAGCGCGCCCGCGCCGCCGAGCGCGCCGCCGCCCGCCGTGCCGCCGACGACGCCCCGCTCACCCCCGGCGCGCTCGCCGACGGCACGCCGGTCGCGCTGCTCGCGAACCTGGGGAAGCCTGCCGACGCCGCAGACGCGGTCGCGCGGGGGGCCGAGGGCGTCGGCCTGTTCCGGACGGAGTTCCTGTTCCTCTCCGCGTCGCAGGCGCCGACGGTCGCCCAGCAGCGGGACGCCTACCGCGAGCTCCTGGAGGCCTTCCCCGGCAAGAAGGTCGTCGTGCGGATGCTCGACGCGGGGGCCGACAAGCCGCTGGCCTTCCTCAACGACGCACACGAGGAGAATCCGGCCCTGGGATTGCGCGGCCTGCGCGCACTCCGCGCGAGCGAGGACATCCTCCGCGAGCAGCTGACCGCGCTGGCCGAGGCCGACGCCGCGACCGACGCCGACCTGTGGGTCATGGCACCCATGGTGGCCACCGTCGAGGAGACCGTGTACTTCACCGGCCTCGCCCGCGAGTACGGGCTGAAGACGGCCGGCGTCATGGTCGAGGTGCCCTCCAGCGCCCTGCTCGCCGACCGGGTGCTCGCGCACGCCGACTTCGCGTCGATCGGCACCAACGACCTCACCCAGTACACGATGGCCGCGGACCGGCTGCTCGGTTCCGTCGCGTCGTTCCAGGACCCCTGGCACCCCGCGGTGCTGCGCCTGGTGCGCGAGGTCGGCGCGGCCGGCGCCCGTCTCGGCAAGCCGGTCGGCATCTGCGGCGAGGCCGCGGCCGACCCGCTGCTCGCCGTCGTCCTCGTGGGGCTCGGTGCGACGAGCCTCTCCATGGCGCCGTCGGCCCTCGCGGACGTCCGCCAGGCGCTCGCCGCCCGGACTCGCGACGATGCCCTCCGCCTCGCAGAAGCCGCGCTCGGCGCGGACGACGCCCCCTCCGCCCGCACCGCTGCGGCGGCCCTCGCCGCGGCACTCCCCCCTCATCAGAAAGAGACCACATCATGACGACGACGTCACCCGCCGCCACCGCCCCCGGTGGCCTCCGCGTGGGCGTGCAGCGTTTCGGCACGTTCCTCTCCGGCATGATCATGCCGAACATCGCGGCCTTCATCGCCTGGGGCTTCATCACGATGCTCTTCATCCCGAAGGGCTTCTTCGGGGCCGAGAGCCCGTTCGGCTGGCACTGGGCCGGCGTCGCCGAGATCATCGGCGGCGGCGGCGACTCCGCCGTCCTCGGCTGGCAGGGCGCGATGACCGCGGTCGCCGAAGGCGCGGACGGCAACATCCTGGCCTACGTGGGCCTGGTCGGCCCGATGGTCACCTACCTGCTGCCCCTCCTGATCGCGAACACGGCCGGACGCATGGTCTACGGCGAGCGCGGCGGCGTGGTCGCCACGATCGCGACCGTCGGCGTGATCGTCGGGACGAACATCCCGATGTTCCTCGGCGCCATGATCATGGGCCCGATCGCCGCGTGGATCATGAAGCAGGTCGACAAGCTGTGGGACGGCAAGATCCGCCCCGGCTTCGAGATGCTCGTCAACAACTTCTCCGCCGGCATCCTCGGCATGATCCTCGCCATCGTCGGGTTCTTCGCCTTCGGCCCGGTCATGCTCGGCATCAGCGCCGCGCTGGGCGCCGCCGTCGACTGGCTCGTCTCGCTCAACCTGCTGCCGCTCGTGTCGATCATCGTCGAGCCGGCCAAGGTGCTGTTCCTCAACAACGCCATCAACCACGGCGTGTTCACCCCGCTGGGGATCGAGCAGGCCGCGGAGACGGGCAAGTCGATCCTCTTCCTCATCGAGGCGAACCCCGGCCCCGGCCTCGGTCTGCTGCTCGCCTTCACCTTCTTCGGGGTCGGCGCGGCGAAGGCCTCCGCTCCCGGTGCCGCCATCATCCAGTTCTTCGGCGGCATCCACGAGATCTACTTCCCGTACGCGCTCAGCAAGCCGACCACGATCCTCGCGCTCATCGCGGGTGGAGCGGCCGGTGTGACGACCAACATGGTCCTCGGCGGCGGGCTCGCCTTCCCGGCGGCCCCGGGCAGCATCATCGCCGTGACCGCCGCGGCCATCGGGCCCGGCGTCGCCAACCTCCTCGTCGTCTACCTGTCGGTCATCATCGCGGCGACCGTGACGTTCCTCATCACCGGCGTCATCCTGCGGGCCTCGCGGAAGCGCGATATCGCCGCCGAGGGCGACGCGTTCGGCGCGGCCATCGCGCAGACCGAGGCGAACAAGGGCAAGTCGTCCGCGGCGATGGACGCCCTGCGCACCTCGACCGCGACGACGGCGCCGGAGGCCACGCCGGCTCCCGCGACCACCGCGGTCGCGGCGGCCCCGATCGAGACCATCGTGTTCGCGTGCGACGCCGGCATGGGCTCCTCTGCCATGGGTGCCAGCGTGCTCCGCAACAAGCTGAAGAAGGCCGGTATCGAGGGCGTCACCGTCACCAACGCCGCCATCGCCAACCTCGACGGCGCCGCCGACGTGGTCATCACGCAGCAGCAGCTCACCGACCGTGCCACGGCGAAGTCGCCGGACTCCCTGCACGTGTCGGTGGACAACTTCATGAACTCGCCGAAGTACGACGAGGTCGTCGAGATGGTCAAGGAACAGCGAAAGGACGAAGAATGAGCGTTCTCACTGCCGAGCAGGTCCGCATCCACCCGGGAGGCGCGTCGCGCGACGACGCCCTCCAGGAGGCGACGGACATCCTCGTCGCCGCCGGTGCGGTGACCCCGGCGTACGTCGACGCGATGCGCCAGCGCGAGGAGACGGTGTCGACGTACATGGGCAACGGCCTGGCCATCCCGCACGGCACGAATGAGGCGAAGGACGCCATCCTCGCCTCGGCCCTCTCCGTCGTCCGCTACGACGGCGGCGTCGACTGGGACGGCGAGCAGGCGCGATTCGTGATCGGCATCGCCGGTGTCGGCGACGAGCACCTCGACATCCTGTCGCGCATCGCGATCCTCTTCTCCGAGGAGGACGACGTCGCCCGGCTGGAAGCGGCGGCGACGCCGGACGAGCTGTTCGCTCTCCTCTCGGAGGTGAACGAGGGATGAAGGCGGTCCACTTCGGGGCGGGCAACATCGGGCGCGGTTTCGTCGGCCTGCTCCTGCACGAGGGCGGTTACGAGGTCGTGTTCAGCGACGTCGCGGACGCGCTCGTGGAGGCGATCGACCGGGCGGACTCGTACACCGTGCACGAAGCCGGCCCCGGAGGGACCGACCACGTCGTCTCCGGGTTCCGTGCGGTGAACAGCCGCACGGACCCGGCCGTGGTGGCGGAGGAGGTGGCGACGGCCAACGTCGTCACGACCGCCGTCGGCCCCACCGTGCTGCGGTTCGTCGCCCCGTCGATCGTCGCCGGACTCGCGCTGCGCTCCCCCGAGGCCGCGCCGCTGCAGGTGATGGCCTGCGAGAACGCCATCGGCGCCACCGATCAGCTGCGGCAGGAGATCGTCGCCGCGGCAGGGCCGGATGCCGATACGCTGCTCGGCCGCGCCGTGTTCGCGAACACCGCCGTCGACCGGATCGTGCCCGCGCAGCCGGAGGGCGGCGGCATCGACGTCACGGTGGAGCCGTACTTCGAGTGGGCGATCGAGGCCCGGCCGTTCGGCGACACCCCGCCGCGCATCCCCGGCGCCCACTTCGTTGACGACCTCGCTCCGTACATCGAGCGCAAGCTCTTCACGGTGAACACCGGTCATGCCGCCACCGCGTACTTCGGTGCACGGGCGGGCATCGAGCGGATCTCGGACGCCCTCGCGGACGAGGCGATCGCTGCGCAGGTCTCCGCCGCGCTGGAGGAGACCTCGGCGGTGCTGGTCGTCGAACACGGTCTCGATCCTGCGGAGCTCGCGCAGTACCGCGCGACCATCCTCGAGCGGTTCCGCAACCCCGCACTCGTGGACACCGTGCAGCGCGTCGGCCGGCAGCCGCTGCGGAAGATCTCCCGGCACGAGCGCTTCATCGGTCCCGCGGCGATGGCGGCCGAGCACGGACTATCGACGGACGCGCTCGTGGCCGCCGTCGCCGCCGCGCTGGAGTTCGACGACCCCGCCGACGAGCAGGCGGTCGAGCTGCAGACGCTGCTCCGCTCCGAAGACCCCGCAGGCTTCACCGTCCGCACCACGGGCCTCGATGCGGAGCACCCGCTCTTCCCCGCCGTCCGCGACGCGGTGGCACTCCGCCAGGCAGCACTCGCCGGCTGAGAGGACGCGGCGTCCGGGCGGGAGTAGCGTTGCTGCTGTGCAGCAGAAGCCCCGACGCCGCGTCCTGAGACGAGTCCTGTGGAGTGTGGTGATCGTCCTCGTGCTCGCCGTCGGCGGGATCCTCGTGTGGAGCCAGGTCGGCGTCATGGCCGCGGAGCCCGAACCGCTCGCCGCCGTCCGGGAGAACCCCGCGATCACGGTGACCGATGCCGAGGAGGGGATCGTCCTGGAGCCTGCGGACGGCTCATCCGACCGCGGACTCGTCTTCATCCCGGGGGCGAAGGTCGACCCGTGGGCCTACGCCTCGATCCTCCAAGGGATCGCGGAGGAGGGCACCACGGTCGTGATCACGCGGCCCTGGCTCCACCTCGCCTTCTTCGATCCCCGCGGCCTCGGCTCGTTCACGAGCGCCGCGCCCGACGTGGACACCTGGGCCGTGGGCGGCCACTCCCTCGGCGGGGTGCGCGCCTGTCAGCTCGCGACGGACGCCGACGCCCTCGTCCTCTTCGCCTCCTACTGCGCGACCGACCTCGCCGGAACCGACCTCCCGGTGCTCAGCGTCTCCGGCAGCGAGGACGGCCTCTCCACACCCGAGAAGATCGCGGACGCCCGCTCCGAGCTCCCCGCGGACGCCGAGTTCGTCGAGATCGACGGCGCCTCCCACGCCTCCTTCGGCGACTACGGCCCCCAGTCCGGTGACGGCACCCCGACGATCGACGACGAAGAGATGCACGCCGAGATCACCGAGGTCGTCGGCGGCTTCCTGGAGCAGATCGCTCCCTAGGCCGCCCGCGGATCCCCGAGGATGGGGTCGAGCAGCGGATGCAGGTGCCGGGTGGTGAGGACCCCGGCGGCCGACCGCGCACCCGCCGAGAGCGCCGACGCCAGGTCCGCCCCTGCCAGCCGCGCGTCGAGGACTCCGGCCAGGAACGCGTCGCCCGCGCCATTGGTGTCGATGACGGTGGTCGGCAGCGCGGGCACCCGCAGCTCGGCGCCGTCCGCTCCGACCGCGACCGCTCCCTCCGCGCCGAGCGTGCACACGGCGAACGCCGCTCCCTCCGCGACGACGGCGCGGAGGAACTCCACCGGCGCGGTCAGCCGATCCGCGTTGCAGAAGACCGCCGCGGCCGCCTCCAGGAACGGCCGGTGGTACCCGTCGACGCCGTCATAGTCGTGCACATCGACCCAGAGGGGCGTGCCACTGGCCACCGCGAGCGGGAGCAGCCGCCGCGGCTCGGCGGCCAGATCGAGCACGATGGCGTCGGCCGCGGCCATCCCGGCGGCGTGCGCGGCGTCGTCCGTGCCTGTCGTCTCCGTCGGAGTGGAGAGGTACAGCGACACCCGGTCGCCCTGCGCCGTCATGAGGTTGAGGTGTCGCTCCGTGGTTCCGTCCGTCCACTGCGCGACCACCCCGGCCGCCTCCAGTGCCGCACGCACCCGGAGCCCCTCCTCGTCCTCCCCGGCGACGGCATGCAGCACGACGGATCGGCCGAGCGCCGTCAGGCTCAGCGCCTTGCCCGCACTCGTGCCGCCGACCGTCTCCCAGCTCGCCTGCGCGAACTGCATGTGCGGCACGGGCTCGGGGAGCCGGTCGAGGAGGACCATGCGGTTCCAGGAGGCGGGACCGGCGAGGAAGACGGAAGCGGGCATGCCCTCATCCTCGCGCCTCGTGCGGGGTCACCCGATGCGCGACACCAGGGCATCCAGGCCCATTCCGTAGTCGATGCGCACGACGGGGAGGGCCAGCTTGTCCGTCCCGATCACCACGTACCCGGGATCGATGGTCCGCGCCAGCTCGTAGCCGGCCTGGCGGACGCCCTCCTTCGCCGTGTCGTCATAGTGGCCGAACGGGTAGGCCACCACCTCGCGGACGCCGAGTACGTCCCCCGACGTGATGAGATCGGCGGCGATCTCATCGGGGGTCCAGTTGACCATGCGTCCCTTGCCGTCGTCTCCGGCCTGATGCATGTCGTGGGTGTGCGAGCGCCGCTGGACCCACGGCGAGGGCGCGGGGTCCTGACGGTAGGCCGTGACCATGAACGAGGTGCTGAGGAGCCGATGCGCGTCCACCACCGGCACCGCGAGATCGAACCACGTCTGATCGGCGTCGTCGTCGGTGATGATCACGCTCCGCGCCGGGAGGGAGAGCCGCCCGTCGATGAACGCGCTGAGCTCGTCCCAGGTCGGCAGATAGAAGCCGGTGCTCGCGATGTGCGTCATGTGCGCCTCGAAGTCTCCGATGTACGCGTAGTTGCCGCGCAGCCACCCCTTCT
This sequence comes from Microbacterium sp. UMB0228, assembly GCF_002871415.1. Taxonomy (NCBI): domain Bacteria; kingdom Bacillati; phylum Actinomycetota; class Actinomycetes; order Micrococcales; family Microbacteriaceae; genus Microbacterium; species Microbacterium sp. UMB0228. Next base: position 536,715 of record NZ_PNFU01000003.1, on the reverse strand, counting down.
CGCCCTCGGGCTTCGCCGTGAACTGGTGATACATCAGGATCGGGACGCGCACGCCCTCGGCGGCGTTCTCCTCCGGCGTCTTCCAGGCCGCGAAGAGTTCCATCTGCTGATCGACGCATACGACGGGGTCTGCGCCGTTCACCCTGTCGTCAACGGTGAGGGCAGCGGCAGCTTCCGCACTGGTGTACCAGCCCGCGAACACCCGCCCGTCGAGCTGCGGGATCGGCAGCCCCTGGTACAGCCCCTCCTGGAGCTGGAGGGCCGGCTCGGTCGGAGCGCCTTCCCCGTGGAAGATCACGGCACACGCACGAGGATCATCCGCGTCGGCCACGAGCTGTTGCGCCGGCGTCATCGGATGCGCGATCGGCGCGGACTGTGCCTTCCCGGCCGGGTTCTCCGGCGCCCGATCCATCCCGGCGAAGGCGGCGACACCTCCCGCGATGAGCAGGACGCCGACGGCGGAGCCGATGACGGCTGCCGTGCGTGATCGTCGGTTCTTCCCCCCGGAAGCCACGATCAGGCGTCGAATCCCTCGGCGATCATCTCCACCAGCTCCTCCCGCTCCTCGACGGGGAGGAAGGCCGCAGCGGCGGCGTTGAACTGGAAGGCCTCGAGGTCGTCGAGGTCGTACTCGAAGGTCTGCACGAGCAGGGCCAGTTCCCTGGTGAGCGAGGTGGCGCTCATGGTGCGGTTGTCCACGTTCACGGTCACCGCGAAGCCGAGCTGGTAGAGCAGGTCGAAGGGGTGATCGGCGAGCGTCGTGCCCCACGCGGCGACCGCACCCGTCTGCAGGTTCGACGACGGGGAGAGCTCCAGCGGGATCTCCCGGTCGCGCACCCAGCGCGCGAGGTCGCCGAAGCGCACCTGCACCTCGTCGCCCTCCTGCGTGACGACCTCGAGGTCTTCCGCGATGCGGACGCCGTGTCCGAGGCGGAGCGCACGACCGTCCAGCAGGGCGGAGCGGATCGAGGCGAGGCCCGCCGCCTCCCCCGCGTGCACGGTCACCGGGAAGAAGTTCTCGGCGAGGTAGTCGAATGCCGCGCGGTGGTCCGACGGCGGGAAGCCGTCCTCGGGTCCGGCGATGTCGAAGCCGACGGCACCCCGTCCGCGGAAGTCCACAGCGAGCTCGGCGATCTCCCTGGCGCGGTCGGTGTGCCGCATGGCGGTCAGGAGCTGTCCGACGCGGATGCTGCGACCGTCCCGGTCCGCCGCATCCTCGCCCTCCTCGATCCCCTGCTGCACGGCCTCGACGGCGTCCTCCAGCGAGAGCCCGCCGGCCTGGTGCTGTTCCGGCGCCCAGCGCACCTCGCCGTAGATGACGCCGTCGGCCGCGAGGTCCTGCACGAACTCGCGCGCCACGCGGGTCAGTCCCTCCCGGGTCTGCATGACCGCGCTGGTGAGCTCGAAGGTCTTCAGGTACTCCCCCAGCGACCCTGCGTCGCTCTTCTTCGCGAACCAGGAGCCGAGCGCCGCCGGGTCGGAGGCCGGGAGGTCGAGACCGATCGCGTCGGCGAGCTCGATGATCGTGGCCGGACGCACGGCGCCGTCCAGGTGGTCGTGCAGCGACACCTTCGGCAGACTCCGCAGGGAGACGCCCTGGATGGCGACGTCGCCGTTCGCATCGATCGACATGGGGATCCTCTCGGTCGCGGGGTGTCCGTCCAGGCTAGCGCCCGGGCCTCACGCCGTGATGCGCTCGCGGACGATCGGCCCCACGGTCGGCGCGTCGTCGCCGAGCTCCCAGGCCCCTTCGAGAGCCTCCATGGCCCGGGGGAAGCGCGCCTCGTCCGCCGCCGACAGGGTGAACAGCGGCTGCCCGGCGGCGACCCGGTCGCCCGGCTTCGCGTGCAGGTCGATGCCCGCCTCGAAGATCACCGGGTCCTCGGCCCGCGCGCGGCCGGCGCCGAGACGCCACGCGGCGATGCCGAAGGGGAGCGCGTCCATCCGGGTCACGACGCCGTCCGCGGGCGCCGTGACGACGTGCGTCTCCCGCGCGACCGGGAGGGCCGCTTCGGGGTCGCCGTCCTGCGCGCGGATCATCGCCTTCCAGGTGTCCATGGCGCGGCCGTCGTCCAGCGCCGCCTCCACGTCCGCCTCGGGCCGGCCGGCCAGGGCGAGCATCTCCCTGGCGAGAGCGATGGTCAGCTCCCGTACGTCGGCGGGTCCCCCGCCGGCGAGGATCTCAACCGACTCGCGGACCTCGTTGGCGTTGCCGATCGCGCGGCCCAGCGGGACGTTCATGTCGGTCAGCAGCGCCGTGGTGGCGACGCCGGAGTCGGTGCCGAGCGCGACCATCGTGCGGGCGAGCTCGCGGGCGCGGTCGATGTCCTGCATGAAGGCGCCGGAGCCGAACTTCACGTCCAGGACGAGAGCGTCGGTCCCCTCGGCGATCTTCTTCGACATGATGCTGGAGGCGATCAGCGGGATGGCCTCGACCGTGCCCGTCACGTCGCGGAGCGCGTAGAGCTTCTTGTCGGCCGGAGCGAGACCCGACCCCGCGGCGCAGATCACGGCCCCGACGTCACCCTGCATCTGCGCGAACATCTCCTCGTTGCTGAGTGCCGCGCGCCAGCCGGGGATGGACTCCAGCTTGTCGAGCGTGCCGCCGGTGTGGCCGAGGCCGCGGCCGCTGAGCTGCGGGACCGCCACGCCGAACGAGGCGACGAGCGGGGCCAGCGGCAGGGTGATCTTGTCGCCGACACCGCCCGTGGAGTGCTTGTCCACGGTCTTCTTGCCGAGGGTCGCGAAGCTCATCCGCTCCCCCGACGCGATCATCGCGTCGGTGAGGACGCGGATCTCTTCGCGCTCCATGCCGCGCTGGAAGATCGCCATCGCGAAGGAGGCCATCTGCGCGTCGGACACATAGCCGCGCGTGTACGCATCCACCATCCAGCGCAGGGCGGGCTCGGGCACGACGCCCCCGTCGCGCTTGGCCCGGATCACATCGACCGCGTCGAACGGCTCCACACTCATCGTCCTTCTCCCTCGGGTCCCTGAGCCTGTCGAAGGGCGCGCGGCCCGAATGCATCGGGCAGCACCTCGTCGATCGTGCGGATGCCGGAGACCGTCTCCAGCAGCATTCCGGGTACGGCGTGCTCGAACAGCAGCTGCCGGCACCGGCCGCACGGCATGATCGTCTCGCCGTCGTTGTTCACGCACACGAAGGCGACGAGCTGGCCGCCGCCGGACATGAACAGGTCGCCCACGAGCGCGCACTCCGCGCACAGCGTGACGCCGTACGAGGCGTTCTCGACGTTGCAGCCGGCGACGATCCGCCCGTCGCTGACGAGAGCCGCCGCCCCCACGCGGTAGCGGGAGTACGGCGCGTACGCCTTGGTCATGGCCTCCGCGGCGACCTGGCGCAGCTCGTCCCAGTCGATGTCCGTCATGGTGATGGTTCCTTCTTCCCTGCGGGTTCTACGACTTGATGTACGGCTTGCCGCTGGCGGCAGGGCCCCGGATCTGTCCGGCGAACCCGGCGACCGCGAGGAGGGTGACCACGTACGGCAGCATGAGCATGAACTCGCCGGGGATCGGCGTCTTCAGGATCGAGAGCAGGTTCTGCAGGTTCGTCGCGAAGCCGAAGAGCAGGGCGGCGAGCGTCGCGCGGATCGGGTCCCAGCGTCCGAAGATCACTGCGGCGAGGGCGATGAAGCCGAGCCCGGCCGTCATCTCCTTGCCGAACTGCGGGACCGAGACGAGGGTGAAGTACGCGCCGCCGATGCCGGCGATCGCACCCGCGAGCAGCACGTTCCAGAACCGCGTCGGGTTGACCCGGATGCCGACCGTGTCGGCCGCCTGCGGGTGCTCGCCCACGGCGCGGAGGCGCAGGCCCCACTTGGTGCGGTACAGGCCCCACGCGACGACGGCCACGGTGATGAACATGAGGTACACGATGAAGGTCTGGTTGAAGAGCACCGGACCGATGATCGGGATGTCGCTCAGCACCGGGATCTCGATGCGGGAGAAGCGCACCGGGGTGTTCAGCTCGGCCTCGTTCGGGGCGAGGAGCGCGCCGTAGAGGAAGCCGGTGAGGCCGGTGACAAGGACGTTGAGCACGACACCGACGATGACCTGCTCGACGAGGTACTTGATCGCGAACGCCGCCAGCACGCTCGCGACGAGAACGCCGCCGATCATGGCGCCGATGAGGCCCACGAAGGCGTTGCCGGTGATGCTGGACAGCAGCGCCGCCGAGAACGCACCGAGGAGCAGCTGCCCCTCGATGGCCACGTTGACGACACCGGCCCGCTCGCCGATGACACCGCCGAGCGCGCCGAACACGAGCGGCACCGACAGCGACACGGCACCGAAGAGGAGGCTCGTGACGGGGACGAGGCCCCCGGCCGCGGCCCAGACGAGGAACGCGAACACCGCGAGCACGCCGTACGCCACGATGAGCCAGATCGACGGGGCGCGGTACGTCCATGCCCGGAGGAAGGCCCCGACCGTGAGGACGACGAGCACGGCGAAGACGACCCAGAAGGTCGGCGCGGTCGGCAGCCCCACGTCGGGGAGCTCGAAGGCCGACGTGCGGTCGCCGAGCCGGAAGGTGCTGATACCGCTCCGCGGCACGGCGAGGAAGAGCACCGCGAGCAGCGCGGTGACGACCGCGAGGCTGATCGGCGCCTTGAGGTGGCGCTCCCGGACGGTGGCGAGCTGCACCGTGCCGTCGGCGGCTTCGGTCTGCACGAGCGACATCATGCCGTCACCGCCTTCTTCGCGGCCTTGGCTCTCGCCTTGGCCGCCTTCTCTGCGTCGGACTTGGGGAGGAAGAACACCGTGCGCAGCAGCGGCGGCGCGGCGATGAACAGCACGACGAGCGACTGCACGACGAGCACGATGTCGACGGGGATATCCTGCGCCTGCATCGAGAACGAGCCCGCCTTGAGGGCACCGAACAGGATTCCGGCCGCGAAGGTCCCCCACGCGCGGCTGCGCCCGAGGAGGGCGACCGTGATGGCGTCGAAGCCGATGCCGGCGTCGATGGTCTCGGTGACGCCCGTGGTGACGGCGCCCTGGAGCTGGTTCATCCCGGCGAGGCCGGCGAGGGCGCCCGCGAAGAGCATCGCGTAGACGTAGACGCGCTTGACGCTGATGCCCGCGGCACGAGCGGCGTGCGGGTTCTCCCCCACCGCGCGCATGCGCATGCCCAGCGAGGAGCGCTCGATGAGCCACCACACGAACACCGTCGCGATCACCACGATGACGAAGCCGAGGTCCAGGAGCGGGAACTGCGGGCCGAGCAGGGTCGGGAACTGCGCGCTCTCCGGCGTGGCCGAGCCGAGCGCCTGGTTGGTGCCCGGCTTCTGCAGGAGCCCGGGCGTGCGGATCATCCACAGCAGCAGGTAGTACGCGATGTAGTTGAGCATGATCGTGAGGATCACCTCGTGCGCGCCCGTGCGTGCCTTGATGAGACCGGCGATGCCGCCCCAGAGCGCACCGCCGGCGATGCCGGCCAGCAGCGTGACGGGGAGGTGGAACCAGATCGGCAGGTCGAGGTTGAAGGTCAGCAGGGCCGCGACCGCGACGCCGACGAGCATCTGACCGCGGGCGCCGATGTTGAACAGACCGACGCGGAAGGCGAGCGCGACGCCGAGCCCTGCGGCGATCAGCGGGGCCGCGAAGCCCAGCGTGTTCGTGAGCGGACGGATCTGCGCGGCGAAGTCGGCGCCGCGGGCGTTGAAGATCGCTCCGCGGAACAGCGCCTCATAACCGTTGTAGACCGCGTTCCAGGCCGCGACGAACGTGTCGCTCGGCTTGTTGAAGAAGTACCCGGAGGCTTCCTGCACGTCTTCGTTGGTGAACGCGATGAGGATGCCGCCGACGATGAGCGCGAGGACGATCGCCAGGACCGTCGTGACCGCGCTGCCGCGGAGGATCTCCTTGAGGACGACGTTGCCGCGCGGGGGCGGGGGCACCTCGTCCGCGAGGCCCGTGCTGGGCGGGAGCTGCTCGGGAGGCAGCCCCTTCGTGACGTCTCCTGCACCGGGTGTCGCGCCGCTCACGCGGTCACCTCCGCATCGGCCGCTCCGGCCATCATGAGTCCGAGTGTCTCCCGGGGCGTGTCACCGGGGACGATGCCGACGATGGTGCCGCGGTACATGACCGCGATCCGGTCGGCGAGGGCGGCGACCTCGTCGAGCTCGGTCGAGACGACGATCACGGGGATGCCCGCGTCCCGCGTCTCGATGATGCGCTTGTGGATGAACTCGATCGAGCCCACGTCCACCCCGCGGGTCGGCTGCGCGGCCACGAAGAGCCGCAGTTCCCGGCTCATCTCGCGGGCGATCACGACCTTCTGCTGGTTGCCTCCGGAGAGGGTGCCCGCGGGAGTGTCCGGGCCCTGCGTGCGGATGTCGTACTCCGCGATGCGCTCCTTGGCGAAGTCCTCCAGGGCGCCGCGGCGCAGCGTCCCGGCCCGGCTGAACGCGGGATCGTCTGAGCGGTCGAGGATGAGGTTCTCGGCGACCGAGAATCCGGCGACGAGGCCGTCCTCGGTGCGGTCCTCCGGGACGAACCCGACGCCGGCGTCGAGGATGCCGCGGACGCTCTTGCCCACGAGCTCGGTGCCGTCGAGGATGATGTTCCCCTCGACGCGTGCGGCGAGGCCGACGATGGCCTCGACGAGCTCAGTCTGGCCGTTGCCCTGCACACCGGCGACGGCGAGGACCTCCCCGGGTCGCACGGTGAAGTCGACGTCGTCGACGACGATGGCTCCGGTGGCGGTGAGCACGCGGAGGTTGCGGACCTCCAGGCCGCCCTCGCCCAGCCGCGGAGCCTCCTTGTGCACGGTCAGCTCGACTGCGCGGCCGACCATCAGCGAGGCCAGTTCGGCGTTGGTGGCGGTCGGCGAGGCCTCCCCCACCACCCGACCGAGCCGGACGATCGTGATGCGGTCGGCGACCTCGCGCACCTCGCGCAGCTTGTGCGTGATGAAGACGATCGCGGTGCCCTCGTCTCGGAGCTGGCGCATGATGGCCATGAGCTCGTCGGTCTCCTGCGGCGTCAGCACCGCGGTCGGCTCGTCGAAGACGAGGACCTTGGCGTCGCGGGACAGCGCCTTGATGATCTCGACGCGCTGCTGCACACCGACCGGCAGGTCGCCGACGACCGCGTCCGGATCGATGTCGAACCCGAATCGGGCCGCGACCGCGCGCACGTGCTCGCGCGCCTTCGCGATGTCCAGCGTGCCGAGGCCCTTGGTCTGCTCGTGACCGAGCATGACGTTCTCGGCCACCGTGAACACCGGCACGAGCATGAAGTGCTGATGCACCATGCCGATGCCGGCGGCCATCGCGTCGCCGGGGCCGCGGAAATGCTGCACGACGTCGTCGAGGAGGATCTCGCCCTCGTCGGCCTGATACAGGCCGTAGAGCACGTTCATCAGCGTCGACTTACCTGCGCCGTTCTCGCCGAGGAGAGCGTGGATCTGACCGGGTTCGACCACGAGATCGATGTGGTCGTTCGCCACGAGGCTGCCGAATCGCTTGGTGATGCCGCGAAGTTCGAGCTTCATATCTGCACCTTATCCAGAAGAGTCACCGAGGAGAATCGTCGCCGCCCACAGTGCGGGGCGAGTGGCAGCCTGCGCCACTCGCCCCGTGCTGGGTACGGCTCCGACTCAGCGGGTGGGAGAGTTCTCGGACTCCACCGTGATGTCGCCGGAGATGATCTGCTCCTGCAGAGCGGACAGCTCGTCCATGAGGCCCTCGGGCAGGTCCGCCTCGAAGTCGCCGAAGCCGGAGAGCTTGACGCCCTCGTTCTCGAGCGTGCCGATGTAGGGCTCCGGGTCGAACTCGCCGGCGGCGGCCGCGAGCGTCGCGTCGCGGACGGCCACGTCGATGGCCTTCATGATCGAGACGAGCGTGATGTCGGCGACGCTGGGGTCGGCGACGGCGAGGTCGCTGTCGACACCGAGCATCAGCGTGTCCTTGCCGCTGTCGTTGATCGCCGCTGCGGCGCTCTGGTAGACCGGGCCGCCGACGGGGAGGATGACGTCGACACCCTGGTCGAGCACGCCCTGGGCGGTCTGCTTGGCGGTGTCGTTGGCGTCGAAGCCGCCCGTGAAGGAGCCCTTCTGGGTCTCAGCGTCCCAGCCGAAGACCTGGACGTCGGCCGACTTGTCCTCGTTGTACTTCTCGACGCCGAGCTGGTAGCCGTCCATGAAGACCGCGACCGACGGGATCTGCATGCCGCCGAAGGTGCCGACCTTGTTCACGCCGGCCTCCGCGGACCAGGCGGCCGCCGCGTAGCCACCGAGGTAGGCGGCCTGGGCGGTGTCGAAGACGAGGGGCTTGATGTTCGGCGCGTCGGTGGTGCCGTCGAAGTCGTTGTCGGCCCAGTCGTCGATGATCGCGTAGTCGATGTCGGGGTTCGCGAGCGCGGACTCGACCGTGGCGGCGGACAGCTTGAAGCCGACCGAGACGATGAGCGAGCAGCCCTCGGAGACGGCGGTCTCGAGGTTCGGCGCGTAGTCGTTGTCGTTCGCGGACTCGAACTCCAGCGGCTTGATGCCGAGCTCGTCGGCGGCGCTGTCCATGCCCTCCTTGGCCGACTGGTTGAACGACTTGTCGTTCCAGCCGCCGGCGTCGGAGATGAGGCAGGGCTTGAAGTCGGAGTCGACGGGGGCGGATCCGCCCTCGGACTCGTCGGTCGGCGCCTGACCGCAGCCGGCAAGAGCGAAGACGACACCGGCGGCGACCGTCGCGCCGAGCAGCTTCTTGGTGGTGGAGATGGTCACGGATGCCTCCCTCAACGAACCCGCGGCCATCGCGGATCGATCAAAGTTACCTAGTGTTTCGACGTTCGTGCACGTCGGCCCCGGGCGGCCGGGCCAATGGTTACAAAGCTGAAATCAACCCTGCCGATGAGCACGGGCCGATGCTCATCAGAGCACGTCGCCCTGTCCGTTGAGTTTCAACGACTCCACCACGCCCTTCACCCGCTGCGCGTTCTCGACCGTCGTGACCAGGAGCGCGTCGGGGGTGTCGACCACGACGATGTCCTGCACGCCGACGAGGCTGATCACGCGGCTGGTCTGGCTGACGAGGATGCCGCTGGCCGCGTCGGTGAGCACCCTGGCGCGGGGTCCGAGGACGGCGAGGTCGTTCTTGCGGCCGTTCGTGATGAGCTTCGTCAGCGACGCGAAGTCCCCCACGTCGTCCCAGTCGAAGTGCCCGGGGACCACGGCGAGGCGCCCGCGCCGCGCCGCCGGCTCCGCGACGGCGTAGTCGATCGCGATCTTCTTCAGCCGCGGCCAGATGCGGTCGACGGCCGGCCCGCGGAGCTCCCGGTCGTCCCAGGCCTCGGCGAGCTCGAGCAGACCGGCGTGCAGCGCGGGCTCGTTGGCCGCGAGCTCGTCCAGCAGGACGCTCGCCTTCGCGATGAACATGCCCGCGTTCCACAGGTAGGTGCGCTCGGCGAGGTAGGCCTTGGCCGTCTCCAGATCCGGCTTCTCGACGAAGCTCTCGACGAGGGCCGCCTCCCTGGCGCGCTCGACGACCAGCTCCGGCCCCTTCTTGATGTAGCCGAAGCCGACCGCCGGCTCGGTCGGCGCGATGCCGATCGTGCAGATGTAGCCCTCCCTCGCGACCTCGACGGCGTCGCGGACGGCGAACTCGAAGACCCGCGTGCCCCGGATGACGTGGTCGGCGCTGAACGAGCCGATGATGACGTCCGGGTTGCGCCGGTGCAGCACGGCCGCCGCCAGCCCGATCGCCGCCGCGGACTCGCGGGGCTCGGATTCCAGGAAGACGTTGAGGTCGGCGATGCCCGGCAGCTCCGCCTCCACCGCCGCCCGGTGCGCACGCCCGGTGACCACCGCGATCCGGTCCGGACCGGCGAGCGGCTCCAGACGGTCCCACGTGTCGCGCAGCAGCGAATGCCCGGACCCGGTGAGATCGTGCAGGAACTTCGGGGCGTCCGCCCGGGACAGCGGCCACAGCCGACTGCCGATGCCGCCGGCAGGGATGACCGCGTAGAAGTCTTCGATCGGCTCGCTCATGCAGGCCAGCGTAGCGGCGGGCCCGACTTAGGCTCCCCTTCGTCGCCCGGGGCGTCCGCGCGGGAATAGGATGGACACCGATCGGGCGTGCCTGACCCTCCTCCAGGCCAGATGTGGACGAAGCAGCGCACGCGACCGAAACACATCGATCCAGGGAGGACGACCGTGTCCACAAGCGCTCGCTTGACACCGTCGATTTCGGAAACCACGTCCAAGACCCCCCGCGGCACCCTCTACCGGGGTCGCGAAGGCATGTGGTCGTGGGTGCTTCACCGCATCACCGGAGTCGCCATCTTCTTCTTCCTGTTGGTGCACGTGCTCGACACGGCGCTGATCAGGGTGTCGCCGGAGGCGTACGACGCGGTCATCGGCACATACAAGAACCCGGTCATGGCGATCGGCGAGGTCGTCCTCGTGGCGGGCATCGTCTTCCACGCCATGAACGGCCTGCGCATCATCGCCGTCGACTTCTGGTCGAAGGGCGCCAAGTACCAGCGCCAGCTCTTCTGGGGCGTGCTGCTCGTGTGGGGCATCATCATGGCCGGCTTCGTGCCGCGCCACCTGATGCTCGCGTTCGCCGGCTTCGGAGGAGGACACTGATGACCGCCCAGACCGTCGCCGCTCCCGCCCGTCGCCAGCGCGGCGTCAACCTCGAGAAGTGGGGCTGGGTCTTCATGCGCGTCTCGGGCGTCGTGCTCGTCGTGCTGATCTTCGGCCACCTCTTCGTCAACCTCATGGTCGGCGAGGGCATCCACGCCCTCGACTTCGCCTTCATCGCCGGCAAGTTCGCCACCCCGTTCTGGCAGTGGTGGGACGTGCTGATGCTCTGGCTCGCACTCATCCACGGTGCCAACGGCATGCGGACGATCGTGAACGACTACGTGACCAACCCGACCGCGCGCAAGGCGCTCGTCTGGGCCCTCGGCCTGGCCGCGGGCCTGCTCATCCTCCTCGGCACCCTGGTCGTCTTCACGTTCGACCCGTGCCTGGGTGTGACCGAGTCGAGCACGCTGTGGGAGACCTGCCAGGCGCAGGGCTAGAAGAAGAGGCAAACGAGAAGTGACTACCCAGACGCAGGATTCCGTCGTCCGTGACGGCGTGCACTACCACCAGTTCGACATCGTCATCGTGGGCGCCGGCGGCGCCGGCATGCGGGCGGCCATCGAGGCCGGCCCCGGCGCGAAGACGGCCGTGATCTCCAAGCTGTACCCGACGCGCTCGCACACCGGTGCCGCGCAGGGCGGTATGGCGGCGGCCCTCGCGAACGTCGAGGAGGACTCCTGGGAGTGGCACACCTTCGACACCGTGAAGGGCGGCGACTACCTCGTCGACCAGGACGCGGCGGAGATCCTTGCGAAGGAGGCCATCGACGCGGTCATCGACCTCGAGAACATGGGCCTCCCCTTCAACCGCACCCCCGAGGGCAAGATCGACCAGCGCCGCTTCGGCGGCCACACGGCCGAGCACGGCAAGACCCCGGTCCGCCGCGCCTGCTACGCCGCCGACCGCACCGGTCACATGATCCTGCAGACGCTGTTCCAGAACTGCGTCAAGCTCGGCATCAACTTCTTCAACGAGTTCTACGTGCTCGACCTCATCACCGTGAAGGACGCGGCGGGCGCGACCCAGATCGCCGGCGTGGTGGCCTACGACCTCGCGACGGGCGAGCTGCACGTCTTCCAGTCCAAGGCCGTGATCTTCGCCACCGGCGGCTTCGGCAAGATCTTCAAGACGACCTCCAACGCGCACACCCTCACGGGCGACGGCGTCGGCATCGTCTGGCGCAAGGGCCTCCCCCTCGAGGACCTCGAGTTCTTCCAGTTCCACCCGACCGGCCTCGCCGGCCTCGGCATCCTCCTCACCGAGGGCGCCCGCGGCGAGGGCGCGATCCTGCGCAACGCCTCCGGTGAGCGCTTCATGGAGCGGTACGCCCCCACCATCAAGGACCTGGCGCCTCGTGACATCGTCGCGCGCTGCATGGTCCAGGAGGTCGCGGAGGGCCGCGGCGCCGGTCCTCACAAGGACTACGTGCTGCTGGACTGCACGCACCTGGGCGCCGAGGTGCTGGAGACCAAGCTCCCCGACATCACCGAGTTCGCCCGCACCTACCTGGGCGTCGACCCGGTCGTCGAGCCGGTCCCCGTCATGCCGACCGCGCACTACGCCATGGGCGGCATCCCCACGAACAACAACGGCGAGGTGCTCGCGGACAACGACACCGTCGTGCCCGGCCTGTACGCCGCCGGCGAGTGCGCCTGTGTCTCGGTGCACGGCGCCAACCGCCTCGGCACGAACTCGCTGCTCGACATCAACGTGTTCGGCAAGCGGTCCGGCCGCAACGCCGTCGAGTACGTCAAGACGGCCGAGTTCGTCCCGCTGCCGGAGAACCCCGCCGGGTTCGTCTCCGACATGCTCGAGGGCCTGCGCAACAACCAGGGCACCGAGCGGATCGCGGTCCTCCGCAAGACGCTGCAGGACGAGATGGACAAGGGCGCGCAGGTCTTCCGCACGCACGAGTCGCTGCAGCACGTCCTCGGCGTGATCGCGGAGCTCCGTGAGCGCTACAAGAACGTGCACGTCGACGACAAGGGCCACCGGTTCAACACCGACCTGCTCGAGGCGGTCGAACTCGGCTTCCTGCTCGACATCGCCGAGGTCGTCGTCTACGCCGCGCAGAACCGCGAGGAGAGCCGCGGCGGACACATGCGCGACGACTTCCCGAAGCGCGACGACGAGAACTACATGAAGCACACCATGGCGTACCTCACGGGCGACCCGCACTCCTCCGACCCGAGCGACCACATCAAGCTCGACTGGAAGCCGGTCGTCTTCACCAAGAACGACAAGGGCGAGTTGAACTACCCGCCGATGGAGAGGAAGTACTGAGCATGTCGAACGCCATCGCCGAAGCGCCGGCCGAGACGACCGAAGACACCGGGATCCAGTCCTTCATCGTCACCTTCAACATCCGCCGGTTCGACCCCGAGGTCGACGCCGAGCCGCACTGGGTCGACTACGACGTGGAGCTCTACTCCACCGACCGCGTGCTCGACGCCCTGCACAAGATCAAGTGGGAGGTCGACGGCTCGCTGACCTTCCGCCGCTCCTGCGCCCACGGCATCTGCGGCTCCGACGCCATGCGCATCAACGGCCGCAACCGCCTGGCCTGCAAGACGCTGATCAAGGACCTCGACATCTCGAAGCCGATCTACGTCGAGGCCATCAAGGGCCTGCCGCTGGAGAAGGACCTCGTCGTCGACATGGAGCCGTTCTTCGCGTCGTACCGCGAGGTGCAGCCGTTCCTCGTCGCGAACTCCGTGCCGGAGAAGGGCAAGGAGCGCACGCAGTCCATCGCCGACCGCGAGATCTTCGACGACACCACCAAGTGCATCCTGTGCGCCGCGTGCACCTCGTCGTGCCCCGTGTTCTGGACCGACGGCCAGTACTTCGGTCCGGCCGCGATCGTCAACGCGCACCGCTTCATCTTCGACTCGCGCGACGACAACGCCGCGGTGCGTCTCGACATCCTCAACGACAAGGAGGGCGTCTGGCGCTGCCGCACGACCTTCAACTGCTCCGAGGCGTGCCCCCGCGGCATCGAGGTCACCAAGGCCATCGCCGAGGTCAAGCAGGCGGTCCTCCGCGGGCGTCCCTGACACGCCGACGCAGGCAACCACGCGAGAACAGGCGGTCCCGGACGGGGCCGCCTGTTCTCGCGTCTGCGCCTGTTCTCGCGGAGGCAGGCCGGGCGCGCGAAGGCGGGGCCCGCGCTTGGGTAGGGTGGGGGCGTGTCCGAGCCCGGTTCGGCGACCGACGGTCGTCTCGATGCCGCGGTCGAGCGCGCGACCGCGCTGACCCGGCGTACCCTCGGCCTCTTCCCGGTGCGGGTGTGGCGGCACTTCCTGCAGCACAACGGCTTCCTGCTCGCCGCCGGGGTGAGCTACCAGGCGCTGTTCGCCATCTTCGCCGCGATCTACCTCGCGTTCGCGATCGCGGGCCTCTGGCTCGGCGGCAGTGAGGAGGCGGTGAACGGGCTCATCGAGATCATCAACAACTACATCCCGAACCTGATCCTCGACGAGGGCGGCGTCTTCACTCCCGCGCAGGTGCAGGAGATCGCCTCGAACACCAGCGGGCTCCTCGGCATCACCGGTCTCATCGCCCTCGGCACGGTGATCTGGACCGCGATCGGGTGGGTGACCTTCTCGCGGCGGGCCGTGCGCGACATCTTCGGCCTCGAGCCCGACCGGCGCAGCTACCTCCTCCTCAAGGCGCGCGACCTGCTCGCCGCCCTGATCTTCGGCGTCGCCCTCATCGTGGGCTCTGCCCTCAGCTCCGCCAGCGCCGCGGTCCTCAGCTGGGTGCTGTCGCTGCTGGGCTGGGACGCCGGCTCCGACGGCCTCAACATCAGCATCCGGATCGGCACCGTCCTGGTGTCATTCGTCCTGCTGACGGGAGCGCTGGCGGCGATGGTGCGCTTCCTCACCGGCACCTCGCTGCACTGGGGCACGATCTGGCCGGGAGCGCTCCTCGGCGGCGCGGCCATGACGGTGCTGCAGTTCGGGGTCGGGTTCCTGCTGAGCTACACGCCGTCGAACCCGCTGCTGGCGACCTTCGCGATCTTCGTCGGACTGCTGCTGTGGTTCCGGGTGAACGGGGTGGTCATGCTCGTCGCCGCCTCGTGGATCGCCGTCGCCGCCCAGGACCGCGACCTCCCGCTCCTGCTGCCGACGGAGGCCGAGCGGCGGGTGGCCGAACACGCCACGCTGCTCTCCGCGGCACGGATCCGACTGCGCGACGCCCGCGCCGCGCGCGACGAGGCCCCGTGGTACCGGAGCTGGGCGGCCGGGCACGCCGTCCGCGCGGCGGAGGACGAGGTCGCGCGACTGGAGGCCTCCGCTCCCCCGCCCGCACCCCCGACCTCCCCACTCGCGCAGCGCCTGCTCTCCGAGCTCGATCACCGTCAGAACCGCGATGTCGGCGGTGCTCGTTAGGCTGGAGGAATGCCTCACCTGCGTATCGCCTCGGTCAATGTCAACGGGATCCGGGCGGCCGCCCGCAACGGGATGAGCACGTGGCTGGACGCCGCCGACATCGACATCCTCACCCTTCAGGAGGTGCGCGGGCAGGACGAGCACATCGAGGCCGCCCTCCCCGGCTGGACCTTCGTGCACGACGAGGCCACGGCCAAGGGGCGCGCGGGCGTCGCGATCGCCAGCCGCCTCCCCGCGCTCGCCTCCCGGGCGGACTTCGGCCCGGAGGACTTCGACTCCAAGGGGCGCTGGATCGAGGCCGACTTCCTGATCGGCGACCGTCCGCTCACCGTCGTCAGCGCCTACGTGCACTCCGGCGAGGCCGACACCCCCAAGCAGGACGAGAAGTGGAAGTTCCTGGACGCGTTCGAGGCTCGACTGGCGAGTCTGAACACCGACGGCGCCCTCGCCCTCGTCACGGGCGACCTCAACGTGGGGCACCGCGAGCTCGACATCAAGAACTGGCGCGGCAACCGCACCAAGGCTGGCTTCCTGCCGCGCGAGCGCGCCTACTTCGATCGCTTCCTCGGTGAGGCCGGGACGTCGGTCACCGGCGTCGACGGCTCGGTCGGCACGGGCCTGGGCTGGGTCGACGTCGGACGTCGCTTCCACGGCGAGGTGGACGGGCCGTACACCTGGTGGTCCATGCGCGGGAAGGCCTTCGACAACGACTCGGGATGGCGCATCGACTACCACCTGGCCACGCCCGCTCTCGCCGAGCGCGTGCAGGCGTACCACGTGGCCCGTGCGGCCGCGTATGACCAGCGCTGGAGCGACCACGCGCCGGTCGTCGTCGACTACACCTACTGACCCGGTTCCGGCCGCTCGGAGGGCGACGGCTCCGACTCCCGGTACCATCCGCGGTACTCCAGCACGGTGCCGAGCACGGGGTTCACGGCGCGCATGTCAATCGTGCGCCGGCGGTGCTCGGCGTCCCAGCCGTCGACGAGGTCCACGCGCACGCCGAGCGGTCCGGGCAGAGCGAACCGCCGCCCGAACAGCCGCAGGGCGACCCGGACGGTACGCATCCGCAGGAAGCCCTCCGCCGTCACACTGCACTCCTCGATGAGCTCCACGCGGCCACGGGCGCCGAGGAGATTCCGCACCAGCCCCGGCCGCACGCTCACCGTCAGCCGGTCCACGATCCGTGCCGTCCGACCGGGGAAGAGGAACTCGCGGGTGGAGTCGAGCGTTGCGCGGCCGGTCGCCGCGCGCCCGGTCGTCGTGCGCAGCACGAACGGCACGTCCCGCCCCGACGTCGGCACCAGCAGCCCCGGTCCCACGATCGGACGCGCGAGGGCCGCCCAGCGGCCGAACCGGCTCCCCGCGACCGCGAACACGCCCTCCGCGTGCCCCGCCGAGAGCGGAGCACGGTACTGCGCGAGGATCTCCGGGTGGAGGCGCTCCGCCTCCGTGCCCAGGGCGTCGAGGAACACCTGTCCGCGTCTCAGGGGCATGCCGTCCGTCATGACGTCAGCGTAGGGGATGCGACGGCGCCGGGCACCGCGGCGCGGGCGCATAGGATTGACGGGTGAACAAGCCTCGCCTCTACTCCGGAATGCAGCCCTCCGCCGACTCCCTCCAGATCGGCAACTACATCGGCGCGCTCCTGCAGTGGCGGGAGCTCCAGACCTCGTATGACGCGTTCTTCTCCGTCGTCGACCTGCACGCCCTCACGGTCGCCCAGAACCCGGCCGAGCTGCGCGAGAAGACCCGCCGGACCGCCGCGCAGTACATCGCCGCGGGCATCGAGCCGTCGCAGTCGACGCTGTACGTGCAGTCGCACGTCCGTGCGCACGCCGAGCTCGCCTGGATCCTCAGCACGATCACTGGCTTCGGCGAGGCCGGACGGATGACCCAGTTCAAGGACAAGTCGGCCCGCTACGGCGCCGATGCGACCAGCGTCGGCCTCTTCACCTACCCGGTGCTCATGGCCGCCGACATCCTGCTGTACCAGACCGACGTCGTGCCGGTCGGCGACGACCAGAAGCAGCACGTCGAGCTCACCCGCGACCTCGCGGAGCGCTTCAACTCGCGGTTCGGCGAGACCTTCACGGTGCCGGTCCCGGTGATCCAGAAGGAGACCGCGCGGATCTACGACCTGCAGAACCCGACGGCCAAGATGTCGAAGTCGGCCGAGAGCGACGCCGGTGTGCTGTGGATGCTCGACGACCCGGCGAAGTCGGCGAAGAAGATCATGCGCGCGGTGACCGACAACGAGGGCACCGTGCGGTTCGATCGCGAGGCCAAGCCGGGAGTCTCGAACCTGCTCACCATCTACGCCGCGCTGACCGGACGCCAGATCCCCGCGATCGAGGACGAGTACGCGGGCCGCGGATACGGCGACTTCAAGAAGGGCCTCGCCGAGGTCGTCGTGGAGGAGTTCGCTCCGGTGCGCAGCCGGGCTCTCGAGCTCCTCGACGACCCGGCGGAGCTGGACCGGATCCTCGCCGAGAACGCCGCCCGTGCCGACGCCGTCGCCGACCGGACGCTGTCGGACGTGTACGACCGCGTCGGACTCCTGCGCCGGGCGTGAGCCGCGGCCGACCCTAGGATGACATCGTGACCGATCCGCAGCTGCCTCCTCCGCCCGGCGCCGTGCCGCCCCTGCCTCCGACGACCTCGGTCGCGCAGGAGCCGGCCTCCGGTGCCGTCCCGCCGCCCGCATATCCGTCGGCACCGCCGGCCGCTCCGGCACCGTACCCGCCCGCGTATCCGCCGGCACCCCCTGCCGCGCCTCCCGGGGCGTATCAGGTGCCTGTGGGCGGCTACGCGACACCGTCCGGCTCGTACACCGCACCGGATGCCGCGCCGAAGCCCTCGGGGTTCCTCGGCCTGCTCGCTCTCGGCCTCTCGATCCTCGCGGCCGTCGTCATGCCGATCATCGGCGGTGTCAGCGCGTTCGAGGTCGGCCGCCGCATCCCGCAGGGCGTTAGCGGTTCCACGGGCGATCTCGGGTTCCTGTCCCCCGCGCGGGACCAGGTGCTGTGGACGGAGCTGTCCTTCTGGGCCGGCACGGTGTTCGGCATCGCCGCCATCGTGCTCGGCATCATCGCGATTCGCCGGAAGCAGGGGCGCGGAGCGGGCATCGCCGCGCTCATCGTCGCCGTGATCGGCGCGATCATCTTCTTCGTCGCCGTCTTCACCGCTTTCGCCGTCGGCGGGGCGGCGGGGTACGCCACCTTCACGACCTGACCCGCGACGCGCCGCGTCCTCAGCGGGGGGCGTGGTGCTTCTGCTGAGCGGCGAGCAGCCCCTCGTCGACGAGGAGCTCGACGGCGTCGGCCGCGTCGCCCACGAGGAGGGGCAGGTTCGCGCGCTCGTCCTTGCCGAACGGGGAGAGCACCCAGTCGGCCGGGTCCTGCCGACCCACCGGGCGGCCGATGCCCACGCGCACCCGGGGGAAGTCCGGGCTTGTGAGCGCCCGCGCGATGTCGCGGACGCCGTTGTGCCCGCCGTGGCCTCCCCCGGTCTTGAGCTTGACCGTGTCGAACGGGATGTCCAGCTCGTCGTGCACGACGACCAGGTGGTCGAGGGGGACGGAGTAGAACCGGGCGAGCGCCGCGACGGGCGTGCCCGAGACGTTCATGAACGTGTTCGGCTTCGCGAGCACGAGCTTGTCGGCGCCGGGGCGGAGCCAGGTCTCCACGACCCGGGCGCCGCCCTTGTGCTCCCGGAAGCTCTCGCCGCGGCGGGCTGCGAGCTCGTCGACGACCATCTGGCCGATGTTGTGACGGGTCGCCTCATAGCGGGGTCCGGGGTTGCCGAGACCGACCACGAGCCAGGTCGCTGCCATTCCTCGTCCTCTCTCGCCGGAGCCGTCGCCCCGGTCAGGATACGACGGAGGGGACGCGATCCGATCGCGTCCCCTCCGTGATGAAGCAGGCGGAGATCACTCCGCGGCGGCCTCCTCGGACGCCTCGGCGGCACCCTCGGCGGACTCGCCCTCGGTCTCCTCGTCCTCGACCGGAGCGGCCGGGACGGAGATGGCGACCACGAGGACCTCGGCGTCGGTGAGGAGCGTCGAGCCCTTCGGGAGGGTGACGTCGGCGGCGGTGATGTGCGCGCCCTCCTCGAGCCCCTCGACCGAGACCTCGATGTTCTCGGGGATGTGCGTGGCCTCGGCCTCGACCTGGATGGTCGCGGCGTCGAGGTTGACGATGGTGCCGGGAGCCGGCTCGCCGGTCACGACGACGGGGACGTCGATGGCGACCTTCTCGCCCTTCTTCACGACCAGGAGGTCGATGTGCTCGATGATCTGGTGCACCGGGTCCTTCTGCACGTCCTTGACGAGCGCGAGCTGCGAGGTGCCCTCGATGTCGAGGTCGAGCAGCGCGTTGGCGCGGCGGATGATCAGGGAGACCTGGTGACCCGGCAGCGCGACGTGCACGGGCTCGGTGCCGTGGCCGTAGATGACCGCGGGGATCTTGCCGGCGGCGCGCAGACGACGGGCGAAGCCCTTGCCGAAGCTGCTGCGCAGCTCGGCGTGGACCGTGGTGTCTTCAGACATGAGGTTCTCCTTCGGGCACGCAGCGAAGGCGCCGCGCGGTGGTCTTGGAATTGTGGACTCGAACGCGGACGCGTGAGGAAAGCCACCGGGCTTGCTTCGCCGCGTCGATCACGGACGTCCGCGCACGCGCAGAAGCGTCCCTCGCCGAGGTACGACTCCATGGTACCGGATGACCCGATAGGCTGAGGACACCGGTCCCCTCTGCAGAAATTCGGAGTACCTCCATGCTCGACGCCGCGTTCCTCTCTCACGTCCTCCTCTGGGTGATCGGCGCCATGTCGCTGTGCGCCGCCGTCGCGACCGGCGCCGCCCTGTTCTCCCTCGGCCGCTCGGGCTACCGCAAGGACTGAGCGTCCCCCGGTGCTCTCGTGATCGCGACGAGCGCCTCCCGGATCGCCGCCACCTCGCGCCTCAGCGGAAGCGCGGCATCGACGCGGAGCCCGACCTCGTCGTCCCGCAGCGGTTCCCACGCGTCGAGCTGGGAATCGAGCAGCGAGGCCGGCATGAAGTGCTCGGGCCGATCGCCCAGCCGTCGTGCGAGCGTCTCCCGTGCCACGCCGAGCTCGACGAAGACGGCGTCCGGTGCCTCCGCCCTGATGGCATCCCGGTAGCGCCGGCGCAGCGCCGAACAGGCGACGACGATGCGCGTCTCGGCGGCGAGCGTCCGTCCGACCACGCGGAGCCACGGCATCCGGTCGTCGTCGTCGAGAGGGGTGCCCGCCGCCATCTTCTCGACGTTGGTGAGCGGATGCAGGTCGTCCCCGTCCACGAAGCGCGCCCCGAGGTCATCGGCCAGCGCCCCGCCCACCGTCGACTTCCCGGAGCCGCTGGGCCCCATCACGACGATGCGCACGCTCATGCCCGTCGCCTCCCGGCTCAGTAGAACTCGACCGTGTCGACCACTGCACGCAGCTCCCGGCCGTCGAGCAGCCGGGTGGCGTTCTCGGCGAACCTCCGTGCGATGCGCTCCTCCTCCTTCGAGCTCAGAGCCGCCGTGTGCGGGCTGACGAGGACGCGGGGGTGCGTCCAGAGCGGCGAGTCGGCGGGCAGCGGCTCCTGCTCGAAGACGTCCAGCCCGGCGAAGCCGACGCGGCCGTCATCGAGCGCGGCGAGAAGCGCCGTCTCGTCGACGACGCTGCCGCGTCCGACGTTGGTGAGGATGACCCCGGGCTTCACGGCCCGAAGGACCTCCTCCCCGATGAGGTGCCTGGTCTGCTCCGTGCCCGGCAGCGTGACGACGATCGCGTCGACCTCGCCCACCGCGTCCACGAGCTCGTCGGGCGCGATGAGACGGTCGACACCCTCGACCGCGCGGCCGGAGCGGCTGGTTCCCCACACCCGGGCGCCGAGCGCGTGGAAACGGCGGGCGCACTCCGCGCCGATCCCGCCGACTCCGACGACGAGCACGGTCATCTCGTCGACCTGACGCATCTCCCAGCGGTCGGGCCAGGTGCGCTTCCGCTGGTCGTCGAGCAGCCGCGGGAGGCCCTTCGCCCCGGCGAGCACCGCGAAGAGCGCGAACTCGGCCAGCGTTCCGCCGTGGACGCCCGCGCTGGTGGTGAAGACGATGCGGTCGAGGTCGGCGCGGTCGAGTCCCGCCGCCTTGACGGTGCTGCCGCCCCCGGCCGCCGTGGTCATGACCCAGCGCAGTCCCGGATTGGCGGATACCGTCCGCGCCAGTGCCTGCGGGTCGACATCGGGGATGCCGAAGAGCACGTCCGCGGAGTCGACGAGATCGTCGAACGCGCGCTGCTGCTCCGGGGTCCGGCTGAATTCCGGGTCTCCCGACCAGTCGGCAGGGCCGCGCATAGGAGGCACGAGCGCCGCATCGTGGACGACCTCGAGCCGCGGCTCGAGCTCTTCGATGAGCCCGCACAGCTCCTCCGCCAACGGCACCGCGACGACGGCGCGGACCTTCTTCTCGGACTCCGTCACGACCGACTCCCTCCAGCTCCTGTGCTCTCCTCAGCGTAGAGGTCCCGAGCGTCCCGGCCGCCCGGCACCGCGGACGATGACAGGGTCGCGTCACGGGTGCGCCTCGATCCGCCCTACAGCGATACGCTGAACTCAACCCTTCTTCACGATCGAGGAGCCTTCCGTGCCCGAAGCATCAGCGAACATCGGAGTCGTCGGACTCGCCGTCATGGGGTCGAACCTCGCCCGCAACCTCGCGAGCCGCGAGGGCAACACCGTGGCGATCTTCAACCGCAGCTACGAGAAGACGCAGACCCTCCTCGACGAGCATCCCGAGGCGGGCTTCATCCCGGCGAAGACCTACCAGGAGTTCGCCGATTCGCTGCAGAAGCCGCGTACCGCCATCATCATGGTCAAGGCCGGAGCTCCGACCGACGCCGTGATCGACTCCCTCGTCGAGGTCTTCGAGCCGGGCGACATCATCGTCGACGGCGGCAACGCCTACTTCCCGGACACCATCCGCCGCGAGAAGGCCGTCCGCGAGACCGGCATCAACTTCGTCGGCGCCGGCATCTCCGGCGGCGAGGAGGGGGCCCTCACCGGTCCCTCGATCATGCCGGGCGGCTCCGACGAGTCCTGGGTCACGCTCGGGCCCATCCTGAAGTCCATCGCCGCGGTCGCCGAAGGCGAGCCCTGCGTGACGCACGTCGGCCACGACGGCGCCGGCCACTTCGTCAAGATGGTGCACAACGGCATCGAGTACGCCGACATGCAGCTCATCGCCGAGGCGTACGACCTCATCCGGCGCGGCACCGGCAAGACGCCCACGGAGATCGCCGAGATCTTCGCCGAGTGGAACCGCGGCGAGCTGGAGTCGTACCTCATCGAGATCACCGCCGAGGTGCTGCGGCAGGTCGACGCGTCCACCGGCAAGCCGCTGGTCGACGTGATCCTGGACCAGGCCGGCGCGAAGGGCACCGGCGCCTGGACCGTGCAGACCGCGCTCTCCCTGGGCGTGCCGGTCTCGGGTATCGCCGAGGCGACCTTCGCCCGCTCCCTCTCCTCCCACCCCGAGCAGCGCGCGGTCGCCGCCGCGCTTCCGGGCCCGGACGAGGAGTTCACGGTCCCGGCCGACGAGGTCGACGCCTTCGTCGAGGACGTCCGCCTGGCGCTCTACGCCTCCAAGATCGTCGCCTACTCGCAGGGCTTCGACGAGATCCGCGCCGGCGCCGCCGAGTACGGCTGGAACATCGATCTCGGTGCGATCTCCAAGATCTGGCGCGGCGGCTGCATCATCCGTGCACAGTTCCTGAACCGGATCGCGGATGCCTACGCCGAGACCCCCGACCTGCCGGTGCTGATGACGGCTCCGTACTTCGCCGAGGCGCTCACCCGCGGCCAGGCGGCATGGCGCCGCGTGGTGGTCACGGCGGCGCAGTCCGGCATCCCGGCTCCGGCGTTCTCGTCGTCGCTGTCGTACTACGACGGCATCCGCGCCGACCGCCTTCCGGCCGCTCTCGTGCAGGGTCAGCGCGACTTCTTCGGTGCGCACACCTACAAGCGCATCGACAAGGAGGGCACCTTCCACACGCTGTGGTCGGGCGACCGCTCCGAGATCGAAGCCGAAGACACGCACTGACCTCGGGTCTTCGAAGGGCCGGGCACCGCAGGGTGCCCGGCCCTTCGTGCGTCAGACGAGAATGTTGTGGTTGCGGCGGAACACGTTCTGCGGGTCCCACTGCGCCTTCACCGCCCGCAGACGCTCGTAGGCGTCGCCGTCGTACATCCCGGACACCGCGTCCGGGCGCTCGCGGTCGACGAAGTTGCTGTACTCGGCGAGGCGGCCCCCGACGATCCGCTGCGCGTCGGTGGCGGCCTTCTCACGCCCATGCTCGTCGAGCAGCCCGGGGACGTCGAAGGCACCGGCCATGACGAACCACGTCGCGGTGCGCGCCGGGAACGCCGTCTCCTCCTGCGGCACGTCGCTGAACGCCCCACCGAGGGATCGGAGGAACACGACCGAGGCCGGGTACTCCCGCCGATAGGCCACCAGCCGATCGATCGTCTCGTCGTCGAGGTCGGCGACGAGACCGTTCCCGCCGAGGAACCCGGGAGGGGCGGGAGCCTCGCCGCCCTCGGGCTGGGGCATCTCCATCAGGATGTCCCGGTAGGCAGGCTCGGTGATCTCCGTCGTGACACCGTCGAGCGCGGTGATCGGCGCGAGTTCCACGCGAAGCGCTTCCGGGTCGGGCCCTGCCCATACGGCGGTCAGCCGGGCACCGGCCGGAGCACTCGGGTCCATGGGCGGCACGTCCATGTACGTGACGGTGAGCTCGCGCGGGGCGTCGCGGAGGAGTTCGCGCGCGGCCCGGAGCACGGCGGTCGCGTCGCCGTCGACGACGGACTCGGCCAGCGCGATCCCTGGCAGGCGATGCGCTTCGAAGTCGAAACGGGTGACGATGCCGAAGTTGCCGCCACCGCCACGCAGCGCCCAGAACAGGTCGGGATGCTGCGTGGCCGACACCTCCACCACGTCTCCGCTCGCGGTGACGACCTGGGCGCCGACGAGCTGATCGACGGCGAGGCCCCACGCGCGCACCATCCAGCCGATGCCGCCGCCGAGCGTGAGGCCGCCGACACCGACGCTGGCCGTGTCGCCGGAGCTCAGGGCGAGGCCGTGGCCGGCGAGGGCTGTCGCGACATCGCCCCAGACCGCACCGCCACCGATGCGCACGGCGGTGCCGTCGACCTCGATCGAGGAGAGCTCCCCGAGTTCGAGCCGCAGACCGGGAGCGGAGGCGTGGGACCAGGGCCCGTGTCCGCCGGAGACGACGGTCAGGGGGACAGCCTCCTGCGCGGCGGCGCGGACGAGCGCGGCGACCTCGGAGACGGTGGAGGGACGGTGGACGGTGGGCTGTGCGGATTCGACGTGGTCGACCATGAGCACACGGTAGACCCGGGGTCGGACATCGCGGAAGAGGGGCGGCCCACCGTCCGCCCCTCCCCCGCGCCGCCCGCTATCGGGTGATGTCCCTCACCGTCCCCTGCGTCAGACGCAGCCGTTTCGTCGCCCGCCGCGCCACCGCGGAGTCGTGCGTGACGACGACCATCGTGATGCCCTCCGCGCAGAGGCGTTCCAGCAGGTCGAGGATCTCGTCACGCATCCTCTCGTCGAGGTTGCCCGTCGGCTCGTCCGCGAGCAGCACCCGGGGGCGTTTGACGATCGCCCGCGCGATCGCGACACGCTGCTGCTGCCCGCCGGACAGCTCCGCCGGACGATGGTCTCCGCGGTCCGCCAGGCCGACGTGCGCGAGAGCGGCGGCGACCCGGGTGCGTCGTTCCGCCGGGTCGATGCCGAGCGGCTCCAGGGCCATGTCGACGTTCTCCGCCGCCGTCAGCGTGGGGATCAGGTTGAACCCCTGGAAGACGAATCCGATCTCCTGCGCGCGGATCCGTCCCAGCTGCGACGGCGAGGCCGACGACAGTTCACGGCCGTCCAGCTGCAGCGTCCCGGAGGTCGGTGTGTCGAGCGCCCCCAGCAGTTGCAGCAGCGTCGACTTGCCCCCTCCGGTCGGCCCCTGGATCGTGACGAAGGCGCCGGGCATGATCTCCAGGTCGACGCCGGTGAGTGCCGTCACCGTCCGTCCCCTCCGCGTATAGGTGCGGGTGACGCCCGTCGCCCGGTACAGCGGGGTCGCCGCCGACGAGGCCGGAACGCGGGCCTCGGAATCCGTCATCGTGGTCATCTCGGTCTCCTTCTCTCCTGTGTGGTTCGCGACGCCGCTCATGCGACGGACCGCAGTGCCTCGGCGGGGCTCAGTCGCGCCGCCCGCCAGCCTCCGAAGGCGCCGGCGACGAGCCCGCCCAGCACCGCGAGGCCCACGGCGGCGACGAGCACCCAGGGGGTCAGCGGTGCCTGCAGCACGATGTCGGTGGCGGTCTCCGCGCCCGGGGCCATGCCGGCGGGGCCACCGAAGCCGCCTCCTCCCTCCGGGCCTCCGCCGACGGCCGCGGAGCCGGCGGCCACGGTCGGCTGCACGACGGTGATGATCAGGATCCCGGCGAGGCCGAGCACGAGACCTGCCGCTCCTCCGAGGAGTCCCTGCACCATCGACTCCCCGGCGACCTGACGCACGACGCGGCCGTTCGACCACCCCATCGCCTTCAGGGTGCCGAACTCGCGGGTGCGGCGGCCGACGCCGGAGAGCGTGAGGAGCACCGAGAGCAGCACGGCGACGGCGAGGACGATGATCGACAGCCAGGTGCCGAGGTTCGTGACGAGCGCCGTCGCGTTCGAGAGCGAGCCGGACACGGTCGCGGCGAGCTCGGACTGCGAGGAGACGGTGGCGTCGGGAAGCTCCTCCGCCAGGGCCGTCTGCACCTCGTCGATGGACGCCGCCGAATCCGCCTGGACGTACACCGTGGAGATCAGGTCCTCCATCCCGGCCAGCTCCTGCGCGGTGTCGAGCGGGAGGTAGACGTCCGCCGCGGTGTCTGCGGCATCCGACGCCGAGGTGAGGAGGCCGACGACCTCGACGTCGGAGCCCGCGACGTCCAGGGTGTCGCCGACGGCGATGTCCTCGCTCGCGGCGTAGGTGCTGTCCACCAGCGCGACGAGCGCTCCGCTGTCATCGGCGTCCAGCCCACGCCCCTCGCCGATCTCGGCGGAGGCCAGCGGCCCGACCTCCGACGCGGACGGGTCGATGCCCAGGACGGTGAACGACTCGATGCCGAACGCACCGCCCCCGCCCCCGCCGCCGCCACCCTGCGGAGGAGCCTGGCCCTCCGCGGGCGCCTCGCCGCCCTCCGCACCGTCCTGCCCGCCGAAGCCGCCGCTCGGCAGCTCACCGGAGAAGGTCGAGTTCGTCAGGCTCAGCGCACCGGTCGCGGCGGCGACGCCGTCGGTACCGGCCACCGTGTCCAGCACCGCGGCATCGAGCGTCGTCCGGCCGAAGTCCGTGCGCAGGGTCGACTGCTCCAGGGTCGTGGTCTCGCCGTCGCTCTCCCCCGCGTCCTCGTCGAACTCGAACCGCGGCCCCGTCCCGTCGCCCGGTTCCGCGGCCGCACCCGTGACGGTGAGATCCGTCCCGACCCCGTAAACCGCCGCGAGCGACTGCGCCTGGGCGTCGCGCACACCGGTCGTCAGGGCGTTCACCACGATCACGAGCCCGATCGCGATCGCGAGACCGATGGCCACGATCGCCGTCTGCTTTTTGCGGCCCGCGAGTTCGCGCCGCAGATATCGTCCGTACATGTCTCTCCTCCCGCCGCGACGATCGCGGCGCGGAACCGACGCTAGGGACGACCGTTATGCGGATTCGAGGGACGGATGATGAGGGTTCTATGAGGCGGACATCTCCCAGAGAACCCATAGCCCGCTCCATAGAAATCACATAGGAACTTCCGCAGAATAGAGGCATGACCAGCGACCTGCCCGAACTGCGCCGCCCCGACGGCTCCCCTCTGCGCATCCTCGCCGTGGACGACGAGCAGATGCTCACCGATCTGCTCGCCATGGCCTTGCGCATGGAGGGCTGGGAGGTGCGCACCGCCTCCTCCGGTCTCGAGGCGATCCAGGTCGCGAAGGAGTTCGAGCCGGACGCCCTCGTGCTCGACATCATGATGCCCGACCTCGACGGGATGGCCGTGCTCAAGCGTCTCCGCGAAGCCGGCAACCTCGTCCCCGTCCTCTTCCTCACGGCGAAGGATGCCGTTGGCGATCGCGTCGCCGGGCTCACCGCCGGGGGCGACGACTACGTGACCAAGCCGTTCAGCCTCGAGGAAGTGATCGCCCGCCTCCGCGCGATCATCCGGCGCACCGGACACGCCAGCGCCGACGACGGGCAGTCCATCCTCCGGGTCGCCGATCTCACGCTCAACGAGGACAGCCACGAGGTCGTCCGGGACGGCGTGGAGATCGAGCTGACCGCGACCGAGTTCGAGCTGCTGCGCTACCTCATGCGCAACGAGCGCCGGGTGCTGTCCAAGGCGCAGATCCTCGACCGCGTCTGGAGCTACGACTTCGGTGGCAAGTCGTCGGTCGTGGAGCTCTACATCTCCTACCTCCGGAAGAAGATCGACGCCGGGCGCACGCCCCTCCTGCACACCGTGCGCGGCGTCGGCTACATGATCAAGGCCCCGCAGTGAGCGGAGCGACGGTGACGCGACGGCCCATGAGTCTGCAGACGCGGCTGATGACCGCGGTGATCGGGTTCGTGTCGCTGATCCTCGTCATCGTCGCCGTCATCACCAGCGCCACGCTCGGCAGCACGCTGGAGGACCAGCTCGACAACAAGGTGAAGAGCTACGCCGCGACGATCCGGGACGGGATCGTGGAGCGGGTCGCGCCCTCCGAGGCGACCGTCGACAACATCCTCCCCCTCCTCAACTCCCGCGTCCCCGGACTGCTGCTCTCGCTCGGGAGTCCCGTGGCCGGACCGAGCGGTGTCACGTTCCAGGAGAGCCGTGGGGCGTTGAACAGCACGCCGCAGCCGCTCACGCCCGAGCAGTTGCAGAGGTTGTACGGCACGGTCGCACTCGGGACCCCTGCGACGGTCTCCTTCGACGGTCTCGGCTCGTATCGGGTCGTCGCGACCACCGCGAGCAACGGCGTCGTCGTCGTCACGGGACTCCCCCGCGACGACATCCAGAATCAGCTCACGCAGCTCCTCACCGTGATCCTGCTCGCGACGGCGGGCGGCCTGATCCTCCTCGCCCTGACGACGGCGGTCACGATCCGCGTCGGGCTGCGGCCGCTGCGGGCGGTCGCGGCGACCGCGACGAGAGTCGCCAATCAGCAGCTCGACCGCGGCGAGGTCAGCATCACCGAGCGTGTACCGGCGAGCGAGGCCGATCCGCGGACGGAGACCGGGCTCGTCGGCGCCGCGCTCAACAAGCTCCTCGACCACGTGGACACGTCCCTCGCGGCGCGCCAGAAGAACGAGGAGCAGATGCGCCGGTTCGTCGCCGACGCGAGCCATGAGCTGCGTACGCCCCTTGCCTCCATCCGCGGCTACTCGGAGCTCTCGTTGCGGGCGCTGCGTCAGGCACCGGAGGCGACGAAGGAAGACGCGGTCATCGAAGGCACGACCTCTTCGCTGGAGCGTATCCAGGCGCAGTCGCTGCGCATGACGCGGCTCGTGGAGGACCTCCTGCTCCTCGCCCGCCTCGACGAGGGACGCGAACTCGTGTACGGCACGGTCGACCTCGCCCAGCTCGCCCTTGAGGGCCTTTCGGATGCGCGACCGACCGCGGCCGATCATCATTGGAACATCGAGGTGCCGGATGAGCCGGTCACCGTCGTCGGTGATGCAGGGCGGCTGCATCAGGTCGTCGCGAACCTGCTGGCCAATGCCAGGACCCACACCCCCGCGGGGACCACGGTGACGTTGAGCGTGGCCCGGGAGGGCGACGAGGCCGTGCTCCGCGTGCACGACGACGGCCCCGGGATCGATCCTGCCCTCCGCGACGAGCTCTTCGCCCGATTCGCCCGCGGGGACAGCTCCCGCGCCCGGCAGACCGGAGGCACCGGACTCGGTCTCGCGATCGTCAAGGCCATCGTGGAGGGCCACCACGGCCGCATCTCGGTCGACAGCGAGCCCGGCGACACGACCTTCACGGTCCGGATCCCGATGACTCCTCCCGGCGAGACCCCCGACGTCTGACCCGTCCCCCTGTCCTGCACCCGTGCCGAATGCACGATCCGGGGGCGGATGCACGACCGGAACCCGCCCGCACGACTGATCCATTCACACCGTCGTGCACCGGTCCCCCGGTCGTGCAGGTGTCCCCGGCCGGTCTCCGAGGTCGACACGAGCCCGTGCTCACCCGCACGACCCGAACCCGCCCACACGACCCATCCGTTCATCCCCTCGTGCACCCGTCCCCCCGTCGTGCAGGTGCCCCCCAGTCGTGCAGGTATCCCCCGGTCGTGCACCCGTCCCCCAGTCGTGCAGGTGTCCCCGGTCGTGCACCCGTCCCCCGGTCGTGCACCCGTCCCCCGGTCGTGCACCCCGTCCCCCTGTCATGCACCCGCGCCATCGGCACGATCCGGGGGCGGATGCACGACGAGACCGGGGATTCCGTCGTGCGGGTGTCGCGGGGTCGTGCAGGTGTCGCAACCTCCCCGGGCCGAGCGAACGGAGGACGATCCGGGTCAGTAGCCGGCGAAGGCGTCGGTGGTGAGGGAACGGGCCTTCTGCAGCGCGGGCGCGAGGTCGGCGATGAGCCGCGGCGGCCCGGAGATGAAGGCGTGCCGCGCCGAGAGGTCCCCCACCGCGTGCTCCAGGGTATCCGCGTCCAGGCGGGCCCCCTGCGCCCAGGTCCAGTGCGCGGGGAGGTCGTCCGGCTCGTCGCGGGTGAACACGACCGCGCGCACACCCGTCGCGGCGAGCTCGTCACGGAAGGCGAGCTCTTCCGCCGAGGACGCCACGTAGACGAGGACGATGTCGCGCCGCTCCCCCGTCGCCTGGAGCTGCCGGAGCTGCGACACGAACGGGGTCACGCCGATGCCGGCCGCGACCATGAGCACCGGCTGCTCGCCGCGCGGGAGGATGAAGTCGCCCCAGGTTCCGGTCACGGCGAACGTCGCACCGGGCTCGGCCGCCGCGAGAGCCCGCTTATAGCTCGACGGGTGCTGCTGGTCGCCGTTCTTGTACGCGATGCGAAGGGTCGGCAGGTCGGCCGGAGCGGACACGATGCTGAACTCGCGGCGCGTCCCGCGCGCGTCCGGCCGTCGGTGCGGCACGTCGAGCTCGAGATACTGCCCGGGGAGGAACCGCACGCGGCCCTTCGCCCGGAAGGTGAGCTCCTGGGCGGTCGGCGTCACGGAAGTGCGGCTCTCGAGGACGAGACGCACGGACCCGCGGAGCGCGAACGCGAAGGCCACGAGGTTCCCGATGAGCAGAGCGCGCTCCTGTCCGAGCGTGAACAGACCGGCCACCGAGATCGGCCACCCCGCGAGCACGCCCACCACGACGGCGACGACGAGCTGCTGGCGACGACGCGGCGGGAGCGTCAAGGGCTCCGACAGCATGAACGCGCCGAGGAAGAGGAACGGCGACTGGAGCACCGCGAACGACAGCGCCGTCACGAGGTCGAAGGCCACGTCGAACTGCACGGCCTGCACCGCCTGCCGCACGATCGAGGTGGCGACGGCGACGACGAGGAAGAGCAGGACGACCCCGACCTTCTCCGTACGCCAGAGCACGGTGAGCCCGAGGAGGACGACGGGGATTACGAGCACCGGCGTGCCGACCCACCAGGAGGACGAGGTACCGAGCCAGTTGAACGCCCCGAACGCCCCCAGGATCGACACGACCGCGGCACCGAACGCCGCCGGGTTGAAGATGTGCCGTCCTCGCCAGGCGATGAGGTACTTGGACACGCTGGCCACCGCGCCCGCGATGGCGAGGCCGAGCAGCGCCGACGGCTCGATGCCGGGACGCAGCACGAACAGCAGGATGAGGGCCGTGACGAGTGAGGACTCCACGCGCCAGGGCAGGCGGAGCAGGCGCTGCGCGACCGCGTCCACGGCCGAGATCACGACCGCGAGCACGAGGAAGGACGCCACCAGCTCCATCGGCGTCGGAGAGACGATCACCCCGAGCAGGGACAGCACGAGGGCGATGAGCGCGAGGGCCGTCAGCGCGAACAGCACGAGACGGTACATCGACAGTGAGCCGAGCACGGCGAGGACGCGCTGGCGGGCGGCGGCGAAGGCGGTGGTCATGGTGTCCTGTCTCCCACGGTTCCGGCGGCTCGCGCAGGAGCTGCGGTGAAGAGCTCGGCCTGGCAGCCGGGCGAGCGCTG
Organism: Microbacterium sp. UMB0228; assembly: GCF_002871415.1. Lineage (NCBI taxonomy): Bacteria > Bacillati > Actinomycetota > Actinomycetes > Micrococcales > Microbacteriaceae > Microbacterium > Microbacterium sp. UMB0228. The sequence continues at coordinate 505,442 of NZ_PNFU01000003.1, read as the reverse complement.
CACACGGCCGTCGGTGGTCATGCGCACCCACTCGACGCCCCAGCGGGCGGCCAGCTCCGGGCCGCCGTCGAAGAACAGCGCGGTGGCCACGGCGTCCGCCGTCATCGCCTCCGGGGCGAGTGCCCACGTCGCCGCCCAGGTGCGGACGGGCTGTCCTGTCCGCGCATCGAGCACGTGGTGGAGGCCCTCGCCCCAGGCCCGTCGATTGACGGCCGAGGCGCACAGCGCGCCATCGGCGATCTCGACGACGCCGATCGCCTTCCGCGCATCGAACGGGTGCTCGAGAGCGACGCGCTCGCCGGCGCCGCGCACCCGGATGTCTCCGCCGGCATCCACGACCACGCCCCCGGGGACGTCGGCCAGCACCGCCATCACCCGGTCGACGAGACGCCCCTTGCCGAGGGCGCCCACGTCGAGGAGGGCGGGCTCGTGCGCCTCGACCGTGTCCGCCGACCAGGTCAGCAGGGACGTCCAGGACGCGGGAGCGGGGCGGGGCTCCACGGCCCGCAGCGAGTACGCGGCGTCATAGCCCAGGGCCTCCAGGCTGTCGGCGACCAGGGGGTTCACCGCACCGGCCGTCGCCGCATCGAGCTCGCGATAGGCATCGAGCATCGGCCCCGTGTCCGGAGCGGACAGCGAGCCGCCCGACCGGCCGAGACGCACCACGTCGGAGTCGTCTCGGAAGCGGGACCAGAGGCGATCGAAGCGCTCGATCTCGGCGGTCACGGCCGCGCGGACGTCATCCGTGAGCGCGGCACCGGTCTCGATCTCCCACCCGGTGCCGATCGCCTCGAATCGCCACTCCCCCATGAGGACGCCTCGCGCCTAGGCGGCGGCCTGCTCCTTAATGGAGGCCACGGCGTCGTTGAAGCCGCCGCTCGTGAGCGACGACCCGGCGACCCGGCTGACGTTCAGCTCGTCGATCGACTTCCCCACGACCTCGTCCGCGATCCCGTCGATGAACTCGCCCTGGTAGCGCTCGGTCTCCGGAGCCTTCGGGTCGCCGGTCACCTCGACCTCCGTCACGACGCCGTCGGCGAGGGTGAGCGTGACGGTGATCTCCTCCACCGTCTCCGGGGTCTGGTACGAGCCGTCGGCGGTGTACGTGCCGTCGGTGTAGGTGCCGGAGGCGTCACCCCCGCTCGACGAGGACGAGGTGCTCGACCCCGCGGTCTCGTCGGTGCCGGTCGAGGTGTCTGCGGCGTCGCCGGTCGACGAGCATCCGGCGAGGACGAACAGCCCCGCGATCCCGAGAAGGGCGGAGCCCGTGCGGACAGAGGTCGGAACGGTCGTGCGGATCATGGGGTCCTCCGTGGTCGTCGTCGGTCGACTCTTCCGTCGATGACTCGACCGTAAGCACCGGGTCTATGCGCGGGCTGTGCCGTCCCGATGAATTACGCGTCCCCGCCGAACATGCTCGTGACGGAGCCGTCTTCGAAGACCTCGTGGATCGCCCGCGCGAGCAGCGGCGCGATCGGCAGCACCGTGAGGTTCTCCCAACGACGCGACGCGGAGAGCGGGATGGTGTCCGTGACGACGACCTCGTCGATCGCCGCGTCCTGCAGCCGCTCGGAGGCCGGGTCGCTGAAGATCGCGTGGGTCGCCGCGACGATCACGCGGTGCGCGCCGTTCGCCTTCAGCGCCTGCGCGGCCTTGACGATCGTGCCGCCGGTGTCGATCATGTCGTCGACGAGGAGGCAGGTGCGCCCCTCGACGGTGCCGACGATCTCGTGCACGGAGACCTGGTTGGCGACCTTTGGGTCGCGGCGCTTGTGGATGATCGCGAGCGGGGCTCCGAGGCTGTCCGACCAGGTGTCGGCCACACGCACGCGGCCCATGTCCGGAGAGACGACCGTGAGGATCTCACGGTCCTCCGGCGTGAGCGTGCGCTCGAAGTGGTCGAGGAGCACCGGTTTGGCGAAGAGGTGGTCGACGGGGCCGTCGAAGAAGCCCTGGATCTGAGCGGCGTGCAGGTCGACGCTCATGACGCGGTCGGCGCCGGCCGTCTTCAGCAGATCGGCGACGAGGCGGGCGCTGATGGGCTCGCGGCCGCGGCCCTTCTTGTCCTGACGCGAGTACGGATAGTACGGCGCGACGACGGTGATGCGCTTCGCCGAGGCGCGCTTGGCGGCGTCGATCATGATGAGCGTCTCCATGAGCCACTCGTTGACCGGCTCGCCGAAGGTCTGCACGAGGAAGAGGTCGCAGCCGCGGATCGAGACCTCGAAGCGGGCGTAGATCTCGCCGGAGGCGAAGGTGCGGTGCTCGACCGGAGCGATCTCGGTGCCGAGCGACGCGGCGACGGCAGCCGTCAGCTCGGGATGCGATCGACCACCCGCGATGACCAGACGCTTCTTCGTCTTGGCGACGAGGCCGGGGGCCACGCCGTTGTCGCGATCCAGGTCGACCGTCTTCTTCTTCCGGGCCATGCTCCGCCTATTCCGCCGAATTCTCCCGGGCCGCGGCATCCGCCGCGCCCGTCCCTGCTCTGTTCTTCTCGACCCACCCCTCGATGTTGCGCTGGGGGGCCACGCTCATGGCCAGGGCACCGGCCGGGACGTCCTTGCGGACGACGGCGCCGGCGCCGGTCTTCGCACCAGGACCAAGCCTAACGGGCGCGACCAGCACCGTGTGCGAGCCGGTGTGCACCTCGTCGCCGATCTCCGTGCGGTGCTTGTTGACGTCGTCGTAGTTGGCGGTGATGGTGCTCGCCCCGAGGTTCACGCCGCGGCCGATCGTCGCATCGCCCACGTACGACAGGTGCGGGACCTTGCTGCCCTCGCCGATCTCCGCGTTCTTCGTCTCGACGTATGCGCCGATCTTCCCCTTCGGCCCCAGCACGGTGCCGGCGCGGAGGTAGGAGAACGGGCCGACGGTCGCCTCGGCGCCGATCACGGCCAGGGTCGCGTCGGTCCGGCGGACGACCGCATCCTCCCCGACCTCGCAGTCGACGAGCGTGGTGTCCGGACCGATCGTCGCCCCCGCGGCGATCGTCGTCGCGCGCAGGATCTGCGTGTTCGGCAGGATCGTGACGTCGGGGGCGAGCGTGGCGTCGTCGTCGATCCAGGTGGTCGCCGGGTCGACGATCGTGACGCCCTCGAGCTGCCAGCGACGGACGATGCGGGCGTTCAGACGACGGCCGACCTCGGCGAGCTGGGCGCGGTCGTTGACCCCGAACGTGACCTCGACGTCCGACACGATCGACGCCGCGACCCGGTCGCCGTCCTGGCGCACGAGGCCGGGCACGTCGGTCAGGTACATCTCCCCCTGGGCGTTGTCCACGCCGATCCGCGGCAGGTAGGTGCGCAGCGTGGCGGCGCGGAACACGTACATGCCGGCGTTGATCTCGCTGACCGCCGCCTCCTCCGCCGTGGCGTCCTTCTGCTCGACGATCCGGTCGACCGTGCCGTCGGCGTCGCGGATGACCCGCCCGTAGCCGGTGGGGTCGTCGACGAGGGCGGTCATGAGGGTCGCCGGGGCTCCGGAGGCGCGGTGCTCGTCGAGGAACGTGGAGAGCGTCTCGGCATCGGCCAGCGGGCAGTCGCCGGAGAGCACGAGCACGTCGCCGTCGAAGTCCGCGGGCAGCGCGTCGACCGCGACCTGGACGGCGCGGCCCGTGCCCGGCACGTCGTCCTGGTCGACGAAGACCGCGTCCGGGTAGTCCTCGCGCAGCGCCGCCACGACCTGATCGCGCTCATGGCGCACGACCACCTCGATGTGCGCCGGCTGCAGACGGGTGGCCGTCGTCAGCACGTGTCCGACCAGAGGCCGCCCGCTGATCCGGTGCAGCACCTTCGGCAGGCGCGACTTCATGCGCGTGCCTTGGCCCGCGGCGAGGACGACGATGGCGAGGTTGTTCCCAGTCATGCTCCGCCGCCAGGACTCGAACCTAGACCTCACAGCTCCAAAGGCTGTCGTGCTGCCATTACACCACGGCGGACCGCGGCACCCCGGGGGCGCCGCCCGATAAGTCTGCCACGTCCCGGTGTCCGTTCCTGTGTGTGCGACCCGCGTCGCGCCGGCCCGTCATCCGCTCGAAACACCGCTCTGCGATGCTGGGACGATGACCCTCGTGATCGACCGTGTCACCGTCGCCGCCCCCGAGATCGCGGCCTTCGTCGCCGCCCACCACGCGGAGATGGACGGCACCGCTCCACCCGAGAGCCAGCATGCGCTCCCGCTCGACCGGCTGCTGACTCCGCGCGTCCGGTTTTTCACGGGACGGGTCGACGGACGGATCGCTGCGACGGGCGCCCTCGCGGTCGTGGAGGACGGACATGAGGAGCTGAAGTCGATGCGCACCGATCCCGCCTTCCGCGGGCGCGGGTTCGGGCGGACGATGCTCGGTCATCTCCTCGACGACGCCGGCGCGCGGGGCGTCCGGCGGCTCTCACTCGAGACCGGCCGCGACCCCTTCTTCGCCCCCGCGCGGGCGATGTACGCCGCCGCCGGGTTCCGCGAGGGCGCCCCGTTCGGCTCCTACCTCCCCGACCCGCACAGCGCGTTCCTCACGATGCTCGTCCCCGCGTCTTCCGCGGCCACGACGCCCTCGCGCGCGATAATGAACGGATGAGCGAGGCGGATGAGGTCGATCGGATCGTCGGCGCGTGGAACACGCAGCGGCCCGACCTCGACTTCTCCCCGCTCGAGGTGCTGTCCCGCATGGACCGCCTCTCCCGGCACCTCGACCGCGCACGCCGCGAGGTGTTCCGCCGGAGCGACCTCGAACCGTGGGAGTGGGACGTGCTGTCGGCGCTGCGCCGGGCCGGGTCGCCGTTCCAGCTCTCCCCCAAGCAGCTCCTGCAGCAGACCCTCGTGTCGAGCGGCACCATGACCAACCGCATCGACCGTCTCGTCGGCCGTCGCTTCGTGCGCCGTGAAGCCGACCCGGCGGACGGCCGCAGCGTGCTCGTGACCCTGACCGACGACGGCCGGGTCCGGGTGGACGCCGCGATCACCCGGCTCGTGGACGCCGAGGCCGACCTCCTGCGCGCCCTCTCCCGCGCCGACCGGGACCGACTGGCCGCCCTGCTGCGGAAGCTGAGTCTCAGCTTCGACGCCTGACCCGGACCCGGTGTGGTTCGGTCCGGCCCGTCCGGTCTGTTCCGTTTGCACGATCCGTGCACGGCTGCTGGGGAAAGTGGTCATATCGTCGTGCATCCGGACCCGGGTCGTGCAGGCGTCGCAGGACCGACCCGGCACGGATCGGGCGAACGGGCGGGTCAGGGTCCGAGGAGGAGGCGCCGGTTCTTGGCCGGGACGGTGTCGGGGAGCGTGCCGACGACCTCCGCGATCGACACCGCCTCCAGAGAAACCCTCCAGGCCTCGTGGGCACGGCGCATGACGACGGCGAGTCCGCACGGCGCGGTGCAGTCCTCCGGACGGGCGGCGCCCCTCCCCTGCTGACGGAGTTCGCGGCAGATGTAGGGGTCGGCGGCGCCGTCCACCGCGGTGACGAGATCGAGGATAGTGATGCTCTCGGGCTCCCTGGCCAGGCGGAAGCCGCCGCGGGGCCCCGTGCTCCCGGTGAGGATGCCGGCGCGGACGAGCTTCGCGAGCTGCTTCGAGAGGTACGGCCCCGGCACGCCGAAGTGCTCGGCGAGCTGCGCCCCGGACACCGTCGACCCCGCGGGGAGCTGAGCGATCACCGCGACGGTGTGCAGCACCCATTCCGAGGTCTCCGGGAGTTTCACTTGCCCATCGTATCCGGGCGCCCTATTGTGGACACACAATATCCATGATTGAAGGAGTGGGCATGCGCATCGCGGTCGCGGGAGGAACGGGCCGGATCGGGCGACTGGTCGTCGAAGAGGCCCGGCGTCGGGGGCACGACCCGCTGTCGCTCAGCCGCAGCGAGGGTGTCGACCTGACCGCGGGCGAAGGTCTCGCGGCGCTGCTGCGCGGAGTGGATGCGGTCGTCGACGCGACGAATCCTCCGGTATCCGACGTCGCCGAGGCCGAGCGGGTGTTCACCACGCTCAGCCGCACCCTGCTGTCCGCCGGCGCCGAGGCCGGGGTCGGCCACCACGTGACCCTCTCGATCGCGGCGCTCGATCGCGTGCGCGGCAATCCGCACTACGCAGGCAAACGCGCCCAGGAGCGAGAGGTCACTCGTGGCCCCGTTCCGTTCACCATCGTGCGGGCGACGCAGTTCCACGACTTCCCCGCGATGATCGCCGAGTGGAGCATCGAGGACGGCGAGGGCATCGTACCCCCGCTGCTGCTGCAGCCCATCGCGCCCGTGGACGTGGCCGTCGCCCTCGTCGACGCGGCGGAGTCGCCGGCGCTCGGCGGCTCGTTCGACATCGCCGGACCCCGCACGGAGGACGCCGTCGACATGGCGCGCCGCACTCTCGCCGCCTGGGGACGCGACCTTCCGCTGCGCGCCGCGTGGAAGGGTGCCGCGCTCGGCGTCGAGTTCGCGGGTGAGGTACTGCTTCCCGGCGACGACGCGCGCACGGCGCCGACGACCTTCGACGACTGGCTGGCCACCGAAACCCGCTGACACCCCGACCGGTTCCGGGTTCTCCCGTCCGGTCCCCTCCCTCCGGATGCACGACCAGAGGCCGGACGTGGGACGAGAACCCCGAAACGGTCGTGCAGGCGCAACGGGATCGTGCAACCGAGGCAGGAGTGGCCGCGGCCCACGGACCCTGCCCGAGCGGTCGCCTAGGCTGGGAGCACCCGGTCGCAGCCCCGCGACCCCTGCTCCGAAGGCCGAGACATGGGCATGCCCTCCCCGCTTCCCGTGCGCGACGGGGTCGGCGCGACCCGGCTGCACGTGCCGATGACGGGTGCGTGGCCGACCATCGCCGCCTACATGGTCGAGCGGTTCTTCCACCTCGATCCGGAGCGGCTGCTCGTGCGCTTCGACCGCGGGGAGATCGTCGCGCGCGACGGCCGGCCGCTCTCCCGGGACACGCCTCTCGGCGCCGAGGAGTTCGTCTGGTACTACCGGGAGCCTCCTGTCGAGAAGGAGATCCCGTTCACCGAGGAGATCCTGCACCAGGACGAGCATCTGGTGGTGGTGGACAAGCCGCACTTCCTCCCCACCACGCCGGGCGGCAAGTACCTGCAGAACTCCGCCCTGGTCCGGCTGCGCAATCGCCTCGGCAACCCCGATCTCACGCCCATCCACCGCCTCGACCGGGCCACGGCGGGGCTGCTGATGTTCTCCGCCCGCCCTGCCACCCGTGGCGCCTACCAGCTGCTGTTCGAGGACCGTCGTGTGGAGAAGATGTACGAGGCGGTCTCCGCGCGCCCGGCGGACTGGGATCCGTCGCGGTTCCCCCTCGTCTACCGCAACCGGATCGAGAAGCTCCGCGGTCAGGTGTGCGTGCAGGTGGATGAGGACGGCGAGCCGAACTCCGAGACGCTCATCGAGGTCATCGCCGCCGACGATCGCGTCGTGCACACGCTTCTCCGTCCGCATAGCGGGAAGATGCACCAGCTCCGCGTGCACCTCGCCGCGCTCGGCCTCGGCATCCTCCACGACGGCTTCTACCCCGTGCTGCAGCCGGAGCGCCCGGACGACTTCACCCGCCCGCTCCAGCTCCTCGCACGCGAGCTCCGGTTCACCGATCCGCTGAGCGGGCAGGAGCGCACCTTCACCACGCGCCGGAGCCTGCAGGAGGCCCCGGCACGCTGATCGGCTCAGCGGCGCATGACCTTCCGCGCGAGCCGGGTCCCGAGAAGCTGCACGAGGTGCACGAACACCACGATGAGGATGATCGCCGCCCACATCACGAGCGGCTCGAACTGCCGGAAACCGTAGATCTGCGCGAAGGCCCCGAGCCCGCCGCCACCGATGAGTCCCGCCATCGCGGTCATGTCGATGAGCGCGACGACGATGAAGGTGTAACCGAGGATGAGGGGGCCGAGCGACTCGGGGATCGCGACGGTGAAGAGGATCCGCCACGGCCCGGCGCCCATCGCCCGCGCCGCCTCGATCACGCCCGGCGATACGGAGACGAGATGCTGCTCGACGATGCGGCCGATCGCGAAGGCCGCCGCGAGACCGATGATGAAGGCTCCGGCGGTGGTGCCGATGCCGCTGCCGACGACCAGGCGCGCGAACGGCTGCGCCACCGCCATGAAGATGACGAACGGGATCGGTCGGAAGAAGTTCACCACGAAGTTCATGAGCCCGGAGACGACGCGGTTCGGCATCAGTCCGCCCGGGCGCGTCACGTACAGCAGGACGCCCACCGCCAGCCCGAGGATCCCGCCGAGCACGAGCGCGAACGACGTCATGTACAGGGTCTCGAGCGCGGCCTGCCAGAACTCCGGCCACAGTTCGTTCAGACGATCCATCAGCGACCCTCCTCTCCGGCGATGACGGTGACTTCGACGCGCTCCGCGATACGCGCCAGGGCGTGATCGATCGCGGCGCGGTCACCCCGGATGGCGAGCGTGAGGTGGCCGAACGCACGACCCCGGATGTCGTTGATCCCGCCGTAGACGAGCTCGAAGTCGAGACCCGCCGCGGCGAGGTCGAGGAACACCTGGGCCTGCGACGAGTCGCCGTCGCGGAACGACAGGGTCACCAGGCGTCCGGTATGCCGGTCCCGCAGCACCGCGAGTTCCGACGGAGAGGGCACCCCCTTCACCACCGTGCCGACGAACCGCTGAGACGCCGGATTCCGCGGGGCGGAGAAGACGTCGAAGACGTCGCCCTGCTCGATGACCCGCCCGTTCTCCATGACGGCGACGCGGGTGGCGATGGTCTGGATCACATCCATCTCGTGGGTGATGACGACGATCGTGACGCCCTGCTCCTCGTTGACGCGCTTGAGCAGGTCGAGGACCTCGTGCGTGGTCTGCGGATCGAGCGCGCTCGTCGCTTCATCCGCGAGGAGGATGGCGGGCTTGGTCGCGAGCGCGCGGGCGATCCCCACGCGCTGCTTCTGTCCACCGGAGAGCTGCTCCGGGTACGCCTTCGCCTTGTCGGAGAGTCCCACGAACGACAGCAGCTCGGCGACGCGCGCCTCGATGTCCGGTTTCGACCAGCCGGCGAGCTTGAGCGGGTACGCGATGTTGGCCTTGACGCTGCGCGACGAGAACAGGTTGAACTGCTGGAAGATCATCCCGATGCCGCCGCGCACGGCGCGCAGCTCGCTCTCCTTGAGCGCCGTGATGTCGACACCGTCCACCGTGATGGTGCCGTGGGTGGCCGGCTCGAGCGCGTTGATGAGACGCACGAGCGTCGACTTCCCCGCACCGGAGTATCCGATGATGCCGAAGACGTCGCCCTTGTCGATGGAGAGGGTGACGTCGTCGACGGCGACGATCTCGCGATCGCCCTGGCTGCGGGAGGGGTAGGTCTTGGAGACGTTCGTCAGGGTGACGATCGGCATGTGGTGCTCCGGTCTGGTTCTCGGGAAACGGAGAATCGGGCGGCGCACGAAGCGCCACCCGATTCTCCCTCATCGAACAGGGGGCGGATCACACCCCGGCGTCCGTTTACTTCTCTTCGGCGTCCTTCTGGACCTTCTCCAGCGAGGCCACGAGGTCCTCGACCGGGGTACGCAGCGCCACCGCGGTGTCGCCGGAGGACTCGAGCAGCCCCGCCTGCACATCCTCGTTCGTCTGGAAGATCTCGACGAGCTTCTGATACGTCTCGTTGTCCGCGTCCTCTGCCCGCGCGGCGAAGATGTTGACGTACGGGAGGGCGTTCGGGTCCTCCGGGTCGTCCTGCGCGATCGCGTCGTCGAACGTCAGTCCGGCGTCCTCGACGAAGTCGTTGTTGATGATCGCGGCCGCGACGTCCGGGAGCGAGGTCGGGATGAGCGCACCCTCGAGGGCCGTCACCTTCACCTTGGACTTGTCGGCATCGATGTCGGCGAGGTCGGAGTACGGCGTGCCGCCGCTCTTGAGCTCGAGCAGGCCCGCCTGCTGCAGCACGTTGAGCGCGCGTGCCTGGTTCGAGGCGTCGTCGGGAACCGCGACCGTGTCGCCCTTCTTGATGTCGTCGACGTCGTCGTACTTCGTCGAGTACAGGCCGAGCGGGTAGATGGCGGTCGAGCCGATGGGCGTGAGGTCGGAGCCCGAGGCGTTGTTGTACTCCGCGAGGTACACGATGTGCTGGAACTGGTTGAGGTCGATCTCCCCCTCGGTCAGCGCCGGGTTCGGCTGCTCGTAGGAACCGAAGTCGACGAGCTCGACCGTGATGCCCTCGTCGGCGGCGGCCTCGACGAAGGGCGCCCACTGCGCGTCGCCCTTCCCGACGACACCGATCTTGACGGTCTCGTTCTCGGAGCCGCCGTCGCCGGAACCCGCGTCGGACGAGGTGGCGCACCCGGCGAGGGCGACGAACAGCGGGACCACGGCGAACGCGGCGAGGGCGGAGGTGGTGCGGCGGGACATGATGAGGGTTCCTTCCTGGCGGGACTCGACAACGTTAGACAGGAGGGCGCGCTGTCGCGGAATCGGGATGTCACACGGCGTCACAGCCGCGCGGGATCGGTCAGTCGAACTCTTCGATGCCCTGCAGACGCACTTGCTCCAGGTCGAGACGGGCGGAGATCCGGCGGACCACCATGTCGTCCACGGTGCCGGCGCCGCGGAGCCCGAGCAGCACCTCGCGCTTGCGGTCGAGCAGCGCGAGCTTGAGCCGGGTGTGCTCCTCGTGCCGCACGAGCGGCGAGCGCTGGGCGAGGTCGACGTCGGCGGAGGTCGCGATCATCTGCAGCGTCGTGCCGTCCGTCGCCTCGGGCTCCGGGGCGGTCCCCGCGGACACGGCGACGTCCCCCGCGTCCTCGTCCTCGCGGCTGCGCGCCTCTCCCCCGGTGCCGTAGGGATCGGGCGCGCCGAGCATCTCGTCCAGCGCGTCGGCCTCGGCGTCGATGAGCGCCTGCTCCCGCGCGAGCGTCCTGGCGTTCGCGAACTCCAGCGCCTGGTACCCCTCGGCACGCACCCGGTCGCGCACCTCCTGTCCGATGCCGTGCTCCGCGGCGAGGTCGTCGAGCGCTGCCAGGGCCGCACCCGAGATCGCCCGCTCAGCGAGCTCGTACTCCTCGTCCTCGGCATGGTCGACCGGGAATCGCGCCCACCGCACGAGCGCGGGAAGCAGGGGCGCCTGAACGAGGAGGCTGAGCAGGATCACCCCGGCGGTCACGAAGACGATCTCGTCGCGACCGCCCACGACGCTCCCCTGGGAGACCTCGGCCGGCACCGACAGCGCGATCGCCAGCGACACCGCGCCGCGCATGCCGGCGACCGTCGACACGAGTCGGGCACGGGAGCGGGCGCCGCGCGGCGGGCGTTCGGCCGGGCGGCGCTGGAACAGCACGTTGAGGAGCTGGAACACGTACCGCACGGCGAAGAGCGTCGCCCATACGGCGAGCGTCACGAGCACCAGGCGGCCGATGGCGGCGGCGGAGATCTCGTGCGCGACGAACTGCACCTCGAGGCCGATGAGCACGAACAGCGCCCCGTTCAGCAGGAAGACGCCGAACGGCCAGGCCGCGTCGGCCTGCCGGCGCGAGGCTGCCGTCGTCACGCGCGGCGACACCCAGGCGACGATGAGTCCGGCCACGACCACGGCGAGCACGCCGGACGCGTGGACGAGCTCGGCGAGCAGGAACGCGGAGAACGGCACGAGCAGCAGCGTGACGTTGATGACGATGGTGGAGGAGATGCGGCGCAGCAGCAGCGTGGCCAGGGCCGCGACCGCGATCCCCGCGGCGATCCCGCCCACGTACGACACCAGCACGTCCCAGGTGACCGAGAGCGGCGTGACCTGGCCGCCCAGTGCGAGGGACACTGCGATGGCGTAGAGCACGAGCGCGGTGCCGTCGTTGGTCAGGCTCTCGGCCTTGAGCTTCATGAACATCCGACGAGGCAGCAGCCGGCCGAGGGCGGCGACGGCCGTGGCATCGGGCGGCGCGACCGCGGCCCCGAGGATGAGGGCGATCTCCCAGGGCATGCCGAACAGCACGCCGATGCCGGCCACCGCGAACGCGGAGGCGACGACGAGGAGCGTGCTCATCGGCACGATGTAGCGGAAGTCGCGGCGGATAGACCGCAGCGATGTCGTGAGGCTCTCCCAGAACAGCATCACCGGCAGGAACAGCAGCAGCACGGTCTCCGGCGGCAGCTGGACCTCGCGCAGCGGCGGGACGAATCCCAGCAGCAGTCCGAGGATGACGAGGACGAGGGGCAGCGCGAGACGCACGCGCGGGGCGATCAGGGTTCCGACGAGGATCGTGAGTCCGAGCAGGACGGTTACTTCGAGGCCTTCCATCGCTACTCCCAACAGTCGTGGGAGAAGGATATTCCTCCGTCAGCCGATCTGCTCCGTGAGTTCGAACCAGCGCAGCTCCAGCTCCTCGATCTCGGCCTCCTGCGCGGTGATCGCCTTCATCCGCTCGCCGAGGCCCGCGTAGTCGGACTGGTCGTGGTCGGCGAGGGCGTGCTTGGCCGCGTCGACCTGCTGCGTGAGCTTCTGGATGCGACGCTCGAGGGCGGCGGCTTCTTTCTGCGCCGCCCGGAGAGCCGCGCCGTCGAGACCGCTCGCTGCGGGGGCCGACGCCGCCGTCGAGGTCGCCGGGGCGCTCTCGACGCGCTGCCGCAGACGCAGGTACTCGTCGACGCCGCCCGGGAGATGCCGCAGGCGCCCCGCGCCGTCCGGACCGGGAAGGATCGCGTACTGCTGATCCGTCACCCGCTCCAGGAAGTACCGGTCGTGGCTCACGACGAGGAGCGTGCCCGACCAGGAGTCGAGGAGGTCCTCGATCGCGGCGAGCATGTCGGTGTCCATGTCGTTCGTGGGCTCGTCGAGGATGAGCACGTTCGGCTGGTCGAGCAGCACGAGCAGCAGCTGCAACCGGCGCTGCTGGCCGCCGGAGAGATCCTTCACCGGCGTCGATAGCTGAGCCGAGGAGAACCCGAGCCGCTCCAGGAGCTGTCCTGGTGTGAGCTCCTGCGCCTTCGACCCGGCGCCGAGCGTGTACGACGTGCGCAGGCCCGAGATGACCACGCGCACGGGGTCGTTCCAGTGCGGGAGGAGTTCATCGAGGCGCTGCGTGAGCGTGCGCACCTGCACGGTCTTCCCCCGCTTGATCCGCCCCTCTGTGGGCTCGACCGTGCCGGAGATGAGCCCCAGGAGTGTGGACTTCCCGGCGCCGTTCACCCCGAGGATGCCCGTGCGCTCGCCCGGGGCGATCCGCCACTCCACGTCCTTCAGCACGGTCTTCCCGCCCGCCCCTGAGCCCGCCTGGGTCCCTGAGCCTGTCGAAGTCTGGGTCCCTGAGCCTGTCGAAGTCTGGGTCCCTGAGCCCGTCGAAGGGTACGTCACCCCCACATCGAGCAGGTCGACGACGTCCTTACCCAGCCGTGAGACGGCGAGCGACTGCAGCGAGACCTTGTCGCGGATCTCGGGCACGTCGGCGATGAGCTCGTTGGCCGCGTCGATGCGGAACTTGGGCTTGCTGGTGCGGGCCGGGGCACCGCGGCGCAGCCAGGCGAGCTCCTTGCGGGCGAGGTTCTGCCGCTTCGCCTCGGTCGCCGCCGCCATGCGGTCACGCTCCACGCGCTGCAGGATGTAGGCCGCATAGCCGCCCTCAAAGGGCTCCACGATGCGGTCGTGCACCTCCCACGTCTCGGTGCAGATCTCGTCGAGGAACCACCGGTCGTGGGTCACGACGAGGAGGGCTCCGGCGTTCGCGGGCCAGCGCTTCTTGAGATGCCCGGCGAGCCAGGTGATCGCCTCGACGTCGAGGTGGTTCGTCGGCTCGTCGAGAGCGATGACGTCCCAGTCTCCGGTGAGCAGCTTCGCGAGCGACACGCGGCGGCGCTGACCGCCGGAGAGGGAGCCGATCTGCGCGTCCCAGGGAAGATCGGTCAGCAGCCCCTCGATCACGTCGCGGACGCGGGCGTCACCGGCCCATTCGTGCTCGGCCATGTCGCCGACCACGGCGGCGCCGATCGTGATGTCGTCGGGGAGGGTGTCGGCCTGGTCCAGCACGCCGATGCGGGTGCCGCCGCGGACGGTCACCCGACCGGAGTCCGGCTCTTTCGTGCCGGCGAGCATGCCGAGGAGGCTCGACTTGCCGTCGCCGTTCCGGCCGACGATGCCGATGCGGTCGCCCTCCTCGATGCCGAGGGTCACGGCGTCGAAGACGACGCGGGTCGGGTATTCGAGGTGCAGGGCTTCGGCCCCGAGAAGATGTGCCATGTCCTCTCCAGGGTAGTCGCGCCGCGCTGGACGGTCTCCCGGTCAGACCAGCGACGGGGCGAAGAGCTCCGGCAGCGCGGCGGTGAAGACCTCGAAGTGGCTGTACCAGACGGTGTGGGCGGCCCCGGGGATGCTGCGCACCGTGACCCCGCCATGCTCGAACCGCCGCGCGTCCTCGTCGGTGACCCAGGCACTGGGTTCCGCGCGGACGACGATGGAGCCGGGGGCGGCGGTCCAATGACCGTCCTCCCCGCAGGAGACGGAGGCCGCGGTCGGCGGATCGAAGCGCTCGGCCGCCCGCGCCTCGACCGTGGCGTCGTCGACGGAGTAGAAGGGCCGGAGCTTGCGGAGTTCCGCGGGCGACATGCGCGCGCGGCGATCATGCTCGTACTGCGAGATGAGAGAGGCGCGGTCCTGGCCGCCCTGGAGGGCGAGCGGCGCGTCGACGTAGACCGCGAGACTCGGATCGAGGCGGGGCGCGGCGGCGGCGAGCACGGTGGCGCCGAAGGAGTGCCCGACGGCGACGGCGAGCGGGAGGGCCGCCCCGTCCCCCGCTGCGGAACCTCTCCCCGGAGGGAGCGCCGTCTGCGCGAGCGTGGCGACGACGGCATCGGCCGCCGTCTCGATCGTGAGCTCCGGGTCACGCGGAGAGAGGCCGTGGCCGGGCAGATCGAGCGCGAGCACGCGGAAGCCGCGTTCCACGAGCAGCGGGACCACGCGGTGCCAGCTCTCGGCGGACCCCATCATGCCGTGCAGCAGCACGGCGACGCGGTCGCCCTCCCCGGCTTCGATGACGTTCAGGAGCACGGAGCCAGTCAACCACGGTCGTTATCCTTTCGTGATACGACTTTCGGCCAGATTCCTTCGAATCTTCGTTCGAATGTCGGTGGTCGGTGATGGACTGCCGTCATGCCCGCACTGCTCGACGCGACCGACTCCCAGATGGCGATGCTGGCCGATCTGGTGGAGGGGCTGGAAGCGGCGGAGAAGACGCTGAGCAGCATGCAGGCGGCCCGCGACGGACTGCTCGCGATGGCGGGGCGACTGGCGGTCGACATCGCCCGGCAGGCGCGGCATCCGGACGGCGCAGACATGGCGATCCGCACGGTCGCCGCGGAGATCGGGGCCGCGCAGCGCGTGAGCGACCGCACGATCGAGCGGCGGATGTCCGATGCGTCGTGGTTGGTCGAACGGTTCCCCGCCGTCTGGGAGGCTCAAGGCGCCGGGCGGATCAGCGCCGCGCATGCACGCGTGATCGTGGAGGCGGGGGCTCACCTCGACGACGCCGACGATCGTTCGCGTTTCGCGGCGGAGGCGATCGAGGTGGCCGCTGCGGAATCTCCGAACCGGATACGCCGACTCGTGCGCCGACTGGCCGACCGGTTCCAGGAGCGGACGCTCGTCGAGCGACATCGTGACGCCAGGGAGCTGCGCCGCGTCTGGGTGACCGATCTCGAGGACGGCATGGCCGAGCTCGGCGCGCGTGGCCCCGCGGCGCTCGTGCACGGGATGTACGACCGGCTCTCCCAGATGGCGTATGCCGTGCGGGAGGAGAACGCGCGGGCGCGGCGTCCCGAGGCGGAGGAGAGCGTCCTCGACGACCGCACGGTCGATCAGCTGCGCGCGGACCTGCTCGCCGATCTCGTCCTGACCGGCGCTCCGGCGGGGCATGACTCTGAAGAAGGACTGCTCTCGAAGCTTCGAGCGCGCGTCGAGGTCACCGTGCCGGTGCTCACGCTGATGCACGGCGAGCTGATGCACGGGGAGCAGGAACGGACGACAGAGGGCACTCCGATCCTCGCCGCCGAGCTGGACGGGATGATCCCGATCGATCCGGCCACGGCCCGGAGACTGGCCGGCGCGGCGAGCGGCTGGGATCGGGTGCTCACCCACCCGATCAGCGGGGCATTGCTGGCCGTCGACCGGTATCGCCCGAGCGAAGACCTCCGCCGACACCTGCGGGCCCGCGATCAACGCTGCCGCTTCCCGGGCTGCGGTCTCGCGCCGCGGAAGTGCGACCTCGATCACAATCACGATGCGGCGCTCGGCGGCGAGACCGTGCACGACAACCTGGCGACCTTCTGCCGACGACATCACATGCTCAAACACCACTCTCCGTGGCACGTCGAGCAGGGGCCGGGCGGCGTTCTGGAGTGGACGAGCCCCACCGGCCGGACCTACATCGACCGACCGCCGCCTCCGCACACCGTCACCTTCGCCGAGGAACCTCCGTGGTCTCCCGCCGACAGCCCTAGAGTGGAGGGCATGTCGAGCCCCGAATCAGACAGGTCGGGGGCTGCCGGTCACACGGTCAGCCCCGCGAACCACTGATCCCTTCGTCCGCCCTGCCAGCGGGCGCGCGCCGGTGACCCGGGCGCTGACCGTGGTGACGAGAAGCATTCCTCTTCCCTCTCACCTCGGAGCACTCGATGCCTTTCCCCCTCTATGCCCTTGCCCTGGCGGTCTTCGTCATGGGCACCTCCGAATTCATGCTCGCGGGACTCCTCCCCGCGATCGCGCACGAGCTCGACGTCCCGGTCGGCACGGCGGGCCTCCTCACCTCCGCCTTCGCGGTCGGCATGGTCATCGGCGCACCCGCCATGGCCGCGTTCGCGCGCAGCTGGCCCCCACGCCGCACACTCGTCGCCTGCCTCGCGCTCTTCGCCGCGTGCCATGCCGTCGGCGCGATGACGTCCCTGTTCGAGCTTCTGCTCGTCACGCGCGTACTCAGCGCCCTCGCGAACGCCGGCTTCCTCGCCGTCGCCCTGCGCACGGCGACCCTCCTCGTCCCCCGCGAGCGCACCGGACGAGCGCTCGCGGTGCTGCTCTCCGGGACGACCGTCGCCACCATCGTCGGCGTCCCCGTGGGCGCCATCCTCGGCACCGCGCTGAGCTGGCGCGCGACCTTCGCCGCTGTCGCGCTCCTCTGCCTCCCTGCGCTGCTCGGAATCCTCCGCGGCGTGTCGACGACGATCCCGGGCACGGAGCGCGACCCCGCCCCGGCACCACTCCTCCGGAAGGAACCGGCCCTCCGCACGGAGCTCGCGCTCCTGGGGACACCGCGCCTGGCCCTCGCGATGACCCTGGCGGCCCTGGTGAACGCGGGGACCTTCGCGGTCTTCACGTTCCTCGCGCCGATCGTCACCGAGGTCGCGGGCCTGCCCGACGCTGCGGTCCCGCTCGCGCTGGTCCTGTTCGGTATCGGCTCGTTCCTCGGCGTGACCATCGCGGGTCGGTTCGCCGATCGACATGCCGCTGTGCTCCTCGCGGTCGGCGGCCCGCTGCTCCTCGGCGGCTGGATCGTCCTGGCGGCGGTCGCGACGCAGCCGACACCCCTCCTGTTCCTCGTCTTCGTACAGGGCATGGCCTCGTTCGGCGTCGGAAGCACACTGATCACCCGGGTGCTGTACGCCGCCTCCGGCGCCCCGACCATGGGAGGGTCCTACGCGACCGCGGCCTTGAACATCGGCGCTGTGATCGGACCGGCGTCGGGAGCGTGGACCCTCGCGAGCGGGGCGGGTCCGCTCTCCCCCGTCGCTCTCGCAGCCACGCTGACGATGGCGGCGCTCCTCCTCGCCCTGGCGACGCGGCGATGGCGGCCCGTCGGCTGAGGGCAGACGGTGACGCGCCGCAACGGCGACGAGCCGCCCGGACCCGAGGGTCCGGACGGCTCGTCGTGTCCGATGTTCTCTGGGAACCCGGATGTTCGCGCTACGGCTTACTCGTACGACTTCACGATCTCGAGGAGGCTCGGGACGTTGGCGTAGGCCTCGGCCGCGTTCTCCTTGGTCACGATGACCGGCGGGAGCAGGTAGGCCGGGACGACCTTCTTGCCGTTGTCGTACTGGTCGGTGTCGTTGACGTCGACCTCGTCACCCTTCTGGAGCTGACCGACCATCTTGATGGCCTGCTCCACGAGCAGCGTGGTGTCCTTGTTGATCGTGGAGTACTGCACGCCCTCCATGATCGACTTCACCGACTCGACCTCGGAGTCCTGACCGGTGACCACGGGGACGGGCTTGCCGGCCTGCTGCGCCGAGGTGATGATGGCGCGGGCAAGGGTGTCGTTCGGGGACAGGACGCCGTCGAGCGTCTCCGAGCCGTAGCTCGACGTGAGGATCGAGTCCATGCGGCGCTGGGCGTTCTCCGGCTTCCAGCCCTCGGTCGCCGTCTGGGAGATCTCGGTCTGCCCGGAGACGACGTTCAGCGTGCCGTCGTCGATCTTCGGCTGCAGCACCTCCATCGCCCCGTTGAAGAACACCGCCGAGTTGGCGTCGTCCGGCGAGCCAGAGAACAGCTCGATGTTGTACGGCGCCTCGTGATCCGCGCGCTCGGCGAGCCCGTCGAGCAGCGCCTGGCCCTGGAGCTTGCCGACCTCGAAGTTGTCGAAGGCGACGTAGTAGTCCACGGCGTCGGTGTTCTCGATGAGACGGTCGTAGGCGATGACCGCGACACCGGCGTCGCGCGCGGCCTCCACCTGCGTGGTGAGCTGCTTGCCGTCCTTGGCGCCGATGATGATGACCTTGGCGCCACCGGTGACCATCGCCTGGATCTGGTTCTGCTGCTCGGCGACCGTGTTGCTGGCGGGCGCGTACTGCACGTCCGCCTTGAAGCCGGCCTTCTCGAGGCCGTCGGTGAACAGCTGACCGGCCAGGACCCAGTTCTCCGAGGTCTTGTCGGGCAGAGCGACACCGATCGTGGAGCCGGCGTCGAAGCCCGAGGCGGCCTCCTCGCCCGACCCCGAACCCGAGCCACCGCCGCGCTCCGAAGAGCAGCCGGTGAGGGCGAATGCGCCCGCGACGACAAGCGCTGTCGCCGACAGAAGGATCTTCTTCATGTGATCTCTTTCTCTGGTGTGTGCAGGTCCCGTCGCGCCTGCGTTGCGCGACGCGGCCCTTACTTTCCGCGCGTCTCCTCGACGGCGGGGGCTTCGTACTTCTGACTGGTGGGGTAGTTCGTCTTCGTGGGATCGAACGTGTCGGTGGCCGGATCCTGCTTGCGGCCGAGACGGCGCGTGAGGAAGCCGATGATCGACGGACGGCCCTGCTGCTTGTTCCACACGTCGACGCCGACGGCGAAGAGGAGCACGAGGCCCTTGATCATCGAGACGACGTCGGCACCGGCGCCGAGCAGCGCGAGGCCGTTGTTCAGGAACGCCATCACCAGACCACCGATGATCGAGCCGATCACCGTGCCGATGCCACCGGAGACGGCCGCGCCGCCGATGAAGACCGAGGCGATCGCGTCGAGCTCCCACCCGTTGCCGTCCTGCGGACCGGACGCGGTCGCCCTGGCGACGTAGATCATGCCGGCGAGCGAGGCCAGGACCGACATGTTCATCATCACGAAGAAGTCGACCCAGCGGTCCTTCACGCCCGAGAGGCGCGCCGCCTGGCGGTTGCCGCCGACCGCGTAGATGTGACGGCCGAAGACGGTGTTGTTCGTGATGAACGAGTAGAGGATGACGAGAGCGAGGAGGATGACGCCCGAGATCGGGAAGCTCGTGCCCTCACGCCCCGTGGCGAACAGCCAGCCGGCGACGAGGATGACGGCCGAGATGAGGACCACCTTCGTCACGCTCACCCACAGCGGCGCCATGTCGGAGCCCATCTTGCGCTGGATGCGCCGGGTGCGGATCTCCCAGAAGACGATCCATGCGACGCCGGCGAGCGCCAGCAGCATGGTCGGGATGTTGAACGGAAGCGGCAGGGCGATCTCCGGCAGGTAGCCGGCGCCGATGATCTTGAAGCCTTCCGGCACGGGCACCGACTGCGAGTCGCCCACCGCCTGGTTCGCACCGCGGAAGAACAGCATGCCGGCCAGCGTCACGATGAACGCCGGCACCCCGACGTAGGCGACCCAGAACCCCTGCCAGGCACCGACGAGCACGCCGACACCGAGACCGAGGAGGATTCCCAGCGGCCAGGGGAGGTTCCAGTCCTGCATGGCCTTCGCCACGACGATGCCCGTGAACGCGGCGACGGATCCGACCGAGAGGTCGATGTGCCCCATGATGATGACCATCACCATGCCGATCGCCAGGATCAGGATGTACGAGTACTGGTTGACGACGTTGATGAGGTTGCCGGAGGACAGCGTGAGGCCGGTGCCCTTGAAGATCCACGTCAGCACCTGGAAGACGACGAGGATGACGACGAGGCTGCCGAGGATGCCGAACTGACGGAGGGTCGACTGCCCTCCCCCGAACATCTTCGTGATGTCCTTGAAGTGGAAGCCGCGCTTCGCGGTGGTCGAGTCGGTGGTCATGCGGATGCTTTCTGGGTCGCGGAGGTCATGCTGCGCATGAGGTCTTCGGGGGTCGCCTGGTCGGCCGGGATGCAGTCGGTGACCCGGCCTTCGAACACGGTGTAGATGCGGTCGGAGATGCCGAGCAGCTCGGGCAGCTCGCTGGAGATCACGATCACGCCCTTGCCCTGGGCGGCGAGCTCGTTGATGATCGCGTAGATCTCGTACTTGGCGCCGACGTCGATGCCGCGGGTGGGCTCGTCGAGGATCAGCAGGTCGGGGTCGGTGAACATCCACTTCGCCAGGACGACCTTCTGCTGGTTGCCTCCGGAGAGCTTGCCGACGCCCTCCTCCACCGACGGGGTCTTGATGCGCAGGGTCTTCCGGTAGCGCTCCGCCACCGAGAACTCCTCGCGGGAGTCGACGACGCCGTTGTGCGCGATCTTGGAGAGCTTCGCCGCGACGATGGACCTCTTGATGGTGTCGAGCAGGTTGAGCCCGAGCACCTTGCGGTCCTCGCTCACGTACGCGAGGCCGTGCTTGATCGCGGCGGCGACGTCGGGGAGCTCGATCTCCTGGCCGTCCTTGACGAGCGTGCCGGAGAGGAACGTGCCGTAGGAACGGCCGAAGATGCTCATCGCCAGCTCGGTGCGGCCGGCCCCCATGAGGCCGGCGATACCCACCACCTCGCCGCGGCGGACGTTGATGCTCGACCCCTTCACGACCATGCGCTCCGGGACGGTCGGGTGCTGCACCCACCAGTCCTTGACCTCGAAGAACACCTCGCCGATCTCCGGCGTGCGGTCCGGGTAGCGGCTCTCCAGCGAGCGGCCGACCATGCCGCGGATGATGCGGTCCTCGTTGATCTCGCCGCGGGAGATGTCCAGCGTCTCCACCGTGCGGCCGTCGCGGATGATCGTGATCTCGTCGGCGATCTGCTCGATCTCGTTGAGCTTGTGGCTGATCATGATCGACGCGATGCCCTTGGCCTTGAGCCCGAGGATCAGGTCGAGGAGGTGCTGCGAGTCGTTCTCGTTGAGCGCGGCGGTGGGCTCGTCGAGGATGAGCAGCTTGACGTCCTTGTTCAGCGCCTTGGCGATCTCGATGAGCTGCTGCTTGCCGACGCCGAGGGTCTTGATCGGCACGTCCGGGTCCTCGTCCAGGCCGACGCGAGCGAGCAGCTCGATCGTGCGCTCCTTCTGCGCCTGCCAGTCGATGCGGCCGAAGCGACGGATCTCGTTGCCGAGGAAAATGTTCTCGGTGACCGAGAGCTCCGGGATGAGCGCGAGCTCCTGGTGGATGATGACGATGCCCGCCTGCTCGCTGGCCGCGATGTCCTTGAAGCGCTGCTCCTCGCCGAACAGGAGGATCTCGCCGTCGTAGCTGCCGTACGGGTACACCCCCGAGAGGACCTTCATCAGCGTCGACTTCCCGGCGCCGTTCTCGCCGCAGATCGCGTGGATCTCGCCGGCGCGGACGGTGATCGAGACGTCGGCGAGCGCCTTGACTCCCGGGAACTCCTTGGTGATGCGGCGCATCTCCAGGATCGGGCCTGACACGGTCGGCAACGTTGCTGTGGTGCTCACGGATCTTCCTCGCGACGTGCGGTCACCTTCGATGTGACCGTTCACATCGGTATATCGTCGTCTTCCGCGGGAGCGGTGTCAAGTCCGCGGCGTGTTTTCGTGTCGCTACCGTGATGCAGCGGATTCGCGCGCCCGCAGGAGCGTCTGCAGCGGGCCGAACGCGGGGGTCTTCTCGCCGCGGATCTCGGCGAGGAGGATGCGCACGGCGCGCCGTCCGAGCTCGGGGAAGTCCTGGTGCACCGTGCTCAGTGTCGGCGCCACGTGCGCGGCGACCGGGATGTCGTCGAACCCGATCACGCTCACGTCGTGCGGCACGCGCACCCCGGCGTCGCGGAACCCGTGCAGCAGCCCGATGGCCATGAGGTCGTTGGCCGCGAACACCGCCGTGAAGTCCCGCCGCAGCGAGAGCTCCTTGCCGGCGAAGTAGCCGAAGTCGGCCGTCCAGTCGCCGCGGATCGGCGGGAACGTGGGCAGGTCGGCGTCGCGGAGCGCATCCAGATACCCGCGCATCCGGGACTCCGCCTCGATCCAGTCCTGCGGCCCGGCGAGATGGAGGATGTCGCTGTGCCCCAGCGCGATCAGGTGCTCGGTCGCCGCTTTCGCCCCCGCCACCTGGTCGGCGGAGAGGCTGACGCCGTCCGACCCCGAGGCGGTCTGCAGGGTCACGAAGGGCATGGTGACGTTCATGCCGCGCAGGACATGGAAGACGCGCACCTGCGGCGCGAGCACCACGATGCCGTCGACCTGCTCGCGTTCGAGCTGGCGGACCGCGTTTCCGATCGCCTCCGGCGTGGTCGCGGGGAGGTTGAGCGTCGAGACGGAGTACCCCTCCTCGCGCGCCGCGTCCTCGATCCCGGCGATGGACGACGTCGGCCCGAACTCCCCGATCGTCGCGGAGAGGATGCCGAGCATGTTCGACTTGCTCGTCACGAGCGCGCGCGCCGCGAGATTGGGACGGTAGTCGAGCACGGCGATCGCGTCGAGCACCTTCGCCTTGGTCTCCGGGCGGATGCTGGGATGGTCGTTGAGCACCCGGGAGACGGTCTGATGCGAGACGCCGGCGAGGCGGGCGACGTCGCGGATGCTCGGCATGCGGGCACGCTCGGAGGAGGTGGACATCCAGCCTCCTCGCGTGTGCACGGTCACATGACTACTTCATTATGTCTGCGATGACCCGCCGGGTGCATCTCGACCGCGCGCACGCTCCTCGCGGCTCGGACGCGAGGGAGCGGGGCTGGCTCAGCCGATGATGCGGGCTCCGGGGACGGCGCCGTGCACGTGCAGCGGATCGAGACCGTCCTCGCGGAGGGCCGTCTGCACCGCCTGCGCGGACTCGGGATCCGCGCAGAGGAGGGCCACGGTCGGCCCCGAGCCCGACACGAGACCGTGCAGCGCACCGGCCGCGACCCCGCGTTCGATGGTCTGCGCCAGATCCGGTCGCAGGTCGAGCGCGGCCGCCTGAAGGTCGTTGTGAAGCGCGCCGGCGAGCTGCCAGGCGTCTCCGGTGCGCAGCGCCTGCAGCACCGGGATCGGCACGTCGAGCGAGAGCGGCGGATCGTCGGCGAGCGCCCCCTCCTCCTCGCGCAGCTCGTCGAGCCGGGTGTACACGGCGGGCGTGGACAGCCCCTCGTCGCTGGTCACCAGCAGCCAGTCGAAACGGCCGCGGGCGAGAGCCGGGTTCAGCTGATCCCCGCGGCCGGTGCCGACGGCCGTGCCGCCATGCAGCGCGAAGGGGACATCGGCACCGAGCCGCGCGGCGAGGTCGTGCAGCCGCGCGGCCGAGAGTCCCGTACCCCACAGGGCGTCGCAGGCGACCAGGGCGGCCGCGGCGTCCGCGGAGCCCCCGCCCATACCGCCGGCGACCGGGACGCTCTTGCGGATCTGCAGCGCGACCCCGCCGGGGTGATCCGTCGCCGTCGCCAGCAGCTTGGCGGCCCGCATCGCGAGGTTCCGGTCGTCGAGCGGAACCGAGCCGTCGTCCTCCACCCCGGTCACCGTGATCGAGAAGTCGTCGGCCTCGCGGGCGATCACGTCCTCGTACAGCGACACCGCCTGGAAGACCGTCGCGAGGGCGTGATAGCCGTCGTCATGACGCCCGCCGACACCGAGGTAGACGTTGATCTTCCCCGGCGCGCGCACGTGCACGGACCCGGAGGACGCGGCGAGGCTCATGAGCGGGTCACAGGTCCGACGAGGTCGCCCACAGGTTCACGTCGATGGCGCCGGCGAGCTCGTCGATGCGGCGGAGCTCCTCGTCGGTGAAGGCGGGACCGTCGAGGGCGGCGAGGTTCTCGTCGAGTTGCTCCGTCCGGGAGGCGCCGATGAGCGCCGAGGCCACGACCGGGGTGCGCAGCGTCCACTGCAGCGCGAGCTGGGCGAGCGACTGCCCCCGGCCCTGCGCGACCTCGTTCAGCGCCCGGAGCGTCTGGACCGCGTCCTCGGACAGCTTGCCGTTCGGCAGCGAACCGCGCTGCTGTGCACGTTCGGCCGTGCCGTCGCCGAGGTACTTGTCGGTGAGCAGCCCCTGGGCGAGCGGGGTGAAGGCGATGGCGCCGAGGCCCGACTCCTCCAGGGTCTGCGTGAGGCCGTCCTCGATCCAGCGGTTGAGGATCGAGTACGCGGGCTGGTGGATGACCAGGGGCGTCCCCAGCTCCTTCGCCACGGCGACGGCCTCGGCCGTGCGCTCCGCGCTGTACGAGGAGATGCCGACGTACAGCGCCTTGCCCTGGCGGACGAGGGTGTCGAGCGCGCCGACCGTCTCGGCGATCGGGGTGACCGGGTCGACGCGGTGCGAGTAGAAGATGTCGACGTAGTCCAGCCCCATGCGGGTGAGCGACTGCTCGGCGCTCGCGAGGATGTACTTCCGGCTCGCGTAGTCGCCGTACGGTCCGGGCCACATGTCCCAGCCGGCCTTCGACGAGATGATCAGCTCATCGCGGTAGGGACGCAGGTCCTCCGCGAAGATGCGGCCGAAGTTCTTCTCGGCCGAGCCGTACGGCGGGCCGTAGTTGTTCGCCAGGTCGAAGTGCGTGATCCCGTTGTCGAACGCGTGACGCAGGAGCGCCCGCTGGTTGTCGAGCGGGATGTTGTCGCCGAAGTTCCACCAGAGGCCCAGCGAGATCGGGGGCAGGTAGAGGCCGGAGGCGCCCACCTGACGGTAGGCGAACCGTCCGTAGCGGCCCTCGTCGGCGGCGTACGGACGGTGCAGTTCGGGGACGTCGGGGCGGAAGCGGGGGGAGTCGGTCACCGTGCCAGATTAGCCGCTGACGCCGGAACCCTCGATCGCCGTTGCGTGCTGGGCGATCCGCTGGTAGTCGTCGACCGTGAGGTCCTCCCCGCGGGCGGTCGGCGCGACCCCGGCGGCGGTGAGCACGTCGGTCGCCGCGGCGGAGCTGCCGAAGAGGCCGGAGAGGGCCTGCCGCAGCATCTTGCGCCGCTGGTTGAAGGCCGCGTCCACGATGGCGAAGGTGCGCCGGCGCTCCTCCACCGGGCCGCGCTCGCCCTCGGAGCGGTCGAAGCCGACGAGGAGACTGTCCACGTTCGGCACCGGCCAGAACACCTGGCGGGAGACGTTCCCGGTGAGCTTCCACTCGCCGTACCAGGCGGCCTTGACGCTCGGCGAGCCGTAGATCTTCGACCCCGGCTTCGCGGCGAGCCGCTCGGCCACCTCCGCCTGCACCATCACGACGCCCCGCTGCAGATAGGGGAACGTCTCGAGGAAGTGCAGCAGCA
>NZ_PNFU01000003.1:358944-479623 GCF_002871415.1 Microbacterium sp. UMB0228 | reverse complement strand
GTTCGCGACGAGGACCGTCGGCTCGCCGGGCAGCTCCGTCACGCGGAGGGCGTCGGCGTCCACCACCGTCAGCATCCCCTCCGGCACGCCGTGCTCGGCCGCGGTCACCGCCGTGGAGATCGACCACCGCCTGGCCGCCCGCCTGCCGCAGACCGCGGCCCCCGCCTCGAGGATCGCGAGGGTCAGCGACCCGAGTCCCGGTCCGACCTCGACCACCCGCTCCCCCGGCTGCACGCGGGCGGCCTGGACGATCTTGCGGACGGTGTTCGCGTCGACGACGAAGTTCTGTCCGAGCTTCTTGGTGGGGGTGACATCGAGCTCGGCGGCCAGACGGCGGATCTCGGTGGCCCCGAGCAAGGTGACGGTCATGGTCCCATTCTCCCGGATGACGGGCCGTGCCCGGTTCCTGGGTGATGTCCGTGATCATCGCTATCCTTCGGAGGTGCCCTCCCTCGGTGAACTGATCGCTCCGCGGCGCCTGGGCAGGGATTTCCGCTGGCTGCTCGCGTCATCGT
Organism: Microbacterium sp. UMB0228; assembly: GCF_002871415.1. Lineage (NCBI taxonomy): Bacteria > Bacillati > Actinomycetota > Actinomycetes > Micrococcales > Microbacteriaceae > Microbacterium > Microbacterium sp. UMB0228. The sequence goes on along the minus strand of NZ_PNFU01000003.1, from coordinate 479,108 downwards.
GGACGAGCAACATCGGAGACGGTGTGGCGTTGGCCGCCGCTCCCCTGCTCATCGCGTCGATGACGTCGTCGCCGATCCTCGTGGCCTCCGGCGCCATCCTGCAGTTCCTGCCGTGGCTGCTCTTCGGACTGCACGCGGGGGCCATCGCCGACCGCTTCGATCGGCGGCGCCTGGTGATGACCGCCAACGCGGTGCGCGCCGTCGTGCTCGCGGCGCTCTGCGTGTTCCTCGTGACGGGAACCGCGAACATCGGGATCGTCCTCGCCGTCGCGTTCCTCTACGGCACCGCCGAGGTCTTCGTCGACACCGCGGGGAGCACATTGCTGCCGATGCTCGTGAAGCCGTCCGACCTCGGCATCGGGAACGCGCGCCTGCAGGCCGGGTATCTCGTGGCCAACCAGTTCGCCGGGCCGCCGCTGGGCGCGTTCCTCTTCGCCGCCGGGAGCGCATGGCCGTTCCTCGTCGAGGTGCTGTGCGTGACGCTCGCGATCGTCCTCATCTCCCGCATGGCGCGCACGCCCGTCCCGCCGCGGGAGACCGAGACCCACCCGCCGGTGCACACCGACATCGCGGAGGGTCTGCGCTGGCTGTGGCGCAATCCGCCGGTGCGCATGCTCGTGCTCATCATCCTCGTCTTCAACGTGACCTGGGCCGCGCCGTGGGGCGTGCTCGTGCTCTACGCCACCGAGCACCTGCAGATGGGGCCCGTGGGCTACGGCGCGCTCACCACGGCGTCCGCGGCGGGCGGCATCCTCGCGACGCTGAGCTTCGGCTGGCTGGAACGGCACGTGTCGTTCGCGACCCTGATGCGCGTCGTCCTCTCCCTCGAGGTGCTCATGCACCTCGCGTTCGCGCTGACGACCACGGGCACGGTGGCCCTCATCATCATGTTCTTCTTCGGGGCGTACGCCTTCGTGTGGGGCACGATCTCCACGACCGTCCGGCAGCGACTCGTCCCCGCCTCCCTCCAGGGGCGCGTGGCCTCGGTCAACATGGTCGGCGTGTTCGGCGGCATGATCGTCGGCCAGGCCCTCGGCGGCGTCATCGCGCAGACCTGGGGCCTGACGGCGCCGTGGTGGTTCGCGTTCGGCGGGGCGGCGATCACCCTGGTGCTGGTGTGGAAGCCCATCTCGCACATCGTCAGTGCCAAGCCCGTCGCCGAGACCGGGCCCGAGGACGTCGATCCGGAGGGTCAGTCGGCGAACGAGCCGTAGACCCGCAGCGTGTTCTCGGCGAGCTGCGCGGACAGCTCGTCCACGTCCAGGTCGAGCTCCGCGGCCAGGAAGCGCACCGTGATCGGCACGAGGTACGGCGCGTTCGGGCGGCCCCGCAGCGGGACCGGCGTGAGGAACGGAGCGTCCGTCTCGACGAGGAGGCGGTCGAGCGGGGTGACCTTCAGCGCGTCGCGCAGGTTCTGCGCGTTCTTGAACGTCACGTTCCCGGCGAACGACAGGTAGTAGCCCGCGTCGGCGCACACCCGGGCCATCGCCTCGTCGCCGGAGAAGCAGTGGAAGACGGTGCGCTCCGGGGCCTCGACCCGCGTCAGCGTCTCCAGCACGGCCTCGTGCGCATCCCGGTCGTGGATCTGCATCGCGATGCCGTGCTTCTTCGCGAGCGCGATATGCGCCTCGAAGGAGGCGAACTGCGGCGCACGGCGCTCCGGCTCGGTGCGGAAGAAGTCGAGTCCGGTCTCGCCGATCGCGCGCGTGCGCGGATGGGCGGCGAGCTCGTCGATGACCGCGAGTGCCTCGTCGAGGCGCCCCTCCTCCGCGTACGTCGGGGCGTCGTTCGGGTGGATGGCGACCGCGGCGAGGACCCGGGGGTCGGACGCGGCGGCCTCGACCGCCCAGCGGGACGACTCGATGTCTCCGGACGCCTGCACGACGCCGATGACGCCGACGGCCTCCGCCCGGTCGAGCTGCTCGGTGAGCGAAAGCCCCTGGGTCCCTGAGCCCGTCGAAGCCTGGGTCCCTGAGCCTGTCGAAGCCTGGGTCCCTGAGCCTGTCGAAGGGCCATCGGCGATCTCGAGGTGCGCGTGGTTGTCGTAGACGGGCACCGCGAGGGGCTCCGGGGCCGCCGGATAGGTCCGGTCCTTGCGCCCGTCGCCCGAGCGCTCGCGCACGTAGGTCTCCGCCATGGTGTCCTGCCCGGATGTCAGGCCGTGGACTCCACGCGCGGGAACAGCGGCGCGAGGCCGTTGACGCTCGTGCCCGGCTTCAGCACGCCCCAGGCGCCCGCCTCGCGGATCGGCTGGTCCTGCAGCCGCCCCAGGGACTCCGCGGCGCCGAGCGCGATCCACAGCTTCTCGGTCGACTGCGGCATCACCGGCGACAGCAGCACGGCCAGCGCCCGCAGCCCCTCGGCGCACGTGTAGAGCACGGTGCCCAGACGCTCGCGCTGGTCCTCGTCGCGGGCGAGCGCCCACGGCTCGTTCTCGGTGATGTACCCGTTGAGCGCGTCGACGATGGTCCAGATCGCGGAGATCGCCTCGTCGATGCGGAACTGGCCGATCGCCGCATCCGCCTTCGTCGCGGCGTCCGCGACGATCTGCTGGATCGCGAGGTCGGCCTCGGTGTACTCGGCCGCCGGCGGCACGACGCCCTCGAAGTACTTCTCGATCATCGCGGTCGTGCGCGAGGCGAGGTTGCCGAAGCCGTTCGCGAGCTCGGCCTGGTACCGCGCGGACAGGTCCTCCCAGGAGAACGAGCCGTCCTGACCGAACGCGATCGCCGACAGGAAGTAGAAGCGGTACGCGTCGGAGCCGAAGACGTCGGTGATCTCGGTCGGCGCGATGCCGGTGAGCTTCGACTTCGACATCTTCTCGCCACCCACGAGCAGCCAGCCGTGCGCGAAGACGCCCTTCGGCACATCGAGCCCCGCCGCCATCAGCAGCGCCGGCCAGATCACGGCGTGGAAGCGCAGGATGTCCTTGCCGACCACGTGGTACGCGGGCCAGCGGCGCGCGAAGGTCTCCTCGTCGGAGCCGTAGCCGACGGCCGTGGCGTAGTTGAGCAGCGCGTCGACCCACACGTAGATGACGTGCGACTCGTCCCACGGCAGCGGGATGCCCCAGTCAAAGGTCGAGCGGGAGATCGAGAGGTCCTTGAGGCCCTGGCTCACGAAGGAGACGACCTCGTTGCGCGCCGAGTCCGGCCGCACGAAATCGGGCTCGGTCTTGTAGAGCTCGAGCAGGCGGTCCTGGAACTCGCTGAGCTTGAAGAAGTAGTTCTTCTCCTGTAGCAGCTCGAGCGGCTTGGAGTGGATGGCGCAGACCTTCAGCCCCTCGAAGGGACCCGTGCCGTCGACGATCTCCGACTCCGGCTTGAACTCCTCGCAGCCCACACAGTAGAGCGCCTCGTACTCGCCCGCGTAGATGTACCCGCGGTCGTAGAGCCGCTGGAAGAACGTCTGCACGTTCGTCTCGTGCCGCTCCTGCGTAGTGCGGATGAAGTCGTCGTTCGCGACGTCGAGGGTCTTCAGCAGCGGGAACCAGCTCTCGCTGACGAGCTTGTCGACCCACTCCTGCGGGGTGACGCCGTTGGCGGCCGCGGCCCGCAGCATCTTCTGACCGTGCTCGTCGGTGCCCGTCAGCATCCAGGTGTCGTCGCCCGCCTGGCGGTGCCACCGTGCGAGGGTGTCGACGGCCACCGTCGTGTACCCGTGACCGATGTGCGGCACATCGGAGGGGTAGTAAATGGGCGTGGTGATGTAGAAGGAGTCGCCAGCGGGCATGGGGACAATTCTAGGTGCCCCCATGCCCGTGGTTACGCCGTGCGGCTCGTCAGAGCCCATTGCGGCGGGCGACCTCGCCGAGCCAGGCCAGCGAGGGCTTCGGGAACCGCTCGAAGGTCTCGTGGTCGAAGCCGATGAGACCGAACGTCGGCCGGAATCCACTCGCCCATTCGTAGTTGTCCAGCGCGCTCCAGTGCTGGTAGGCGCGGACCTCGATACCGTCGCTGATGGCGCGGTGGAGCCCCTCCAGCGCGCCCTGCGTGTAGGCGATGCGCCGGGTGTCGTCGGCCGTCGCGATGCCGTTCTCCGTGACGAGCACGGGGACGCCGCCGCTGCGCTCCCACGCGCTCCGCACGCCCAGCTCGAGGGCCTCGGGGAAGAACTCCCAGCCCGTCAGCGTCGTCTCCACGTCCGGCGACACCGGCAGTGGGCCCTCCGGACCGATGAACGTGCGGGTGTAGGCCTGCACGCCCACGAAGTCGTCTCCTGCGGACTGCTCCAGGTACCAGTGGTCGCGCGGGTCGCCGTACGTCGCGAGCATCTCGTCGGCCCCGGGCTCGCCGGTGGAGTGGAAGGCCTGGGTGGCGATCGTCCAGCCCGCCTGCACCCCGGGCACCGTGTGCAGGATCTCGGACGCGCGCCGGTGGGCCGTCAGCAGCGTGTCCGCGACGCCGAGGTCGGGATTCGGCAGGCCGTAGGCGACGAGGTTCGCCGCGTCCTCGCCTCCGGCCAGCATCGCCGCGATGTTCGGCTCGTTGATCGTGCACACGTAGCGCACGCCGTCGAGGATCGGCAGCACGGTCTCCACATAGCGGGAGAACAGGTCCACCGCGTCGTCGGCACGCCAGAAGCCGTCCTTCTGGAACCACTGCGGCACCGTGAAGTGCATGAGGGTGACCGTCGGGTCCAGCCCGTTCTCTCTAGCGGTGTCGATCATGCGGCGGTAGTGGTCGAGCATCGCCCGCGAGACGAACCCGCGCTCCGGCTCGATCCGCGCCCACTCGACCGAGAACCGGTAGGAGTTCAGCCCGGCCTCGGCGAGCAGCCGCATGTCCTCCGGGTAGCGGTGGAAATGGTCGGCGGCGTCACCGGAGGGCTCGACCATGGGCGAGTCGGGGGCGTGTTCCATCGCCCACCAGTTGCTCGTGGTGTTGTTGCCCTCCACCTGATGGGCGGCGGTCGCGGCGCCCCAGAGGAAGCCGTCGGGGAATGCGAGCACGGATGCGCTCCTCTCTCTTTCTTGCAGTCGTTCGGTGCGCGTCAGCGGGCGCGGGCGGGGTTCGGCACGGCGTCGAGCAGTTCGACCGTGTACGGGTCCTCCGGATGCTGCAGCACCTGGGAGGTCTCGCCACGCTCGACGACGCGGCCGCTGTTGAGCACGAGGATGTTCTCGGTGACGAGCCGCGCGCTCAGCAGATCGTGGGTGATGTAGAGCATGCTGATGCCCCACCGTTCGCGGAGGTCCTCCAGCAGCGCGAGCACGCCGGCGCGGAGCGACACGTCGAGCATCGACACCGGCTCGTCCGCGATGAGCACCTGCGGATCGCTCGCGAGCGCTCTGGCGATCACCACGCGCTGCCGCTGCCCGCCGGAGAGCTGGTGCGGCAGCTTGGCGGCGAACTGCTCGACGGGCGTGAGGCCCACCGTCTCCAGCAGTTCGAGCACCCGGGCCCTGGCCTCCGCCCCGCGCAGCCTCGTGTAGTTCAGGACCGGGCGGGTGAGCGCGTACTCGACGGTGTGCAGCGGGTTCAGGGCCGCGTACGGATCCTGGAACACCATCTGCACGTCCTTGCGGAGGTCGCGGAGCCCTCGGCGCTTCAAGGACGCGACATCGGTGTCGCCGAAGTGGATGCGGCCGGAGGTCGGCTTCTCGACGCCGGTGAGCATCTTCGCGATCGTCGACTTGCCCGAGCCGGAGGCACCGACCAGCGCCAGCGCCTCCCCCGGCTCCAGTCGGAAGGACACGTCGTCGACCGCGACGACCGGGTCCTGACCGCGGCGCGGTGCCGGATAGCGCTTGGTCACGCCCTCCACCACGATCGCGGCGTCGGCCCGCCGGGCGTCCCGCGGCGACACGGTCGGCAGGGTCTCGGTGACGTCCGTACGGCTGCGTCCCTCCCGGCGACGGGTGCCGAGATCGACGAACCCGGGGATCTCGATCTTCTCGGCGCGCGGGTCGGCGTAGTGGCTCAGCAGCATCCGGGTGTACTCGTCCTGCGGGCGGTGCAGGATGTCCTGGCTGCGGGCGTCCTCCACGATGCGGCCCTCGTGCATGACCATCACCCGGTCGGTGGCCTCGAGGACGATCCCGAGGTCGTGGCTGATGAGGATCGCCGTGAAGCGCTCGGACCGCTGCAGCTCCTGGATCGTGTCCATGACCGCGTGCTGGACGAGCACGTCGAGCGCCGTGGTGGGCTCGTCGAACACCATCAGCTGGGGTTCGAGCGAGAGGGCGAGGGCGATCGAGGCGCGCTGCCGCATGCCGCCGGAGAGCTCACCGGGATACCGGTCGAGCACCTCCGGCTTGAGCCCCACCTTGCCGACGAGCTCCCGCGCCCTGGCCTGGCGCTGCTCGGCGCGCACATGACCGTGCGCGGCGAAGATGTCGCGGAAGTGGTTGCCCACGGTCCGCACGGGGTTCAGCGCGTTCATGCCGGACTGCAGCACCATCGCGAAGCCGCCCTGCCGCTGACGCCGCAGTTCTTCGGCGTCGAGCTCGCGGATGTCGCGGCCGTCGAACAGGATGCGTCCGCCGCTGATGCGCGCCGGCGGCTTCTGCAGCCGCGTGAGCGCGAAGCCGAGCGTGGACTTGCCCGATCCGGACTCGCCGACGAGCCCGACGAACTCGCCGCGCCGGAGCGCGAACGACACGTCGCGCACGGCCGGCACCGGTACCTGGCCCGGGGAGGCGTACTCCACGGACAGCGACTGGACGTCGAGGAGGATGTCGTCGTGCTCCATGGCGCTCATCGGCCCTTCCCTTCGCGGAGGCGCGGATTGGAGATGCCGTCCACGCCGAAGTTGATGAGTGTGAGGCTGAGGGCGAGCAGCGCGATGCACAGACCGGGCGCGAACAGCAGCAGCCACTGACCGGTGAGCAGGGAGTTCGAGTTCTGCGCCCAGTAGAGCATCGTGCCCCAGCTGACGATGCTGGAGTCGCCGAGGCCCAGGAACTCCAGCCCCGCCTCGGCGAGGATCGCCGCCGTCGCCGCTCCGAAGAGGGTGCCGGCGATGATCGACGTCATGTTCGGCAGGATCTCGCGGAAGACGATCCGCGCCCTGCTGTCGCCGGAGAACTGCGCCGAGGTGACGAAGTCATTGCCGCGGAGGGACTGGGTCTGGCTGCGCAGCACGCGGGCACCCCAGGCCCAGCCGGTCACGACGATCACGGCGATGATCATGAGGATGCCGCCGTTCTGCAGGTAGGCCGCGATCACGATCATCAGCGGCAGGCCAGGGATCACGAGGAAGAGGTTCACGATGAACCCGACGACCTCGCCCGCGAAGCCGCGCATGTAGCCCCAGCTCAGACCGATCAGCACGGCCACGATCGTTGAGAGGAGCCCGGCCGCGAAGCCCACGAGGAGGCTGACCTGGGCACCGTAGATGAGCTGGCTGAGCACGTCCTCCCCTGCCGCGGTCGTGCCGAGCCAGTGCTCCCACGAGGCGTCGGCGTTGCGCGGGAACCCGTTCTCCTTCGGCCCGTACGGAGCCAGGAGCGGGGCGAACACGGCGACGAGCACGAAGAACGCGAGGAGGCAGAGGCCGATGCGGGCCTTGCCGTTGGACCACAGGGTGCCGACCATGCGGCCGAAGGCGCGCCACGGGCTGGGCGCCGCGATGCGGGCGGTGGGGACCTTGACGGTCACGGTGCTGGGGGTGGGGTTCGGGGTCGTCATCGGCGAGTCCTCGGGTCGAGAACCCCGTAGAGGATGTCCACGAGGAAGTTGGCGATGAGCACGCTCACGGTGATCATCAGGAAGAGCGCCTGCATGAGCGGGTAGTCCTGCCCGATCACGGCGTTGAACAGCAGGTAGCCGATGCCCGGATATCCGAACACCTGCTCGACGAGGATCGAGCCACCCACCACGCCGCCGAGCGTGAGCCCGAAGCCGGTGAGGTTCGGCAGGATCGCGTTGCGGGCCGCGTAGCGGAGGGCGATCGTGCGGCCGCGGAGGCCGTTCGCCTCGCCGAAAGTGATGTAGTCCTCGCCGAGCGTGTTGATCATCGCGTTGCGCATGCCGATGATCCAGCCGCCGAGGGAGGTGAGCAGGATCGTCAGCGCCGGCAGGAACGCGTGCCGGACGAGGTCGACGATGAAGTCCCAGGTGAAGCCCGGGGTGGTCGTCGCCGAGTAGGCGCCGGTGGTCGGGAACCAGTGCAGCACGTAGCCGAGGAAGAACAGCAGCAGCAGCGCCGTCCAGAAGTACGGGAACGTGCTGAGGAACGACCCGGTGAGCGTCGGCAGGGAGTCCAGCCAGGTGCCGCGCCGCCAGGCGGCCATCACGCCGATGAGGGTGCCGATCACGAAGGCGAGGATCGTGACGATGCCGACGAGGCCGAGCGTGTACGGCAGCGCGGTGGAGACCATGCTCGACACGGTCTGCGGGTAGAACGTGTACGAGACGCCGAAGTCGAGCCGGACGACCTGGCCGAGGTAGGCCACGTACTGGTCCCACATCGATCCGGTCGGCACTCCGAGCTGCGCCTCGATCGCGGCGCGCGTGGCGTCGGAGACCGGACCGTTCTGGGAGAGCTTCGCGATCGCGGCGTCGGCGGGAGAGCCGGGCATGAGTCGCGGGAGGAAGAAGTTCAGGGTGATCGCGGCCCACAGGGTGAGCAGGAACAGGCCGATCTTCTGGAGGACGTACTTCACTGGTCTCCCCCGTCCGTGCGCTTCAGGTGGGTGAAGATGCCCAGCGGCGCCGAGTCGTAGTTCTGCGGGATCATGTACGGATCGTCCGCGGAGGGCCAGCCGGTGAACTTCGCGTCGTTGAACAGACCCCAGATCCCGCCGTAGTACAGGCCGATCACGGGGATCTGCTCGTACACGATGCTCTGCAGTTCGTGCACGATCTCGGTCTGGCGGTCGGGATCGATCGTGGCGCGGTACTCCTCCAGCAGGGCGTCGGCCTCCGGGGAGCGGTAGCGCTCGAAGTTATTGGTCGTGACCTCGCCGGCCGGCACGTAGAAGTCGCTGGAGAGCAGGCTGTTGTAGGCCTGGTACACGTCGCCGTTGCCCATGCCGCCGATCGCCATCTCGAAGTCGCCGGTGCCGATCGCGCTCTGGTAGCCGGCGGGCTGCGGGAGCTTGAGCGACACCTTGACGCCGACGTCCGCGAGCTGGCGCTGCACGGTCTGGGCGGCGCGCGTCCAGTCGGAGTACCCGTTGGCCGTGGTCAGCGAGAACGCGAGCTGCTCGCCGTCCGGGCCGACGAGCTGATCGCCCTGCAGGGTGTACCCGGACTCGGCGAACGCCGCGAGCGCGGCGTCGCGGTCCTGCGCAAGCATGCCCTGGTCCGGGATCTCCGGGTCGAGGTACTTCTCCTGGTTGGGCAGGATGAGGCCGGTCTGCCCGGCGGGCTGCATGTAGCCCTCGGAGGCGGTCTCGGCGATCTCCTCCCGGTCGAGCGCGAGCGCGATGCCGCGACGGACGTTCACGTCGTCGAACGGGGCGACCTCGAGGTTGGGCACGAGCGAGATGACGCCACCCGGCGGGAACCACCAGGTGTTGTCGGGACTCGCCGCTCCCCAGGTGCCCTCGACGTCGGAGATGAAGGAGTAGGCCCAGTCGTAGCCGCGGGTCACGGTGTCGAGCTGGGTGTTCGTGGCCGGCAGGATGATGTGCTCGATCTCGATCTTGTCCGCCTGCCAGTAGTCCGGGTTGCGGTCCATCGAGTACTGCTGGTCGTTGTAGTTCCCGAGCACGAACGGGCCGGTGCCGACCGGCTCCTCGTTGCGCCAGGTGGCCGGGTCCTCCACGTCGGCCCACAGGTGCTCGGGCACGATCATGGTCTGCCCGAGGATCGAGAGCGACGGCGCGTCCTCGCCCTGGAGGTGGAACACCACGTCGTCGCCGTCGACCTCGATGCGGTCGATGTGCTGCCACGCGCCCTTGATGTCGAGCGAAGGCTCGTCCTTGATGAGCTGGAACGTGAAGGCCACGTCCTCCGGGGTGAGGGGCTCGCCGTCGCTCCACTCCACGCCGTCGCGGACCGTCATCACGATCGTGCGGGCGTCGGGCTGGGTCCACTCGGACGCGAGCCACGGGGTGAGCTCACCGTCGAGCGGGTTCACCAGGATGAGCGGCTCGTAGATCCATCGCGAGGCCGTCCGGGTGTTCGTGAGGTAGGGGTTGAAGTTCTGCGTGAAGAACGGGTTGCCCTTGTCGGCGTTGATGAGCATCGTGTCGTCGCCGATCGAGGGGTCGGGCTGCGAGCTGATCTGGATGCTGCAGCCGCTGAGCGCGACCGCTGCGGCCGCGAGCCCCACGACGGCGGCGCGGCGCCAGCGTCGGAAGGTGTGCGTCTCTGCCACTGGATGACCTCATGTCGTCTCTGTCATGAAGGGCGCCCCGGGGGGTGGGGAGTCCTGCCGGCCGAAGCCGTACACCAGATTGTAAGCGCATACATTTTGAATCGGCAACCCCGTGATGAGCCAGGGGGTCCCCCGGGGCGGCGCAGTCGCGTCGGCTCAGGCCGGGCGCGTGGAGCTCTCGCGGAGGAGGATCTGGAGGGGCAGACGCGTCGTGAGCGGCGGGGCGTCCGGCTGCTCCAGCCGTCGCGCGAGCACCTGCACCGCCGCGCGCCCGAGCTCGATCATCGGCTGCCGGATCGTGGTCAGCGGGGGCGACACCAGGGTCGCCGCCTCGATGCCGTCGAACCCCGTGACGAGGACGTCGTCGGGCACCCGCACCCCCGCGGTTCGGAACACGTCCATGGCCCCGAGGGCCATCTGGTCGTTGGCGGCGATGAGCGCGGCGGGCACGCCCTCGTGCGCAAGCTGCTCCCCCGCCCGACGGCCGGAGTCGCGGGTGAAGTCGCCCCGGAGGATGCGTACCGCTGCCGCGTCGCGTCCCGCCGCGGCGAGCGCGGTCGACACGCCCTCCCACCGCTGCTCGGCGTCGGGTGAGTCGGCCGGGCCGGCGAGGAACGCGATGTCCCCCTCCCCGACCTGGGACAGCACGTGGCGGGTCAGCTCCCCCATCGCCTCGACGTTGCTCACCGTGACGTGGTCGTAGGCATCGCCTCGCGGCGGTCCGGACAGCACGACCACCGGGATACGGCGGGCCAGCCGGGCGAGCACGGCGTCCGGCACGCTGCGGGCGAGCACCATGAGCCCGTCCACACGGCCGGCCATGTCGCGGACGGTGGAGCGGTCGGGATCGTCGCGGCCGACGCCCACCATGAGCACGAACCCCTGCTTCCACGCCTCCAGCTCGGCGCCGCGGAGGACTTCGTCGAGGAACAGCATCGAGGAGTGCGGCGCGTCCTGTTCGTCCGACACGACCGTGAACGGCGGGCGGGCGGCGGCGGACAGCACGTCGAGGGGCGGAGCGTCCTCGGCGGCATCGAATCCCGGGAAGTACAGCCCCAGCACCCCGGTCCGGCGTTCCGCGAGACCCCGCGCGCTCCCACTGGGGACGTACCCCAGCGCGGCGACCGCGTCGAGCACCCGCTCCCGGGTCACCGGACGGACGGCCTCCGGCGAGCGCAGCACCCGCGACACGGTCGCGATCGACACTCCGGCGCGGTCGGCGACGTCGTACACCGTCGCGGCCTTGCTCACGCGGACTCCTCTCGCTCGCGGGTTCTGGTTCTGGTCCTGGTCCTGGTCCTGGTCCTGGTCCTGGTCCTGGTCCTGGTCCTGGTCCTGTCAGCGTAGGACAGTCTCCCCCGGTGCCCCCTCCCGCTCCCGCGCGCGGGCCCAGATTCGCGTCGGTGTCGCAGGGATGGAGTCAGTCTCTGCGACACGGTGCGGATCTGCGACGCGACGCGGATCTGCGACACGGTGCGGATCTGCGACACGGTGCGGATCTGTGACGGGGTAGCTGGACGGGCGGGTCAGGAACGGAGGGCTCGGAGGGCTCCGTGGGGGCGGGAGCTGATCTCGCCGGGTTCGCGCTCGCGGGTCTCGGACCATTGCAGCTCGAGGCCGGCCGCGGCGAGCAGCGGGGACAGGGCCTCCGCGGTCCAGAAGAACGCGGGGGCGACGGCATGAGGAAAGATCACCCGGGGTTCGCCGACGAAGTACCCGAGGAGCAGGCTCCCGCCAGGGGCGAGCACCCGGGCGAACTCCGCGAACACGTCCGGGAGCTCGGCCGGAGGCGTGTGGATCACGGAGTACCACGCGAGGACGCCGCCGACCGTGCCCGATGCCTGCGGCAGCGTCCGGAACGATCCGTGATGGAACGAGAGGTGCGGATACTGCGTCCGCGCCCCGTGGATGAACGCCGCGGAGAGGTCGATCCCCTCGACGTCCCGCCCGGTTCCGGGCTCCGCGCCCTCACACCCGTGCAGGAAGGCCGTCCAGTGCCCGGGGCCGCAGCCCGCGTCGAGCAGCCGCCCCGGGGTCTCATCGCGCCAGCGCCGGATGAGCTCCCGGTCACGAGGATCCATCAGCCCCAGGTCTCCCGCGACCTCCCGGTACTCCGCGGCCCTCGCGTCGTAGGCACACGCGACCGGGTCCAGTCCGGCGGGAGGTCGCAGACTCGGGCTCATGTCGCACACGTCCCCCGCATCCCTGCGACCGGGGTGCGAATCTGCGGGTGAATCCTGTCCGGCAGGAGGTCGCAGATCCGCGCTCATGTCGCAGCCGTCCCGCGCATCCCCGCGACCGGGGTGCGAATCTGCGACGGGGGTCACCGCGACCGCGCCGCGAGGGCCGCCTGATACAGATCCCGGGAGGACAAGCCGGTCAGAGCCGCGACCTCGGAGGCCGCGTCCTTCAGGCGGGTGCCATCCGCGACCAGGGCCTGCACCTGGGCGAGGGCGTCCTCCGGGGAGGCCTCCCGCCGCGGCGCCCCCTCGACGACCACCACGATCTCGCCCTTCACCCCGTCAGCGGCCCAGGCGGCGAGCTCGGACGCGGTGCCACGACGGACCTCCTCGTACAGCTTGGTCAGCTCCCGGCACACGGCGATCCGGCGGTCCGCACCGAAAGCGGCCCCCATGTCGGTGAGGGCCGTCGCCAGGCGCGAGGGCGACTCGAAGAACACCATCGTGCGGGGCTCGGCGGCGAGGGCGGAGAGGGTCGCCCGGCGCTCCCCCGGCTTCCGCGGCAGGAACCCCTCGAAGGTGAAGCGGTCCGTCGGCAGCCCCGAGATCGCCAGGGCCATGAGCACCGCGCTGGGCCCCGGGATGGCGGTCACCGTGACCCCCTGCGCCACCGCCTCGGCGACGAGGCCGTATCCCGGGTCGCTCACGGTCGGCATGCCCGCATCGCTCAGCACCACGAGGTCGGTCTCCGCGGCGAGCGCGGCGAGCTCCGCGGCCTTCTGCTTCTCGTTGTGGTCGTGCAGCGCGATCAAGCGGGGCCGGTTGTCGATCGCGAGGGCCTGCAGGAGGCGCTGCGTCGTGCGGGTGTCCTCCGCCACGACGATCTCGGCGTTCTCCAGCACCTCCACGAGGCGCCGCGACGCATCGCCCAGGTTTCCGATCGGGGTCGCGGCGAGGATGATCACCCGCCCAGCTTAGGCGTGGACCTGAGACGGGACCGGAGCCGGCATACCGGGAGCACAGAGCGGAGTGTGTCTAGGCTGGACCGGTGACCGCGCCCGAGCCCCTCCTGCCCCTCCCCGAGGAACGGCTCACGCGCTACGAGCGGCTCCGCGACCGCGTGCTGAACGCGCCGGACTGGGGCCGGGCGATCGGCTGGCTTGCCCCGCTGCTGGTCACCGCTCTCGCGGCGGTGCTGCGCCTGGCGAACGTCGGCCACCCGCACCAGCTCGCCTTCGACGAGACCTACTACGTCAAGGACGCCTGGTCGCTGTGGAGCCTCGGCTACGAGGGGGTGTGGGGTGAGAACGCGAACGACGCCTTCGTCACCCTGCAGGAGCTCCCACTGACGAACAAGGGCGCGTTCATCGTGCACCCGCCCCTCGGGAAGTGGCTCATCGCGCTCGGCATGGCCATCGGAGGCCCGGACAACAGCGCCGGCTGGCGTCTGGCGACCGCCCTGCTCGGTGCGGGATCGGTGCTGCTGGTCTTCCTGATCGCGCGCCGGCTGACCGGCTCGGTCGTGGCGGCGACGGTGGCCGGCACGCTCCTCGCGATCGACGGCCTGAGCATCGTGATGAGCCGGATCGCCCTGCTCGACGGCATCCTCACCTTCTTCGTGCTCCTGGGGGTGCTGTTCGTTCTCATCGACCGCCAGCGCACGATCCCCCTGCTCGAACGCCGGGACCCCGACGACGACGAGCACCCGCTGTGGGGACCGATCCTCTGGCGCCGTCCCTGGCTCGTCGCCGCGGGGCTCGCACTCGGCGCCGCCTCGGCGGTGAAGTGGTCGGGGCTGTACGTGCTCGCGGGCTTCGGACTCTACGTCGTCATCACCGACGCCCTCGCCCGGCGCCGCGGCGGGGTCGTCGTGTGGCCGGCGTCCGCGGTCTTCCGCCAGGGGCCGGTGTCGTTCGTCCTCCTCGTCGTCCCCGCGTTCGCGGTCTACCTCGCGAGCTGGACCGGATGGCTGGTGACGGCGAACGGCTACGACCGCGGCAGCGATCCGAACCCTCTCATCGCCCTGTGGAACTACCACGAGGCCATGCTCGGCTTCCACGTGGGTCTCACCCGCGGGCACCCGTACGCGAGCCCGGCGTGGGAGTGGCCCTTCCTGCTCCGCCCGACCGCCGTGTGGGTCGACAGCGACCCCACCGGCTGCGGCGTCGACCACTGCATCGGCGTGATCTCGGCGATCCCCAACCCGCTCATCTGGTACGGCGGCGTCGCGGCCAGCGTGTACCTGCTCTACCGCCTCGTCCGCGGCTGGATCACGCGGCAGCCGGTCGGCCCGGCGCTCAGCCTCCCGCTCGTGGGCCTCGCGGTGACCTATCTGCCCTGGCTGATGTTCCCGGACCGGACGATCTTCCAGTTCTACACGGTCGTGATGATGCCGTTCCTCGTGCTCGCGCTCACCGTCACGCTGCGGATCATCGCCGGGCGCCGGGAGGATCCGCTCCCGCGCCGCCAGTCGGGACAGCGGACCGTCCTGATCTTCCTCGGCGTCGTCGTCCTCGTCTCGGCGTTCTTCCTGCCGCTGTGGACGGGGATGAGCGTGCCCTACGACTTCTGGCGCCTGCACAACTGGCTGCCGGGCTGGGTCTGACCGGCGTCTGACCGACCGGACTCCGAGCCCGGGTCAGGAGACCTCGTCGGCCACGTGCTCCACGAGCGGGAGCACGCGACCCGAGAGATGCGTGCGCATGGCGATGGAGGACGCGGTCCGCGCGACCCCCGGCACGAGGGCGACCCGGTCCAGCACCTCCTGGAGCCGCGTCGCATCGCGGGCGACGAGCCGAAGCTGCATGTCGCTCGCGCCGGTCACCGTGTGCATGTCGACGATCTCCGGCACCGCGTCTGCGAGGGCGGTCGCGACGTCGTCATGCCCCACCTTCTGATCGATCTCGACGAGACAGAACGCCACGACGCCGTACCCGAAGCCGGCGGGGTCGATGCGCGGCACGATCGCCTCGATCACGCCACCCTCGTGCAGGCGCGCGAGACGGCTCGTGGCCGTCCCCCGCGCGATGCCCAGCCGGCGCGCGCACTCCAGGAGGGGCAGCTGCGGCGACTCCGTCAGCAGCCGGATCAGCGCCGCGTCGAGGCGATCGATCCGCACGTCACTCCTTGACGATGCCGGGGCGGGAGACACCCCGCGTCAGGCGGGCGACGACGAGCAGCACCGCGGTGAGCCCGAGCGTGAGCAGCAGCTGGATGCGCGCAGCCGGGTCGATCATCGCGAGCGCGATCACGGCGGCGAGCAGCACGAGGCACAGCCACGACACCCAGGGGAAGCCCCAGAGCCGCATGGGCATCGCCTCGCCGGCACGGTCGGCCCGCCGGCGCAGCACGATCTGCGAGATCGCCGTCGCCGTCCAGATCACCAGCAGGGTCGACCCCACGACGTTCAGCAGCGCCGGGAGCACCACGTCCGGGAAGGCCCAGTTCAGCCCGACGGTGACGAAGCCGAAGGCCACCGAGGCGAGGACGGCGACGAACGGCACGCCCTTGAGGCTCGTCCGGGTGACGGACAGCGGCGCCAGCCCCCGCTCCCCCAGCGAGTACGCCATCCGGGACGCCCCGTAGATGTTGGCGTTCATGGCCGAGAGCAGCGCGATCACCACGATGAGGTCCATCACGAGGCCGACGCCCGGGACGTTCAGGGTGTCCAGGACCGCCGAGAACGGACCGGCCTGCACGGCGGGGTCGTCCCACGGGAGCACCGCGACGATGACGAAGATCGAGCCGACGTAGAAGACCAGGATGCGCACCAGCACCTCGCGCACGATCCGGCGGATGTTGCGGGAGGGGTCGTCCGACTCGGCGGCCGCGATCGCGACGACCTCGGTGCCGCCGAACGCGAAGACGACGATGAGGAGCGCCGCGGCGATGCCGGTGATGCCGTGCGGGGCGAAGCCGCCCTCATCCACCAGGTTCGAGATGCCGGTCGCCGGCACGCCGGGGATGAGTCCGACGATCGCGCACACGCCGACGACGAGGAAGGCGATGATCGCGGCGACCTTGATCGCCGCGAACCAGAACTCGAAACGGCCGTAGTTGCGCACGCCGAAGAGGTTCACCGCGGTGAGCGCCACGACGAACACGAGCACCCACACCCACGCGGGGATCCCGGGTACCCAGTTCGCCACGATCCCGGCCGCGCCGGTCGCCTCGGCGGCGATCACGACGACGAGCTGGATCCAGTACAGCCAGCCCACCGCGCTGCCGGCGCTGCGCCCCATGGCCTTCTGGGCGTAGGAGCTGAAGGCGCCGGAGCTGGGGCGGGCCGCCACCATCTCGGCGAGCATCGCCATCACGAGCACGACGATGCCGCCCGCGACGAGGTAGGAGATGAGCACGGCGGGTCCGGCGATGCTGATCGCCTGCCCGGAGCCGACGAACAGCCCCGCGCCGATCGCGCCGCCGAGCCCCATCATGGAGATCTGGCGGCGGGTGAGGCCCGGGTGCAGGCCCTTCGTGGTCGTCGTGGTGACGGGGACCTCCGTGGTCACGCGCCCACCTCCATCAGGTCGGAATCGTGGTCGGACTCGTGCGCGGCGTCGCCGGAGACCGCGAGGGCGGCTTCCACCCTGTCGATGTCGGCGGCGGAGCCGGACGAGATGCGGATGCCCTCGCCGGGGAAGGCGCGGGCGACCACGCCGCCGGCATGCAGGAGGGCGTCGAGTTCGGCGGTGCGCTCCCCCGCGGGGACCCAGAGGAAGTTGGCCTGCGAGCGGACGGCGGGCCAGCCGGCGGCGGTGAGCACGGTGTACAGCCGATCGCGCTGCGCCACGACCTCGTCGATGCGGACGGCGAGCTCGTCCTCCGCGGCGAGCGAGGCGAGGGCCGCGGCCTGGGCGAGGTCGGTGACCCCGAACGGCACGGCCACCTTGCGCTGCGCCTCGGCGATCGCGGTGGGGGCGATCGCGTAGCCGATGCGGAGCCCGGCCAGGCCGTACGCCTTGGAGAACGTGTGCAGCACCGCGACGTGCGGGTGACGGCGGAACAGCTCGATCCCGGCGCCGCGGCTGTCCGTGCGGTCGAAGTGCACGTAGGCCTCGTCGATGACGACGAGGACGTCGTGCGGCACCGCGGCGACGAAGCGCTCCAGTGCCTCGGCGTCGACGACCGTGCCGGTCGGGTTGTTGGGGTTGCACACGAACACGAGACGTGTGCGCGGGGTGATCGCGGCGCGCATCGCGTCGAGGTCGTGTCCGTGATCGGCATCCAGCGGCACGGCGACGGGCGTCGCGCCCGCGATCCGGACGAGCGAGGGGTAGGCCTCGAAGGACCGCCATGCGAAGACGACCTCGTCCCCCTCGCCGGCGACCGCGTGGATGAGCTGGGCGGCGATCTCCACCGACCCCGCGCCGACGGTCACCTGCGCCGGGTCCACGGCGTACCGGGCGGCGAGCGCCTCCCGGACCGCGGAGGCGCTCATGTCCGGGTAGCGGTGGATGCCGGCCACCCGGTCCTGCACGGCGCGCACGACGGAGGGCAGCGGCGGATGCGGGGACTCGTTCGAGGAGAGCTTGGAGGCACCGGCCGGGGCGGAGCGCCCCTGTCGGTAGGCGGGCACGGCGTCGAGACCGGCGCGGGCGGAGAGAGTCATCGTCAGAGCATCCTTGCTGTGATCCGAGAGGGGTCGCGTCACCCTAGAACGGATCGCGGGCGCTGGGCAAACCGTGCACTCGAAGCTGCGCATCGCGCGCACTCGACGGGCAGACGGACGGCGCGCGGTAGGCAGAATGCACAGCGCTGCGCCGGAGAAGGGCGCTCACCGTGCGCGCGAGACCGCGGCCGGATCGCTCACCGGCAGGCGGCACACGAAGGCGCGGCAGTCGTAGGCGCGCTCGGCGGTCGCCTCCTTGCCCTCGAACAGCTCGAACCCCGCGGCGGCGAACGCCGCGGCCTGCGCCGGCGTGACGACCGCGACGACATCGGCATCGGCTCCGCGGGCCGCGGCGCCGAGCGCCCCACCCGGCTCCTCCGTCACCACGACGAGCTGCCGCGGGGCGGTGGCGAGTCCGGCGGCGACCCGGAGCAGGCTGCCGTGGGCGAAGGGCTGGGCGAGCGCCCGGGAGGCGAGGGCCTCCACCCCCTCCGCCGCTGCCGCGCGATAGCGGTCCCCCGCTCCCAGCCGCCAGGCGGTGAGCGCGGCCTGTGCGACCGCCGCCGTGTCCGAGGGCAGGTCGCCGTCGGTGTGGTCGGGCGAGGCGGCGATGCCCTGGGCGCGGAGCAACGGATCCTCCCCGGCGGCGCCGTCCAGCGCTCCGTCGAGGAGGCCCAGGGCCGTGGCCGCCGGAGCGACGTCGCCCGTGGCCGCCGCGAGGGCGAACAGGCCCTCGGCGAGCAGCGCGAGGTCAGCGGCCGTGGCGACCGCGGCGGAGGCCCGACCGTCCAGCGATGCCCGCACGAGCGCGCCGTCGGCCCCGCGGTTGGTGTCGAGCACGGCAGCGGCGGCGTCTGCGGCGGCGGCGATCCACGCGTCCTCGCCGAGCGCGGCGCCTGCCCGGGCGAGTGCCGCGATCGCGAGGCCGTTCCATCCCGTGATGACCTTGCCGTCCACGGCGGGCGGCTCCAGTGCCGCGCGCTCCGCGACGGGACGGAGGTAGTAGCCCCCCTCGCTGCGGGCCCCGTCGATCCACGATTCGGAATCCTGTGCAGCGCCGAAGCCGCCGCCCTCCTGCCGCAGCGTGCCGAGCAGGAAGCGGGCGATCCCGCGGGCGGTCTCCTCGTCGGCGGCGTCGAGCGCGACCTCGAGCAGCTGGGCGTTGTCGGTCAGCATGCGCTCGTAGTGCGGCACCGTCCAGTCACGCCGAGTCGCATAGCGGAAGAACCCGCCGTCGGCGTCACGCAGATCCGAGGCCGCCATCGCCGTGAGGGCGCGCTCGGCCGCAGCCGCCGCCTCCGGTGCGGCCGCGCGGATGAGGGGCTCCTGGAGGAACCGCAGGGTCGTGGCCACCGGGAACTTCGGAGCTCCGCCGAAGCCGCCGAACTCCGTGTCCTCCCTGGCGGCGAGACCGCGGGCGGCCTCCGCGAGGGCCGTGGCGTCCGGGAGGCTCGGCGCCGTGGTCTCCGCCGCCTCGGCGAGGGCCGCGGTCACCGCGTCCGCGGACTCCTCGGCCTGCGCCCGTCGCGTCGTCCACGCCTCGCGGACCGCGGCCAGCACTTCACGGAACGCGGGCATCGGCGGTCGCGCCTCCGGCGGCCAGTACGTCCCCGCGTAGAAGGCGCGTCCGGCAGGCGTGGTGAACACCGTGAGCGGCCAGCCGAGGTTCTGCGTGAACGCCGACGCGGCGGCCATGTAGGCCCCGTCGACGTGCGGATGCTCCTCGCGGTCGACCTTCACCGCGACGAACCCCTCGTTGATGCGGGCGGCGGTCTGCGGGTCGGCGAACGACTCGCGCGCCATCACATGGCACCAGTGGCAGGTGGAGTAGCCGATCGAGATCAGCATCGGCACGTCCCGGCGGCGCGCCTCGGCGAAGGCCTCCTCTCCCCAGGGGTACCAGTCGACGGGGTTGTCGGCGTGGGCCCGCAGATAGGGGCTGAGGGTGTCGGCGAGACGGTTCGTCATGCTCCCACGCTACGCCGGGCTCACCGGCTCCGGACCAGGATCAGCCGACGAGCAGCTCCGCGGGACGGGACAGGGTGTAACCGACGAGCGGGAGGGCCCGCTCGGCCGCGAGCGCGATCCGCGCACGCAGCACGTCCGTCGCCACCTCGTAGCCGTCGAAGTCGGTCGTGCTCGCGTACACGCCAAGCGGGAGGGTGAGCGCCTGGAAGAACGCGAACAGCGGGCGCAGCTGGTGCTCGATCATGAGCGCGTGTCGCTCGCCGCCACCGGTCGCCGCGAGGAGCACCGGCGTGCCGACGAGGGCGTACTGGTCCACGAAGTCGAACAGGTGCTTGAACAGCCCCGTGAACGAGGCGCGGTACACCGGGCTGCCCACGATGAGCAGGTCGGCGGTCTCGATCGCCTGCAGCTGCGCCTCCACCTCGGACGGGAGCTGGTCACGGGTGAGAGCACCCGCGAGCGAGGGCCCGACCTGCGTGAGCTCGATCAGCTGCGTCTCGACCGGGGCGCGCTCGGCGACCGCGGCGGTGATCGCACGGAGGAGGGCGGTGGTCTTGCTCGGCTCGTGGAGGGAGCCCGAGACGGCGACGACGCGGAGCGGAGCTGTCATGGGCTCGACGGTACCCACGCGGACGCCCCGTGTCGCGTGAAGCGACACGGGGCGTCATGTGGAACGGAGACGAGCCGCGGGGCGCGGGCTCGGGAGCACGGCTCCGGTCAGTTGACCTCGTCGGGGTGCGAGCCCACGCGGCCGGAGCCGTCGAGCGGGTCGAGCGCGTCGATCGCGGCGATCTCGGCATCGGTCAGCTCGAAGCCGAACACGTCGAGGTTCTCGCGCAAACGCTCCGGACGCACCGACTTCGGGAAGACGATGATGCCCTTCTGCAGGTGCCAGCGCAGGACGGCCTGTGCGGGGGTCACGCCGTGGGCGGCGGCCGCCTCCGCGATCGCCGGGGTGCCGAAGAGGTCGTACTTGCCCTGGCCGAGCGGACCCCAGGCCTCGATGCGGACGCCGTTGGCCTCGGCCCAGGCGACCTCCTCGCGGCGCTGGTACGCCGGGTGCAGCTCGATCTGGTTCACGGCCGGGACGACGCCGGTCTCCTTCACCGTGCGCTCGAGGTGCGGCACGAGGAAGTTCGAGACGCCGATGCTCCGGGTCAGGCCCGCGTCGCGCAACTCGATGAGCTTCGCGAACGCGTGTACGTAGTCGTCCTTCGCCGGGGTGGGCCAGTGCACGAGGTAGAGGTCGACCTGCTCCAGGCCGAGCTTCTCGAGGCTCTCGCCGATGGCGGCGCGAGGCTCGTCGTCGTGGTGGCGGTCGTTCCACAGCTTCGTGGTGACGAAGAGCTCCTCACGGGGGATGCCGGAGGACGCGATGGCCGCGCCGACGCCCTCCTCGTTGCCGTAGATCGCGGCGGTGTCGATGTGGCGGTACCCGATCTCGAGGGCCTCGCTCACCGCCTTCTCGGTCTCTGCCGGCGGCACCTTGAAGACGCCGTAGCCCAGCTGGGGGATGGAGTTGCCGTCGTTCAGTTCGAGTGCAGGAATGGTCATCCCCCCAGCCTAGGACCTGTGATGACAGGTGCGCCCGTGCGGATGACGAAAAGCGTCAGCGGCGAGGGACGGCGGCCATCGCGGCGGCGCCCTTTCCGACGAGGCGTTCCAGAGGACCACGTCCGACGAACATCGCCCACAGCGTCGTGACCAGCAGGAGTCCTATGGCGGTGAGCGCCCAGAAGGCGTTGTCCGCGATGAAGCCGCCGGGGCCGGCGACGAGGACGACGGAGACGACGTGCAGGCTGTATGCCGTGAGCGGCATGGACCCCAGCGCGCCGAGGGGCAGCAGCGGCCAGCGCAGCGGACGGCTCAGCAGCAGGCACAGGGCGACCACCGCGAGGGCGAAGCCGCCGGAACCCAGGATCTCGGCGGTACCGCCGCTGTGCGGGTCGACGGCGAAGACCGCGCGGACCATGGAGCCGAGCGGATCCGTCGCGGCGAGCGCCTCGGGGTAGCTCTCCCAGCCGGACGGCGGCATCATGTCGTCAGGGATGAACGACGACGACGTGCTCTCGCTCCCGGAGGACGCGCTCGTCGAGGAGATGATCGATTCCGTCCCGCCCAGCCCCGCGCCCGCGCCGAGGGCACCCAGACCGTAGCCGATCGCGGCGAGGACCACGCCGACGACGAGGGCGACGACGGCCGTGCGCAGCTCCTGCACCCGGAGCCGGCCCAGGGCCATGCCGCCCAGCACGAGAGCCAGCCACACGGTGATCGGATAGGTGCCGTAGAGAACGAACCCGATGCCCGCGCCGAACGGCTGCAGCGCCACCGCGCTGAGCAGAGCGAGCAGCGCCGGGCCGGCGAGGGCGAGGACGGCGGCGCCGAGAAGCAGCTGCCGGGGCCGCCACCGCAGCACGGGGATGACCGCGACGTAGAGCAGGCCGTAGAGGGTGAGGATCACGGCGATCGGCGTGTTGAGGAGCTCCAGGGCGAGGCCGATCACGAAGATCACCGCGCCGCGGCCCACGAGGTTGAGGCGGATGCTCGGGAGGCGTTCCCGCTCCGGCAGCACGTCGCGCCCGGTCATGAGGGCGATGGAGACGCCGGCGAGCAGCGCGAAGAGGATCGACGAGCGGCCGTGCACGAGGTCGGTCCACGTGGTCGGGTCGCCCCACTCGAACGCCTCCGTCACGCCGACGTGGGCACCGGCCATGCCGAGGATCGCCAGACCCCGCGCGACGTCGAGACCGAGGATGCGCGGCGGCCGCCCGAAATCACGGAACCAGCGCACGGGACGGAGAGCAGTCATCACCCGATGATCGTATGCGGCGATCGCGGCGACCCCGGTGTGCATCCCGGCATACGATGGAGGGCTATGTCCTCCCCCGTGATCTCCTACCCTCCGGAGCTGCCCGTCAGCGCGGCCAGGGACGAGATCGCCGACGCCATCCGCGACCACCAGGTCGTCATCGTCGCCGGCGCGACCGGATCGGGGAAGACCACCCAGCTCCCCAAGATCGCGCTGGAGCTGGGCCGCGAGCGCATCGCCCACACCCAGCCCCGACGGCTGGCCGCCCGCACGATCGCGGAGCGCGTGGCCGAGGAGCTGCGGGTCGAGCTCGGCACGCTCGTCGGCTACAAGGTGCGCTTCACCGACAAGGTCTCCGACGAGACCCGGATCGCGCTGATGACCGACGGGATCCTCCTCAACGAGATCCACCGCGACCGGCTGCTGACGCGCTACGACACGATCATCATCGACGAGGCGCACGAGCGCTCCCTCAACGTCGACTTCCTGCTGGGCTACCTCGCCCGCATCCTCCCGGAGCGCCCGGACCTGAAGGTGATCATCACCTCCGCCACCATCGACCCGGAGAGCTTCGCGCGGCACTTCGCCGCCGCCGACGGCACCCCCGCGCCGGTCATCGAGGTGTCGGGGCGCACGTATCCCGTCGAGATCCGCTATCGCCCGCTCGTCGACGAGGACGCGGAGCAGGACGCCGCCGGCGAGCCGGAGGACGAGGTGAGCGCGATCGTCGCGGCGCTCCGCGAGCTCGACCGGGAGGCGCCCGGCGATGTGCTCGTGTTCCTGCCGGGCGAGGCGGAGATCCGGGACGCGGCCGACGCCGTGCGCGCGGCCTACGCCAAGGACCGTTCGCCCACCGAGGTCCTCCCCCTGTTCGGCCGGCTCTCCGCCGCGGAGCAGCACCGGGTGTTCGAGCGCAGCACCGTGGCCGGCGTCCGTCGCCGGGTCGTGCTCGCGACGAACGTGGCCGAGACGAGCCTCACGGTGCCCGGCATCAAGTACGTCATCGACACCGGCACCGCGCGTATCTCCCGGTACAGCAACCGCTCGAAGGTGCAGCGGCTGCCCATCGAGGCCATCTCCCAGGCCTCGGCGAACCAGCGCTCCGGTCGCGCCGGCCGTACGAGCGACGGCATCGCCATCCGCCTGTACTCCGAGGAGGACTACGCGCGCCGTCCCGAGTTCACCGAACCCGAGATCCTGCGCACCTCCCTCGCCTCCGTCATCCTGCAGATGCTCGCGCTGGGCTTCGGTGACATCACCGCGTTCCCGTTCCTCACCCCGCCCGACTCCCGGGGCGTGAAGGCGGCGTTCGACCTGCTCACCGAGCTCGGCGCCCTCCGCCCGGCGCAGGGGCCGGACGACGGCCCCCGGCTCACCCGCATCGGACGCGACATCGCCCGGATGCCGATGGACCCGCGGTTCGCGCGGATGCTCATCGAGGCGGGCCCTTCGACAGGCTCAGGGACCCAGCGGGGGTCAGGCCCTTCGACAAGCTCAGGGACCCAGCGGGGCTCAGGCCCTTCGACAAGCTCAGGGACCCAGCGGGGCTCAGGCCCTTCGACAAGCTCAGGGACCCCGTCGGTGCTGCGGGACGTGCTCGCGATCGTGGCGGGGCTGTCCATCCAGGACGTGCGCGAGCGACCGGAGGACCGCCGCGAGGAGGCGGACCGGCTGCACGCGCGCTTCGTGGACCCGACGAGCGACTTCCTCACCCTCCTGAACCTCTGGAACCACCTGCGCGAGCAGCAGCGCGAGCTCGGCTCCAGCGCGTTCCGCCGGCTGTGCCGCAGCGAGCACCTCAACTACGTGCGGGTCCGCGAGTGGTTCGACGTGCACCGCCAGCTCCGGACGCTCGTCAAGAGCCCCGACCGCGGGGCGGAGCAGAGCGGCGCGGCCGATCCGGATGCCATCCACCGCGCGCTGCTCTCCGGCCTGCTGTCGCAGATCGGCGTCCTCGACGAGCGCACGGCCCCCGCGGGGAAGGCCCACTCTCCCGCGAAGGACGCTCGCCGCCGGATCACGGAGTACCGGGGCGCGCGAGGCATCCGGTTCTCGATCTTCCCGGGGTCGGGGCTGCGCAAGAAGAGCCCCCGGGCGGTCATGGCCGCCGAGATCGTGGAGACCTCCCGCACCTTCGCCCGCACCGTCGCCGCGATCGACCCCGCCTGGGCCGAGCCCCTCGCCGGCGACCTCGCGAAGCGCCAGGTCACCGAGCCGCACTGGTCCAAAGACGCCGGAGCCGCCGTGGCGTTCGAGAAGGTCACGCTGTTCGGGGTTGAGATCATCCCGCGCCGGCGCGTGCAGTTCGCCCGCATCGACCGGGCCGCCTCGCGCGAGCTCTTCGTGCGTCATGCGCTCGTCGAGGGCGAATGGGACCCGTCCCGCATCGACAAGCGGGTCAGTGCGTTCTGGCGCAGCAACGCCGAGCTCCGTCGCCGCCTGGAGAAGCTCGAGGAGCGCGAGCGGCGCCGCGACATCCTGGCCGGCGACGAGGCCGTCTTCCGCTTCTACGACGAGCGCATCCCCGCCGACGTGTTCGACGTGCGGTCGTTCGAGAAGTGGTGGCGCGAGGCGCTGACGACGACGCCGAAGCTGCTCGTGATGCGGGAGAGCGACCTCATCGACGACGAGGACCGCGCCGACCAGCGCGAGTTCCCGACCCGGTGGACGCAGGGCGACCAGGTGCTCGGCCTCGCGTACCGGTTCGAGCCGGGCGCACCGGACGACGGCGTGAGCGTCGTGCTGCCTCTGCCGCTGCTCGCCCAGATCGAGGACCGCGGCTTCGACTGGCAGGTGCCGGGGCTCCGCGCGGAGCTCGTCACCGGACTGCTGCGTGCGCTGCCCAAGGCCATCCGGCGCCACGTCGTCCCCGCCGCCGACTGGGCGGAGAAGTTCGGGGCGGCGCTGGCCGACGAGGGACCGGAGGCGCACGGCGGTCTCCCCCCGCGCACCCTCAAGGAGGCGCTCGCGCGGCTCGTGCAGCCGCTCGCGAACCAGGTGGTCACGGCCGCCGACTTCGACGACGAACGGGTGCCGGCGCATCTGCGCATGAACTTCCGCGCCGTGGACGAGCGGGGACGCGTGGTCGGTTCGGGGCGCGATCTCCGGTCGCTGCAGGCTCAGCTCTCCGACCGCGCGCGCAGCAGCGTCGCCCGCTCGATCGCGCGCCCCGGGCGTGCGGAGACACCGGGACCGCGCGGGGCGGAGCGCGTGGCCGCCGCTCCGGTCGAGCAGACCGGGCTGACGGCGTGGACGTTCGGCGACCTCCCGGCGGTCATCGACACCAAGGTCGCGGGCGGCGTCGTCCGGGGGTATCCGGCGATCGTCGATGCCGGCACGAGCGTGTCGGTGCGGGTCGAGGCGACTCCCGACGCCGCGGCCGCCGCCACGCGCGACGGCGTGCTCCGTCTCGTCCTGCTCGCGGTGCCGTCGCCGTCGTCGTACGTGCAGCAGCACCTCACCAGCCAGGAGAAGCTCGCACTCGCCGCCTCGCCGTACCCGTCGGCGGCCGCGCTCATCGAGGACTGCCGGGCCGCCGTCGCCCGTCGCGTCATCGACGCCTCGACCGGCGGCGCCGACGGCCGGGACCGCGGCGTCGTGCGCACCGAGGCCGAGTTCGCGCGGGTGCGCGACGCTGTCTCGGCCGTACTCGTCGACGAGCTCTTCGCCTGCGTCTCCCTGGTCGCGCGCATCCTCACGAAGGCGCGGGAGGTGGAGCGCGGCATCAAGGCGCAGAACGCGCTGGCGCTGCTCGGCCCGCTGAACGACATCCGCACCCAGCTCTCCGGACTGCTCCACCCCGGCTTCGTCGCGGCGGCGGGGGTCGACCGGCTCGCCCACTTCCCCCGGTACCTCGACGGCATGACCGACCGGCTGAAGACCCTCGCGAACGAGCCGGGCAAGGACCGCGCGCGGATGACGGAGTTCGAGCGGATGGCCGTGCTGTTCGCGGACGCCGGCGGCACGATCCCCCTCGCGCCCGACGCTCCGCCCGCGATCGTCGAGGTGCGCTGGCTGCTGGAGGAGTACCGGGTCAGCGTCTTCGCCCAGCGTCTCGGCACCGCGCAGCCGGTGTCGCCGCAGCGGATCACCAAGGCGCTCGCGGGGAAGTGACCCCCGCCGGGTAGCCTGAGGACATGGCCCGTGCGATCGTCTACACCGAGTTCGGATCCCCCGCTGTCCTCCACCTGATGGAGGTGCCTGACCCCGTGCCCGTTCGCGGCGAGGCGCTGGTGCGTATCGAGGCGGCCGGTGCCAACCCCATCGACGCCAAGCTCCGCGGCGGCAAGCGCCCCTCCGCGCCGATCACCGAGCCGCGTCCGGTCGGGTTCGACGGCGCGGGAGTGATCGAGGTGCTGGGCGAGGGCGTCGACGGGTTCGAGGTCGGCGACCGCGTCGCGATCCGCGACACGCTCGGGACCTACGCCTCCGCCCTCGCGGTCGAGGCCGACAAGCTCGTAAAGCTCCCGGACGCCGTCACCGCGGCCGAGGGGGCGGCGATCGGCATCCCCGCCGGCACCGCGTATCAGTCCCTCCGCTCGCTCGCCGTGACGGCCGACGACGTGCTCCTCGTGCACGCAGGCTCGGGTGCGGTCGGCCAGGCCGCCGTGCAGTTCGCGGTCTCCTGGGGCGCGACGGTGATCGCCACCGCGAGCCCCGCCCGGCACGACCAACTCCGCGAGCTCGGCGCGATCCCCGTGGCCTACGGCGACGGCCTGCTCGACCGCGTCCGCGCGGCGGCCCCCTCCCCCGTGACCGTCGTCCTGGACTGCGCAGGCACCGACGAGGCGATCGAGACCTCCCTCGCCCTGGTCGCCGACCGCGACCGCATCGCGACCATCGTCCGCGGCCCCGACGCGGCCGACTTCGGCATCCGGGCGTTCTCCGGCGGCTCCCCCGAGCCGCTCACGCCGCAGGAGCTGGAGTGGCGCGCAGAAGCGCTGCAGAAGACGGTTGACCTGCTGGCCGCGGGCGACTTCACCATCGAGCTCGGCCCGGAGCTGCCTCTCGCCGAGGCGGCGCGCGCCCATGAGCTCATGGAGACCGGCGCCGCCTCGGGGAAGATCATCCTCGTCCCCTGAGGGATCAGGGTGGCACCGGAGCGGAGGTGCTGCCGCGACAGGCTCCGATCCGATCGCCTATCCTCCGGGGCAGTCGCACTCACTGCCGCTGTAGCACTGGCACACCGAGTCAGGGTAGTCGGCCTTGGTGGCGGTGATTCTGACGTCGAGTTCTTCGAGCGGGACGACGTCCTCGATGCCGTCCAGCTCCGGGATACTCGGGCAGTCCGCGGGGCCGGTCTCCACGATCTCTTCGCCTCGCGGAAAGGTCAGGGTGAAGCACACCGCCCCTTGGCGCTGCTCGTACCACCAGCCACCGCCCGTCTGCGCGCCACCGAATGCGAGGAGTGTCAGGGTGGTGCTGTCGCCCCTCTTGTCGAGGGCGAGGAGCTTGAGGGGGTTGCCGTCGAGCTCGTCGGTTCCGTCCCGGAGGTCGGAGGCGAGGGAGAGTTCGGCGATCGTCACTTCCGGGTCCGTGACGATCGTGCCGCGGTGCTCCCACATGCTGTCCTGCGCCTCTTCGATGGAATCCGCGAGGCTCAGCCGCACGAGGTTCTCGATGCTCGGCGCGCACCCGACGAGCATGGCGGCCGCAGCGACGAAGCCAGCGACAGGGAGGCTTCGGCGCCGCAGACGGCTTGTCATGATGCGACGGTAGCGCATCCGGCGACGACCTCCGTGCAGGTGACCACGCCGCCAACGGCACACCCTCGGAGCGTTCGCTGCGATATTGGTGTGAACCGAAACAGCGGAATCGAGCAATACGGACGTGAGCCCCGATAACGAGGTGATTGAACGCTCGATCCACGAGCCCGCTGTCTTTCAGGCGTTGTACGAGCGCCATTCGACGTCGGTGTATCGCTACGCCGCCCAGCGTTTGGGTGACCATGCGGCGGATGACGTGATGTCCGAGACGTTTCTTGTGGCCTTCGACCGACGTGCGGCGTACGACGTCACCGTGCAGAGCGCGAGACCGTGGCTGCTCGGGATCGCAACGCGGCTCATGCGCAAGCATGCCCGTGTGGAGGCGACCGCGTGGAAGGGGATGTCAGCGGACCTCGCCGCTCAGGTCGCCCCGGACTTCATCGAGCAAGCGGGAGCGCGCATCGACGCGGAGCGGCTCACCCACCGGTTGACGAAAGCTCTTCGACGTCTGCCGGCTGCGGACCGAGACACGCTGCTGCTCTATGCGTGGGCAGATCTCGACTATTCGGCGATCGCTCAGGCGATGCAGGTGCCGGTCGGCACCGTGCGCTCACGACTCAACCGGGCGCGACGGAAGCTTCGTCGCGCAGCCGCCCTCACCTCGATCGAACAGGAGACGGATCATGGACGAGCTGACGCTGCTCCGCAGCACGCGTGACGGTTCCCGCGCACCGAGCGCCGCGGCGCTGACGCGCGGACGGGCCGCTCTCGCCGAACGTATCGACGGGGAGACGCCTGTGGCGCTTTTCTCGCACCTGGGGGAGAACACGAGGTTTCGTCCTGCGCCGACACGTCGACGCACATTCGCGTGGGCTGGATTCTCCATGCTGGGCGCCGCAGGTCTCGTGGCCGCGCTGGTGGCCACAGACGTTCTGGGCGTCGCCGAGTGGAATGGCGGAGCCGATCCCGCCGCGGCGAGTGCGCTCCACTCGGCAGCGCTCGCGACCATGGAGGTCAGCGACCCGGTCGTCGGACCGGGGCAGTATCTGTTCGTTCGCACCGACGGCGCTTTCGGTGCCGTCGGAACTCTCGAAGCGGATGCCGAGAAGATCAAAGCGAACAACGGAAACACGGTGCCGGAAGGCGACGTCTCCATGATCGACGGCTACCACGACGAACTGTATGTGCCCGCTGATCGTGACGACGACTGGGTGTGGATCCAGTGCGGACGATGGCCACTGCAGACGTTCGGCCCCAGGTCGGAGGCTTTCGCCCGCGAACAGGCAGCGAACTTCTCCTCGGCCGATTCGAGCGTCATCCGGCGAATCCCCGGAGGGTTCGGCCCCGACGGGCACCGCGTAGGCAGCTCTCAGACCACCACGACCAGGAGCGTCGACGACGGTGCCCTCCCGCGTGACCCGGCCGAGCTCCTCAACAAGATCTACGAGCTGAACGGGACCTCCGGGCAGTCTCGCGACGGGCAGGCGCTCGAGTGGATCACAAGCGCTCTCGAGCGAGGGACCGCGCCCGCCGAGTTCAGGGCAGCGCTGTACAAAGCGGCCGCACTGATCCCGGGGGTGACGATCACGGATCAGCAAGCGACCTTGAACGGCACCACCGGGATCGCGATCGGCCGGTTCGAACCGGCGAACGACGTCCAGTACGACATCATCATCGACCCCGATACCGGGCGGTACATCGGCGAACGCGAGGTCACACTCACCGCGTTCGCCAGCTTCCCCGCGGGGACGACGACGAGCTGGACGACCGTGACAACCTCGGTCGTCAATGCCGCGCCCACCGATATCGCAACCTGCGACAGATAGGACACGACCGAGCGCGGCCCGGAACTGCCCCCGTGAGGTCAGGCGGGGGCGACGGGGCGGCCGAGCGAGAGCATCAGCCGGTTCGCCCAGTTGAAGAAGGCCGCGCCGTGCACGACGTCCGCGATCTCGAGGTCGTCCAGTCCGGCCGCACGGAGGCGCGCGATGTGCGCGGGACCGAACGCGCGGGGCGTGTCGGTCAGCGCGACCGCGGCGGCGACGATCGCGTTCCAGCGCTCCCCGAGGTCCGCGTCCACGCCCTCGGCGAGGAGCGCGTCGATGTCGTCCGGCCGCTTGCCGTGGTGCGCCGCGAACCGGGAGTGCACCGACGCGCAGAAGACGCAGCCGTTGCGGCGGGAGGCGGCGGTGGCCGCGAGCTCCCGCTCCGCGCGCGGGAGCCCCTCCGCGGTGTTGTAGAAGATGTCCTTGTCGACGAGGGTGCGTGCGCGGAGCACCTCGGGGTCGCGCGCGAGCAGCCGGAAGTACTCGTTCTTCGCGCGGGCGGCGTCGACGAGGCCGTCGAGGTGTCGCGGGGTGAGATCCTCCTCCGTCAGCGGCGCGAGGTGCGGCGTCCAGCCGACCTCGGCGCGGGTGAAGGCGTCGGGATAGGGGGCGTCGTCGTGCCGGAGCACGGTGTCGGCGGCAGTCATGCGGCGTCCTCGTCGGTGTCGGTATCGGTGGCGGTGGCGGTGAGTCCGGCGTCCTGGAGCACCCGCAGGCCTGTGACGACCCGCTGCTGGAAGGCGAGGAACGACACGAGCTGCGACAGCGTGACGATGCCGTCCGTCGACCAGCCGGCGTCGTGCAGGCGACCGAGGTCGCCGCCGGATGCCTCGCGGGGACGGAACACCAGCAGGTGCGTGTGCGCGAGAGCCGCCGCGAGGCGCTCCCCCAGGGCGGTCGACGCCGCCTCGTCCGGCACGTACCGCGCGCCGTCGGTGCTCTCGGCCTCCAGCCCGCGTTCGGTGTAGGCGCCGAACGGT
Organism: Microbacterium sp. UMB0228; assembly: GCF_002871415.1. Classification (NCBI taxonomy): domain Bacteria; kingdom Bacillati; phylum Actinomycetota; class Actinomycetes; order Micrococcales; family Microbacteriaceae; genus Microbacterium; species Microbacterium sp. UMB0228. Next base: position 447,760 of record NZ_PNFU01000003.1, on the reverse strand, counting down.
CCGGTGGTCGCGGCTGCTTCGGCCTCCCGGGCGACGATCGCGGCGCGCTCCGGGTCGATCTCGCGGGCCTTCCCGGCGTAGAACTCGGCCGTGGGGTCGTCGGCACCGGCGAGAGCGGTCGCGAACGCCGCGATGAGCGCGCGCTCGGCGAGCGAGACGTGCTCCGCGGAGACCGGGTGGAACAGCGCGTCGAAGCTCGCCTGGAGCTGCTCCCTGGTCACGGGGCGGCGACGACGCAGCGCATCCAGCTCCGGCGTCACCCCCGTCAGCTGGTCGACGATGTCGGCGGTCATGCGTTCTCCTTCACGGTGGGGGTGTTCTCGGCAGTGCGGGTGCTCTCGGGATCAGGCGGGGTCAGCGCGTAGCCGAGGGCCGGGGCGACCTCGGTCGCGAACAGCTCGATCGAGCGCAGGACGTGGGCGTGCGGCGCGTCGACCGAGTGCACCTGGAACGCCACCTCGGTCGCGCGGTGCAGCGTGGTGTCGGCAGCGAGCGAGGCGGCGACCTCCTCGGGCGTGCCGAGATGCGTGTCGAGAGCGGCGATGAGGTCGTCGAGGTCGTCTCCGGGGATGGTCTGGCCCTGCCGACGGAAGCCCTCGGCCGCGCGTCGCAACCCGACCTCGGCGAACCGGAGCGCCTCGGCGCGGTCGTCCGCCACGAACACGGTGCGGGAGGCGGTGATGCGCGGGGTCGCCTCGGCGGGCAGCGCGTCGAGGTAGGCGTCGATGATGGGGTCCTGCAGCGCGGACAGCGGCGCGTGCAGCCGGTCGTGGGGGCGGGGCTGCGTGCGGGACAGCAGCAGTCCGTGACCGTGGACGCCCGCCCGATGACCGCCGGGTGCCGAGAACGTCGCCTGCCAGATGCGCGCGGCCATCGACCCCGCGTCCGGATACAGCGCGTTCCCCGCCCCCACGTCGCGGCCTGCGAGAGCGTCGAGCAGGACGCCGAGCTTGCGGTCGTAGGTGGGTCCCTTGTCGCGCACGTCCTCCCCGAAGGGCGCGAAAGACGACGGGGTGCCGCCGCTGCCGAGTCCGAGGTCGATCCGCCCGTCCGCGAGCAGGTCGGCCACCACGGCGTCCTCGGCGACCCGGACCGGGTCTTCGAGGGGAAGGGTGATGATCCCGGTGCCGAGGCGGATCCGCGAGGTGCGTGCCGCCGCGTGCGCGAGGAAGACGAGCGGGGAGGGCAGCCCGCCTTCCGCCGCCCGGAAGTGGTGCTGCGCCACCCACGCCCGCCCCACGCCGTGCTCCTCGGCGTGCTGGATCTGCGTCAGGGCGAGGCGGTAGCGGTCGGCCGGGGACGCGTCGTCGAGGAGCCGCGTGAAGAACGCGACGGTGGGACGAGGGGTGGTGCTCATGCGAGGATCTCCGTTCGTCCGGGGACCGCGGCCAGCAGCTCCCGGGTGTTCTCGTGCTGCGGGTCGTGGAACAGCTCTTCGGTCGGTCCGTCCTCCACCACGCGACCGCGGTGCATCACGGAGACGGTGTGGCTGATGCGGCGCACCACCGCGAGGTCGTGCGAGATGAAGAGGTAGGTGAGTCCGAGCTCGGCCTGGAGCGCGGAGAGCAGTTCGAGGACGCGCGCCTGCACCGTCACGTCGAGCGCCGACACCGCCTCGTCGAGCACGAGGATCTCCGGGTCGACGGCGAGCGCCCGCGCGATCGCGACCCGCTGGCGCTGCCCGCCGGACAGCTCGCTCGGGGTGCGGCGGGCCGCATCCGCCGGCAGCGCCACGCGTTCGAGCAGCGCGACCGCCCGATCCCGACGATCGGAGCGGGTCCCGATGCGGAAGTTGTGCAGCGGCTCGGCCACGATGTCGGCGATCTGCTGCCGTGGGTCGAGGGAGGCGAACGGGTTCTGGTACACCAGCTGGATCCGCCGACGCAGCGCACGCAGTCGCGCCCCCTCGACGGCCGTCGCGTCCTCCCCCACGAGCTCCACGGTCCCGGCGTCCGGACGGAGGAAGCGCGTGACCAGGCGCGCGGTCGTGGACTTGCCCGATCCGGACTCGCCGACCAGCGCATGGGTCGTCCCGCGCCGCACCCGGAAGGAGACGTCATCGACCGCCCGGAAGCGTTCGCGTCCCGAGACCCGGAACTCCTTCACGAGGCCCGCGGCCACGATCTCCCACGGCTTCTCGGCGGCCACCGCCGCGGCATCCCGGAGGAACGGCGGCGCGTCCGGGCGTCGGAAGCCGGTCGTGAAGGCCGGCGCGTCGGCGAGCAGCTGCCGCGTGTACGGGTCTTCCGGCTCCGCGAGCACCTGCGCGCTCAATCCCTGCTCCACGATCCGGCCGTCCTTCAGCACCGCGATCCGCGCCGCCCGGTCCGCGGCGACGCCGAGGTCGTGCGTCACGAGCAGGATGCTCGTGCCGTCCTCGCGCTGCAGCTCGTCCAGAAGGTCCAGCACGCGGCGCTGCACCGTGGCGTCGAGGGCGCTGGTGGGCTCGTCCGCGATGAGCAGCCGAGGGCGGAGGGCGATCGCGGCCGCGATGAGGACGCGCTGCCGCATCCCGCCGGAGAGCTCGTGCGGATACTGTCGGGCGCGCAGATCGGGGTCGTCCAGCCCGACGCGGTCGAGCAGCTCGAGCACGCGGGCGTTGCGGGAACGACGGTCGCGATGCCCGTGCAGGCGCAGCACCTCGGCGACCTGCACGCCGACGGGGCGCACCGGGTCGAGCGACGTCGTCGGATCCTGCGGCACCAGCCCGATCTCCGACCCGCGGATGCCGCGGAACGCCCGATCCGACCATCCGGAGATGTCGAGGTCGCCGAGCCGGACGCGCCCGCTCTCGACCCGTCCGCCCTCCGGCAGCAGGCCGAGGAGGGCGTGTGCCGTGGTGGACTTGCCGGAGCCCGACTCGCCGACCAGGGCGAGCGTCTCCCCCTCGGCGATGGCGAACGAGAGGCCGTGCACGACCTCCCGGCCGGCGTACGAGACCCGCAGGTCCGACGCCGTGAGGACGGGTGTGGCTCCTGACGGAGGGGTCGCCAGTGTCATCGGGTGCTCCTTCCGAGCCGGTGGCTGATGCGGTTGGCGCTGAGCACGACGGCGACCACCACGAGGCCGGGCAGCGCCGTGAGCCACCAGGCGGTCGCGATGTAGTTGCGTCCCTCGGCGATCAGCAGCCCCCACTCGGGGGTGGGCGGCGGAGCGCCGTAGCCGAGGAAGCCGAGGGTGGAGATGGCGAGGATGGCCGTGCCGAACTGCAAGGCGGCGAGCGCGACGATTGGGGTGAGGGCGTTCGGGAGCACATGCCGGCGCAGCACGGAGAAGAAAGTGCCGCCGCTGCCGAAGGCCGCCTCGACGTACTCGGTGCGCCGCACCCGCGCCACCTCGGCGCGCATGAGCCGGGCGAAGGCGGCGACGCTGCCGAGTCCCACGGCGATCGCCGCGTTGACGGTGCCGAAGCCGAGCAGGATGATGACGGAGAGCGACAGCAGCAGCCCCGGGATGGCCAGCAGCACGTCCACGATCCGCATCAGCACGTCGTCCACGACGCCGCCGGTCGCGCCGGCGACGGCTCCGAGAAGCGTGCCGAGCGCGAGGCCGACCGTCACGGCGATGAGCGCACCCGACAGCGAGTGCACCGCGCCGTGGACGACCCGGCCGAACAGATCGCGGCCGAGCGCGTCGGTCCCGAACCAGTGCGCGGCGCTCGGGGGCAGGAGCTTGTCCGCGGGTACGCCGGTCAGCGGGTCGCCCGGCGCGAAGACTCCGGGGATCACCGCAAACAGCACCGCCACGGTGACGACCGCGAACGCCAGATACAGCCCCCAGGCGCGCGACCGCGGTCGCGGACGGGAGGCCGAGACGGGAGCCGGGGCGGACGGCGCGGGCGGGGCACCGGGCTTCTCGACGGTGGTCTCCGCGATCACGGGAGCGGTCATGCGGGTACCTCCTGGGCGGCGGGACGGACGGGGCGGGACCGGGCGGCGCGCGCCGATCGCCGCTGCCGCGGATCGATCAGGGGCGTGGCGAGGTCGACGGCGAAGCTGATCACCACGAACCCCAGGGCCGACAGCAGCACCACCCCCTGCAGCACCGGGATGTCCTGGTTCGCGACCGCCTGCTCCGTGAGGCGTCCGATGCCGGTGCGGCCGAAGACCGTCTCGGTCACCACCGCTCCTCCGACGAGCTCTCCGAACAGCACCCCCGCGATGGTGAGCGTCGGGACGGCGGCGTTGCGCGCGACCGAGCGCGTGAGCACCCACGCCGGCGGCGCGCCCTTCGCCCGCACCACCGTCACGAACGGCTGCGCCTGCACCCGGTCGATCGACCGGACCAGCACCTGGGCGAGGGGCGCCGATATCGGCACGGCGAGTGTGAGGACGGGGAGGATCAGGCCGCTGACGGGGTCGGCTCCCACGATCGGCACCCAGCGGAGTCCGAACGAGAACACCTGGATGAGGAGGATGCCGAGCCAGAAAACCGGCACCGCGACGAACAGTCCCGGCACCTGCCGCAGGCCGTCCCGCAGCCACGCGAAGGGGGCGAGCGCGGAGAGCGCCGCGATCAGCACCGCGAGCACGACCGCGACCAGGAGTCCGAGCGCCGCGAGCAGCAGCGTGGCGGGCAGCGCCTCGGCCAGCATCGTCCGCACCGGGGTGCCGTACTGGGTCGAGTAGCCGAAGTCACCCGCCAGGAAGCCGAGACCCGCGTGCAGGTACTGCTCCCCCCACGGCACGTCGGCGCCGTAGGTCGCGCGGATGTCGTCGAGCTGCTCCGGCGAGAGCCCCAGGCTCGGGTCGGAGAACTTGATGAGGATGGCGTCTCCCGGCAGCAGCTGCAGCAGGAAGAACGTGGCCGTGAAGGCCGCGATCAGCACGATCGCGGCCTGCCCGGCCCGTCGGAGGACGAAGGTCATGGGGTCACCGTGATCCTCAGTGCTCCGCGAGCCACACGCCGGAGAACGTGGGCCGGCCGACCGACTCGAACGCGACGCCGTGCACGTACGTGGCCGCACCGTAGACCTGCGGCTCCTCGAAGAGCGGGATCACGTACGCCTGCTCCGCGATGTAGTCCTGCACGGCCTGCGAGGCGGCCACCCGCTTCTCGGCGTCCGGCTCGGAGGCGACGGCCAGCAGCAGCTCGTCGAGCGTCGCGTCCTGAGAGATGAGCACGTCGCGGTTCTTCGTGAAGTACTGGCTCTTGATCACGTCGAGGTCCGCACGGCCGACCATCGAGTGGTAGAACCCCGTCTTCAGCGGATCACGGGTGTCCTCCGCGTAGCTGCCCGCATCGCCGGGCTTGACGGTGAGCTCCACACCGACAGCCGCGAGCTGCTGCGCCACGAGCTCCAGGGTCTGCTTCGACAGGGGCTGCGGCTTGGCCTCGTAGACCGTGATGGACAGCCGCTCGCCGTCCTTCTCCCTGATGCCGTCGGCGCCGGGCTCCCAGCCCGCCTCGTCGAGCAGCGCCTCCGCCTTCTCCGGATCGTGGGCGTAGTGCGCGGACTCGTCCTTGTATCCCGCGGCCTGCGAGGACAGCACCGACGTGGCCACCGGGTAGTTCTCGGTGAACAGGGTGTCGACGACCTCCTGCGCGTCGACTGCGGCGATGATCGCCTGGCGCACGCGGATGTCGGACAGCAGCGGGTTCTCCGGGCGGAGGGCGATCGAGTTGTTCACGCCGCGGGTCTGCGGGGCGTACAGCGTGAATCCGGCGCCCTCGACGCGGTCCTCGTCGAACGCCTGGACGTAGCGGACGTAGTCGGCCTGGCCCGCGAGCAGCGACCCGATGCGGACGGAGTCCTCGGGGGTGACCAGCACGTGCACGGCGTCGAGGTACGGACGGCCGTCGTTCTCGGCACTGTCCGGGCCCCAGGCGTAGTCATCGCGGGCGGTGAGGGTGTACTCGGTGCCGAGCTTCTCGTCCGTGACGGTGAAGGGGCCGGAGCCGATGATGTTCTCCGCGTTGCCCGCGCCGAAGTCCTCGATTGTGCCGTCCAGGGTCTCCGGAGACAGCAGTCCCGAGTTGATGGTCGACGTCGCCTGCAGGAATCCGGGCGACGGCGCGCTGAAGCGGAACGTCACGGTTTCCTCGTCGACCACCTCGCTGCCGGCGTAGTTGTTGATGGCCTCGGAGACGGTGAGCCCGCGCTCGGCGTCGCCCAGACCGTAGGTGTCGAAGTTCTTCGCCACGGCGGCGGCGTCCACGGGCGTGCCGTCCGAGAACGTCACGTCCGGGGTGAGGTCGAAGGTGTACTCCGTGGCGTCGTCGTTCACGGTCCACTCCGCGGCGATCCAGGGCTCGATCTCGAGCGTCTCCGGGTTCTGCCAGGTGAGCCGGGCGGCGATGTTGTTGACGATGCCGCCGTTCGGGTAGAAGCCGGCCTGCGGCGGATACAGGTTCGTGTAGGCCTGGTGCTCGAGGTAGGTGAGCGTGCCGCCGGAGACGGGGTCCCCCGCCGTGGCCGGGGTGTTCCCCGGGGCGGGCGAGCTGGCGCAGGCGGCGAGGCTGCCGGCCAGGACGAGCGGGACCGCGACGGCGGCGGTGCGGATGAGGCGGCGGTTCATGCGGAGGACTCCTCGGGTTCGGAAGGCAGGGTCTCGGGTGCGGGTGCAGTGCGGGTGGTGTTCACGGTAGGAAGCGGCGGGGTGCAGCGGCGAGGCCGCGGACTCCGGGTGTCGCGAGACGACACGCGTGGTCACGCGCCGACACGCGACGTCACACGGAGGCGGTCGCGCAGCGTCTCCGCGCGGACCCCCTGGCCGGTCTCCTCCGGGGTCCGGAGAAGACCGCGACGACGGAGCTCGGGGGCTGCGAGGCGGGTGAAGGCCTCGAACTGCCCGGGCTGGAACGCCGAGAGGACGTTGAAGCCGTCGGCGGCGCCCTCGTCGCGCCAGTGCGCGAAGTGGTCGGCGATCGTGCCGGCGTCGCCGACGACGAAGGCCGCAGGGACGGCGTGCGCGGCGACGAGATGCCGCCAGGTCGGCGCGTCCGGCGTCCCGACCCGGAGTCCGGCGATCCCCGCGAGCCGTTCGACGAGCGCGGCGCCCCGCTCCCCCAGGCGTGCGGCCTCGGCGACCGTCACCGGAGTGTCGAAGGCTGCGGCCCGCAGCGGGTCGTCGGCGGCCACCTCCAGCGCGTCGGCCAGAGCCTCCACCGTGCGGTTCGCCGGGAACCCGACGCGTTCCCGCTGCCCGCCCTCCGCGAGCGGGACGAGCTCCAGCAGCCGCCGGACGATCCGGTGGGCGGCGGCGTCGGACTCCGCGACGACGGGGAGCACCGGGGCGATGACCTTCAGCTCCTTCGGGGGGCGGCCCGCCTCCGCCGCGATCTCCCGCAGCAGCCGCCGCGTGGCCACGGCGTCGGCGAGGGTGGGGGCGGGGATGAGGGCGAGGTCGGCGGCGGTCGCCGCGAGCGCCCGCGACCGCGGCGAGGTCCCCGCGTGCACGATCGGGATGCGCCCCTGCGGCGGGCGGGCCACGTTGAGCGGGCCGGCGACCCGCACGTGTGCACCCTGGACGTCCGCGGCGCGCAGCCCCCGGGGGTCGATGAGCACGCCGCGCTCGGCATCCGCGATCCAGGCGTCCTCGTCCCAGGAGTCCCAGAGCCGGCGCAGGGCGACGACGAACTCCTCCGCCCGGTCGTAGCGCGTCTCGGTGTCGGCGTGGGCCTCACGACCGTGGTTCCCTGCGGCGCGCGGCTCGGCGCCGGTGACGAGGTTGATCCCCGCCCGGCCGTCGGTGAGGACGTCGAGGGAGGCCAGGGCCCGCGCCGTGGCGTACGGGTCGGCATAGGTGGTGTTGACCGTCGCGATGAGTCCGATCCGGGAGGTCACCCCGGCGAGGAACAGCACCGCGCTCAGCGGGTCGATGCGGGCCAGCAGGTAGGGATCACGGAACTCCAGGTCGGGCCCGGTCGCCAGCCAGTCGCCGAAGAAGAGGTAGTCCAGGCCCGCGTCCTCCCCCTCCCGCGCGATGCGGCGGAGGATGTCGGCGTCTCCCGCGGGGTCGCGGTGGGCTCCGGGGTACCGCCACCCGGAGGGGTAGGCGCCGAGGGTGCGCACCATGGCGCCGATCACGAGGGGTTCCGTCATGCCGACACGGTAGGACCGCTGCCGCCACCCGGGCCACGGGGAGGAAGCCGGAGGTCACCGGATGTCACAGACGGTCACATGCGCCACCCTCTACGCTGAGAGGATGACTGGACTTCGTTGGGGAATCCTCGCGACCGGCGGCATCGCCGGCGCCTTCGCATCCGATCTGCGCACGGCCGGCCTCGACCTCGTCGCGGTGGGCTCGCGCTCGCAGGAGTCGGCCGACGCCTTCGCCGAACGCTTCGACATCGCGCACGCGCATCCGTCGTACGAGGCGCTGGTCTCCGATCCCGACGTCGACATCATCTACGTCTCCACGCCGCACCCGATGCACCACGAGAACGCCCGGCTCGCCCTGGAGCACGGCAAGCATGTGCTCGTGGAGAAGGCGTTCACCCTCAACCATGCCCAGGCCGAAGACCTCCAGCGGCTCGCCGCCGAGCGCGGGCTGCTCGTGATGGAGGCGATGTGGACGCGCTACCTGCCGCACATGGTCCGCATCCGCGAGCTCCTCGCCGACGGCGCCCTGGGTGAGATCCGCGCCGTGAGCGCCGACCACACGCAGCAGCTGCCCACCGACCCCGCCCACCGTCTGAATGCGCTCGAGCTCGGCGGCGGCGCGCTGCTCGACCTCGGCATCTACCCGATCTCCTTCATCTGGGACATCCTCGGGGCACCGACCACCATCCGCGCCGTGGGGCGTCTGGTCGAGACCGGAGCCGATTCCGAGGTCGCCACCGTCATGATCCACGAGAGCGGGGCGGTCTCCACGAGCCTCTCCTCCTCGCGCGGTGCCGGCCCCAACGCCGCGAGCATCGTCGGCACCGAGGCCCGCATCGACATCGATCGGGTCTGGTACACCCCCACCTCCTTCCGTGTCGTGCGGCCGGACGGCACCGTGCAGGAGGAGTACGTCTCGGAGGTCGAGGGCCGCGGCATGCAGTACCAGGCGCTCGCGGCCGAGCGTCTGGTCCGCGACGGTCTCCTCGAGGGCGACATCCTCCCCATCGCGGAGAGCGTCGCCATCATGGGCGCCCTCGACGAGATCCGCGCGCAGATCGGCGTCCGGTACCCCGGTGAGGAGGACGACCGTGGCTGAGACGACCGACGCCCGCGTGGCGGTGTACCTGGACTTCGACAACATCGTCATCTCCTGGTACGACCGCGTCCACGGCCGCAACTCCTACGGCAAGGATCGCCAGCGCATCACGGAGCACCCGAACGACCCCGAGGTCGCTGAGCGGCTGAACCGGGCGATGATCGAGGTCGGCGCCATCATCGACTACGCGGCGTCCTTCGGCACGCTCGTGCTGACGAGGGCGTATGCGGACTGGTCGTCGCCGGTCAACGCCGAGTACCGCTCGCAGCTCGTGGCGCGCGCGGTGGACCTCGTGCAGCTCTTCCCGGCCGCGGCGTACGCGAAGAACGGCGCGGACATCCGGCTGGCGGTCGACGCGGTCGAGGACATGTTCCGCCTGCCGGACCTGACCCACGTCGTCATCGTGGCGGGCGACAGCGACTACGTGCCGCTCGCCCAGCGCTGCAAGCGCCTCGGCCGGTACGTGATCGGCGTGGGCGTCGCCGGGTCCACGGCGAAGTCCCTCGCTGCGGCCTGCGACGAGTTCGAGTCCTACGACTCGCTCCCCGGCGTGGCGCGTCCGACGAAGGCGGCACAGCCCGCCGTCGCCCCCGCGGTCGAGGTTCCGGCGGAGCCGTCCACCCCGGCCACCGCGGACACGGGTACCGCGAAGCCCAAGACGGCATCGAAGTCGCGCGCGAAGGCCAAGAGCAAGACCACCGCCGAGGAGCCCAAGGTCGAGGAGAAGATCGACGACCAGGGCGAGGCCACACGGCTCCTGGAGCGCGCGCTGCGTCTCGGCCACGACAAGGCGGACGCCGACGAATGGCTGCACAGCTCCGCGGTCAAGACGCACATGCGCCGCATGGACCCGTCCTTCAGCGAGAAGGCCCTCGGCTACCGGTCGTTCTCCGACTTCCTCAAGTCGCGCGACGACATCGCCGAGCTCGAGGAGACTGGGCACGAGCGCCTGGTCCGCCTGCGGGAGCCCTGAGCACGGCGATAGGACGCCGGTCCCGTCACTGGTGGCGGAACGCGGCGTCGAAGGCGGCCGCGGGCGGCGGCCACAGCAGGGAGCGCACGAATCCGAGCGCCTCGGGCGCGCCGTGCAGGCGGTCCATGCCGGCGTCCTCCCACTCGATCGAGATCGGGCCGTCATAGCCGATCGCGTCGAGCGCACGGAAGGCGTCCTCCCACGGCACGTCGCCGTGGCCGGTGGAGACGAAGTCCCAGCCGCGCCGGGGGTCGCCCCACGGCAGGTGCGAGCCGAGCACCCCGGCACGGCCGTTCCGCGGCCGCAGACGGGTGTCCTTACAGTCGACGTGGTAGATCCGGTCGGCGAAGTCGACGATGAAGCCGACGGGGTCGATGTTCTGCCACATCATGTGCGAAGGGTCCCAGTTGAAGCCGAACGCATCGCGGTGGTCGATCGCGTCGAGGGCACGGTCGCTCGACCAGTAGTCATAGGCGATCTCCCCGGGGTGGACCTCGTGGGCGAAGCGCACCCCCTCCCCGTCGAACACGTCGAGGATCGGATTCCACCGGTCAGCGAAGTCCTGGAAGCCCTGGGCGATCACCGCCTCCGGCACCGGCGGGAACATCGCGACATAGGGCCAGATCGACGACCCGGCGAAGCCGACGACGGTGTCGACGCCGAGCTTCCTGGCCACCCGGGCCGCCCGCTTCATGTCCTGCGCCGCCCGCTGCCGGACACCCTCGGCCTCGCCGTCGCCCCAGACGTACGCGCGCAGGATGCCCTCGTGGCGGAAGTCGATGGGGTCGTCGCACACCGCCTGCCCGGCCAGGTGGTTGGAGATCGCGAACACGTGCAGGCCGTGCCGGTCGAGGATCTCGCGCCGGGAGGCGACGTAGGCGTCGTCCTCGTCCGCCCGACGGAGGTCGAGGTGGTCGCCGGACGCGGCGATCTCCAGCCCGTCGTAGCCCCACTCCGCGGCGAGGCGGGCCACCTCCTCGAACGGGAGGTCGGCCCACTGGCCGGTGAACAGGGTGACCGGGTGACTGCTCATGGATACTCCTTCGTATCGCGGGGCTTCGTGTCGCGGGCGGGGGTTCAGGCACCGAGGGCGCGCAGGTGGGCGATGCTGCGGGCGGCGAGGTCGTCCTGGCTCGCGGCCAGCGGTCTCCACACGGAGGCGGCGACGGCGATCGTCGCGTTCTCCCCCGTGAAGCTCTCCAGTCCCAGGGCGCCGCGGTAGCCGGCGTCGTCGAGCGCGCGAAGCATCTCCGGCCAGTCGGTGTGGTCGTCGCCCACGGCACCGCGGTCGCTGCCGCACACCTGCACGTGCGCGATGGCGGCGCCGGCCGCGCGGACCGCGTCGGCCGGCCTCTTCTCCTCGATGTTGAGGTGGTAGGTGTCGAGGGCCAGCCCCACTCCGGCGCCGAGCAGCGGCGCCAGCGCGTCCAGACTCTGCGCCACGGTGTTCAGCACGCTGGTCTCGTAGCGGTTGAGCGGCTCGACGGCCAGCGTCACGCCGATCGCCGCGGCCTCCCTGGCGAGCGGAGCGAGGTTCTCCCGGAGCTCGCCGACGACCTCCGCCCGTTCCGCCTCGTCCATGCGCCAGGTGACGCCGGTCGGCGCGTAGAAGGGTCCGGCGACGATCGATGCCCCGAGCACGGCCGCGGCGTCCAGGCACGCACGGAGGTAGTCCTGCGTCGCGGCGACGTCTCCGGCGCGCGCGAGCAGCGAGCGACCAGGACCCATCGCGCCGACCACGACCGCGCCCATGCCGAGGCCGTCCAGCACGGTGCGGGCCCGGAGCGGATCCCAGTCGCCGACGCTCTCCAGCGGCAGCTCCAGGGCGTCGTAGCCCATCCGCGCCGCCGTGCGGGCGAGCGGCTCCAGGGTGTCGTCCGTCAGCGGAGACGTCCAGACCCAGGTGTTGACGGCGATCGTGCGGGGCATCGTTGTCCTTGTGATCGTACGGGTGCTCCCACCCTCCCACTCGGCGCGGGCCGAGCGGAAGGGCGGGAGCACACGGGGTTACGGGATCTGACGCTCCTGCCAGACCGTCGGGTAGCCGGGGAGGTCCTCGCCGCCGAACTTGGCGTAGTGGCCGTCGGGCATCCCCTCGTTCGCCGCGAGGTAGTCGTCCAGCTCGGCCTCGGTGATCGGCTTCTGCGGGAGCACCCACTCCTTCGGCACCTCTTCACCCGCGAAGATCATCTGCGCCGCGAGCAGCGGGGTGCGCCACTGGAAGTTCGAGTACACCGGAGCGAGGCCGGTGAGACCCGTGTCCTTCCACTTGCGCAGGAAGCTCATCTCGTCCTCGCCGGTCATCACCGGGTAGTCGGCTCCGGCGTCCTCGAAGGCCTCGATGGCGGCGACGGCACCGTCACCCGCGTCCATCCAGATGCCCTGCACGTCACCCTTGGCGAGCTCGTCGCTGATGATGCTCTTGATCTCGGCGGGGTCGGCACCGGTGAAGTGGTCGACGGCCTCGATCCCGGCCTCCTCGAACAGCTTCTCGGCTCCGGCCCAGCGGTGCTCCAGCACGTCGACGCCGGGGAGGATCCGGAGAGCCACGACCTTGTCGCCCTCTTCCAGGTTGTCGATGAGGAACTCCGCGGTGTCGATGCCCCAGGCGAAGCCGCCGATCGGGTGGATGAACGTGACAGGGCAGTCGGTGTTCACGCCGCGGTCGAACACGACCACCGGCTTGCCCGTCTCGCACGCCCGCTCGACCGCGGGGGTCATCGCCGCCGTGCTGTTCGGCGAGATGAGGAAGACGTCGCAGTTCCCCTCGGAGATGAAGTAGTCGATGTCGGCGATCTGGGTGTCGTCGGAGTCCTGCGCGTCGCGGGTCTCCATCTCGCTGATCGCGCCCGACTCCTGCAGCACCTTCAGCTGCTCGTTCATCGTGATCCAGCCCGTCTGCCGCCACGGGTTCGAGATCGAGGCGTTCGCGAAGCAGGCCTTCTTGGCGCCGGTGCTGGCGAACTCCGACGTGTCGACCATCTCGGCGTTGATGTGCTGCAGGTAGGGCTGGTCGGCGGGGCCCTGGGGGTCGACGCCGCGCTCCTCGTCCTGCTTGTCGAAGAGCTCCTGGTCGAACCACTCGGTGGTCTCGGCCGACTCCTCGGGGTTCTCCGACTCCGCCGGCGCCACGGACGGGTCGGTCGTGCACCCGGCGAGCGCGATGAGGCCGAAGAGGGCCACCCCTGCGGTGGCGATCTTCATCGATCGTCGCATTGCTAATCTCCTCTGGTTGTAGGGCTTGATGCGGTGGTGCGGTTCTCGGCGTTCTCGGTCCCCGCGGTCGGGACGTCCGTCGGCTGGGGACCGCGCCGGCGGCGGGCTCGGAAGGCGACCCCCGCATAGGCGACGGCCGCGATGATGATGACGCCCTGCACGGCGTCGCGGAGCGTGGAGGGCACGCCCGCGATGTTGAGGAGCAGGAACAGCGCTTCCAGCGCGAAGGCTCCGGCCACGGCGCCGATGATCCACCCTCGTCCTCCGCCGAGCACGACGCCGCCGAGCACCACCGCGGTGATCGCGGTGAACTCGTAGCCGCGGCCGACGGACGGGTGCACCCCCGCGTACCCGACGAGCAGGACGGCGGAGAGGGTGGCCGAGAGGGAGGACAGCACGAACGCGCGGGTCGTGACCCAGGCCCGGCGGGCACCGGCGTAGTCCACCGCGCGGGCGTTGTCGCCGATCGCGATGAGGGTCTTGCCCAGCGGGCGCTTGGTGATGACGATGCCGAGGGCGAGCCAGGCGGCGAGCAGGAGGACGGCCCAGGGCAGGAATTCCAGCACGGGGAGGTCGCGTATCCCGCCGCGACCGATCTCCCGGAAGCTGTCGGCCGGGTTCCCCGTGGCCGCGCCGCCCGTCCACCACATCACGCCGCCGAGCAGGGCGAGCATCATGCCCAGCGTCACGATGAACGACGGCACCTTGAGCAGCGTCGTGAGGACGCCGTTCACGAGCCCGACGACCACGCCGAACACGATCATGAGCAGCAGGACAGGGAGGGTGCGGGCGTCGTCCTGGCCGACGAGGTTGCCGGCGATGATGACCTGCGCCGTGATGAGCGATCCCTGGGAGAGGTCGAACTCCCCCGCGATGATCACGAAGTACTGCCCGATCGCGACGATCGCGATGGGGGCGACGCGCTGCAGATACCGCATGAACTGCCCGGGCTCGGCGAAGCTCGGGTTGAGCACGGCGACCGCGACGAGCAGGATCACGAGCAGCAGGAAGACCGCCCCGCGGGGGCTAACGAGCGTGCGCAGCGCGTTCATGAGCGTCCTCCTTCCCGCACGGAGGCGGTATCCCCGGCGCTGTCGACGGCGGCGACCTCGGTGGTCGGATCCGCGAGCTCGGCGGCCGCGACCGCCATGTCGGCTTCGGCCGCCTTCGCGGCGTCGTCTCCCCCGGTGCGCGTGCCGCCGGCGCCGAAGCGGGGACGACGCCGCACGATGGCCCGCCGACTGTAGACGGCGACCGCGGCGACGATGACGATGCCGCGCACCACGTCCTTGAGGAAGGGATTCACCTGCAGCACGCTCATGACGTTGTCGACGACGGCGAGGATGGCGACGCCGCCGATGGTGCCCCAGATCGAGCCGCGTCCGCCGAGGAGCAGGGTGCCGCCGAGCACGACCGCGGCGATGGAGAGCAGCGCGTAGCCACCCTGCTGACCGACCGTCGGGCTGCCGACGCCGAGACGGCTGGCGAGCAGGAGTCCGGCGAGGCCCGCGAACACGGAGCACAGCACGTGCGCCCAGATCAGCGGGAGGCGGGTGCGCACACCGCTGAGCCGCGCGATCTCGGGGTCGCCGCCGACGGCGTAGAGATGGGCGCCGGTACGGGTGCGGTTCAGCAGCACCCAGACCAGCACGGCGAGCGCGATCGTGATGAGCGTGGACACCGGGATCGGTCCGACGCCGGTCGCGCCGATGAGCTGGAACGCCCACGGGACCTCGCCCGCCGAGCCTTCGAAGTTCGTGTTGAGGATGCCCTGGAGGATCAGCCCGACGCCGAGCGTCGCGATGAAGCCGTTGACCTTGAGCACGGTCACGATGAGCCCGTTCACGAGCCCGATCCCCGCGCACACGAGGAGCGTCGCGATCACGGCGAGCGGGATGTTCCCCGCGTTCCCGGCCATCATCGTCGCCGCGAGCAGGCTCGACAGGCTGATGACATAGGTGACCGACAGGTCGAGCGAGGCCCCGAGCACCACGAGCGTCTGCCCGATGGCCACGAGGCCGAGCACGCTCATCCCGGTCAGGATGTCGCGGATGTTCCCCGGGCTGAGGAAGTTGCGACCGACCGTGGCGACGAGGATCGCGCCGACGACGAGCGCGAGCAGCAGGATGCCGAGCACGATGACGGTCGAGTCGATGCGGAGACGGGCTCCGGTGCGGCGGCTCATCGCGCACCCCCGTTCGTCGAAGGACCGCGGTCGGCGCCGGTGGCCGCCGCGAGGATCTCGTGCTCGGCCGCACCGGCCGGCAGCTCGGCGACGAGTTCGCCGTCGTGCATGACGAGGATGCGGTCGCTCATGCCGATGACCTCCGGCAGCTCGCTCGAGACCATGAGCACGGCCTTCCCCTGTGCCGCCAGCTCGCGCATGAGCTGGTAGACGGCGTACTTGGCGCCCACGTCGATCCCCCGCGTCGGCTCGTCGAAGAGCACGATCTGCGGCTGGGTGAGCAGCCACTTCGCCAGCACCACCTTCTGCTGGTTGCCGCCGGACAGGAAGCGCACCTCCTGGTCGAGGCCGCGCGACGACACCTCCAGCGTGCGGAGCACCCCCGGCACCTCCCGGCGCGACGCCGCGGTGCGTCCCGCGAACACGTTCCGCACCACGAGCAGGGCGTTGTCGAGGATCGACTGCCCGAGCGCGAGCCCCTGCGCCTTGCGGTCCTCGGAGACGAGGGCGAGCCCGGCGCGCACGGCCGCGCGTGGTCCGCCGATCCGCACCGGCTTCCCGTCGATCCGCACGGCGCCGCGGGTGAAGGCCTGGATGCCGAACACGCCCTCCACCAGCTCGGTGCGCCCCGACCCCTGGAGCCCGGCCACCCCGACGATCTCCCCCGCACGGAGCGTCAGCGACACCGCGTCCACGTAGGCGTTCCCGCAGCCGTCGAGCTCGAGTCGGGGCGCGCCGACCGCCGTGCCGGTCACCGGGTCGGGGAAGTACGACTGGATCGACCGCCCCACCATCCGGCGCACGAGCTCGTCGGTGGTCAGCGCCGCGGTCTCGTCCGTGGAAACGAGGGCGCCGTCCTTGAGGATCGTGATCCGGTCGCAGAGGTCGAAGATCTCCTTCAGCCGGTGCGAGACGTAGATGACGGCGACCCCTCGGGACGTGAGCCGGCGGATGATCGCGTACAGCAGCTCCACCTCGCGGTCGCTGAGGGCGGCGGTCGGCTCGTCCATCGAGATCACCTGCGCGTCGAACGACAGCGCCTTCACGATCTCGACGATCTGCTGCTCGGCCACCGTCAGCGAGCCCACCCGGGACTGCGGATCGATGAAGGAGACGCCGAGATCGCTCAGCAGCTCCCCGGTACGCACGTTCATGGCCCGGACGTCGATGAGCCCCGCGCGCCGCGGCTCCCGGCCGAGATAGACGTTCTGCGCGACCGTGCGCTCCGGGAGCAGGGTGAACTCCTGGAACACCGTGACGATGCCGGCGTCCATCGCCTGCCGCGGGTGCACGTGGCGCACTTCCGCGCCGCGGTACGTGATCGTCCCCTCGTCGGCCGGCTGCACGCCCGCGATGATCTTCATGAGGGTGGACTTGCCCGCGCCGTTCTCGCCGACGAGGCCGTGCACCTCCCCGGGCCGCACGTCGAAGTCGATGCCCTTCAGCACCTCCACGCCGAAGAACGCCTTGCGGATCCCGGCCACCCGCAGCACCGGCTGCGTCGTCGTCGCGGTCATGCCGGCACCTCCGTCCAGCGGCCCGCGTGGGCAGCGGAATCGAGCACGGCCTCGGTCAGCACGGCCGCGCGGTGGCCGTCGGCGAACGTCGGCAGTCCATCGGGGACGTCGCCCGCGATCGCGGCGTAGACGTCGGCGACGAAACCGTTGAAGGCATCCTGATACCCCATGGCATGCCCGGCCGGGACACGCTGCAGCCGGGCGGACTCCGGGTCGGCCGTGGCGGGGTCGCGCAGCAGCAGCCGCGACTCCTCGCGCATGCCGACCCAGAGCTCCTCCGGCCGTTCCTGCTCGAACCGCAGACTCTGCCGCGTCCCGTGCAGCTCCAGGGTGAGGGCGTTCTTGCGGCCCGCCGCCATCTGCGAGATGAGCAGCGTGCCGAGCGCCCCCGCCGAGGTCTCGACGAGCACGGCGACGATGTCCTCCGTGTCGACGGCCTGTCCGGCCCGCTCGGCGAAGACCCGGCGGGTCCGGGCGCTCAGGGCGCGGATCCGGTCACCCGTGACGAACTCGAGGAGGTCGCACAGATGCGAGCCGATGTCGGCGAACGCGCGGGAGGCCCCGCCGGACGAGGAGCGCACCCGCCAGTCGTCGTCGGTGGGCCGCAGCATCCAGTCCTGCAGGTACGAGCAGTCCAGCGTGAGCAGCTCCCCGGCCTCGCCGCGGGCGATGCGCGCCCTGGCCTCCCGCACCATGGGGTGGTAGCGGTACACGAAGGGGACGGCCGCGACCAGCCCGCTCTCGGCGGCTTCCGCGGCGAGCGCGGCGGCGTCGGCGGCGGTCGTGGCGAGGGGCTTCTCGCACACGACATGCTTGCCCGCCCGCAGCGCGCGCAGGGCGAGGTCGGCATGCGTGGCGTTCGGGGTGCAGATGTGGACGACGTCGATGTCATCGGCGTCGAGCAGCGCCTCCGCGTCGTGCTCGGCGCGCGCGGCGCCGAGCAGCTGCGCGGCATCCCTCGCGCCTTGGGCGGACCGGGTGGCGACGGCGCGCAGCGCGCCGCCCGCGTCTCGGGCGGCCGTGCGGTGCACACGGGCCATGAAGCCCCCGCCGAGGATCCCGGTTCGGATCGTCCCGAGGCCGGTGTCAGTGACATCCGTTGTCATGGCGGCGAGTCTGACACAGCGGTGAGGACTTTTGCTAGCCCTTCGTCAAAAGTTGTTTGTAACGAATCTGAAGTCGCACAGCCGACTGCGAGAAGTGCTGTGCTTTACTGACGCCATGGTTGACGTGCTGAGGCCGCTCGCGACGCCCTCCCCCGGGACCGGCGAGATCTTCCAGATCCTCCGCGACGGACACGCGCGCACCAAGGCGGAGCTCGCCGCCCTCACCGGCCTCGCCCGCTCCACCGTCGCCTCCCGGGTCGACGCGCTGCTGGCTGCCGACCTGCTCCGCCCCGCCGGTGAAGCGGTGTCGACCGGCGGCCGCCCTCCCGCCCGCGTGGCGTTCAACCCGCGCGCCGGACTCGTCCTCGCCGTCGACCTCGGAGCCACGCACGCGACCGTCGCCGTGGCCGACCTCGCCGGCGTGATCCTCGACGCGCGCACCCGCGCGATCGACATCGGCGACGGACCGGAGGCCCTCCTCGACGCGATCCTCGCGGAGGGGACGGCCGTGCTCGCCGCGACCGCCGAGGGCCTTCCCCTCGTGGGCGTCGGCATCGGCGTCCCCGGCCCCGTCGAGCACTCCACGGGGCGCCCGACCAACCCGCCGATCATGCCGGGCTGGGACCGCTTCGACGTCCCCGGCTACGTGCAGCGCACGTTCGACGTCCCGGTCCTCGTCGACAACGATGTGAACATCCTCGCGCTCGGCGAGCAGGCCACGAGCTGGCCGCGGGTGGACGACCTCGTGTTCGTGAAGGTCTCGACCGGCATCGGCGCCGGCATCATCGCCGGTGGTCAGCTCCAGCGCGGTGCCCAGGGGTCGGCGGGCGACATGGGCCACGTCCAGGTGCCGATGAGCGCCGGCTTGGGGCGGGAGCCGGGCGACGAACGGGATCTCGAGGCCCTCGCGAGCGGTTCGGCCCTCGCCGTCGCGCTGCGCGCCGAAGGCCACGACGTGCACAGCGCCTCCGACGTCGTCGACCTCGTCCGCGCCGGCAATGCGGCGGCCATCGAGGCCACCCGCCAGGCGGGTCGCGATGTCGGCGAGGTGCTCGCGACGGTCGTGAACCTGCTCAACCCGTCGATCATCGTGCTCGGGGGCAGCATCGCCCGCGCGGGAGAGCACCTGCTCGCCGGCGTCCGCGAGGTCGTCTACCGCCGCTCGATCCCGCTCGCCACCCAGCACCTCGCGATCGTGCAGTCGCAGGCGGGCGACCGCGCCGCGGTGCTGGGGGCGGCGATCATGGTCGCCCGCGAGGTACTCTCCCCCGCGAACGTGGACCGCTACGTCGCCGCGAAGGGATCGAAGTCGGCGGGCAGCGCGCCCACCTGATCCAGCGTGCTCGCGACCTCCACGAACGTGCGCCGCGCTGCGGCCTCCTCGATCGAGAGAAGCGTGTCGAGCACGTGGTACCCGAAGTCGCCGGTGGCGACGTGCGGTCGGTCCTCCGCGATCGCGCGCACCATGTCGAGCAGCCCGAGCCCGCGCCCCGCGAGCACCCCCTCCGGCGCGACATCGACGACCTCCTGCACCACCGGCTCCGGTGGCACGAAGTGCCGGGACAGCGGCCGGGTGATCGTGATCGGCCCGCCGAACGTGTTCGGGTCGGGGATGACGAGAGTGCCCTCGGTTCCCGTGATCTCCACGATGCCCTGCCGCACCAGCGGCGAGTCCGTGCTGTAGAGGCTCTGCGCCTGACCTCCGCCTTCGAAGTCCATCAGGACGCTGAGCGTGGACGGGATCTCGACCGGGAACTCCTCCCCGGCACGGTCGCCGACCTGCACGCGGCGGGTCGGCGACCCCTGCAGCCCGAGGGCGGCCACGGCGGCCACCGGCCCGAAGACGTGGACCAGGGTCGAGACGTAGTACGGCCCCATGTCGAGGAGCGGCCCCGCCCCCTTCGCATAGAGGAACGCGGGGTTCGGGTGGAAGATCTCCGGTCCCTGCCACTGGAAGGTCGTATGACCGAACAGCGGACGGCCGATGTCGCCGCGGGCGATCGCGCGCTTCGCGGTCTGCACGCCGGGGCCGAGGACGGTGTCGGGCGCGACGCCGACACGGAGCCCGGCCGCTGCGGCCGTCTCCAGCAGGCGTCGCGCCTCCTCGCGGTCCACGCCGAGCGGCTTCTCGGTCCACACGTGCTTCCCGGCGGCGACGATGGCCTCCGAGACGGCGACGTGCGCGGCGGGGATCGTGAGGTTCACGACGATGTCGATGTCGGGATCGTCGAGCACGACCTCCACACCCCCGGCCCGCGGCACCCCGTACGCCGCGGCCTGCGCGCGCGCCCGCTCCTCGACGAGGTCGCCGATCGCCCGCACCTCCACATCCGGGAAGCGCGTGAGGTTCTGCAGGTACTGGTCGCTGATGTTCCCGGCGCCGATGAGGCCGACGCCGACGACGCCACCCCCGCGCACCATCAGCGCGCCGCCTCGGCGTCGAGGAAGACCCGGCTGCGCTCGATGGCGTCGAACAGGTCACCGTCGTAGTGGTCGAACTCCACGATGGCGAGCTCGAGCGCGGGCGCGGCGGCGATGGCCTCCCGGAGGGGCACGGCCCCGTCGCCCGCGGGCACCTGATCGGCCGGCGGGTACGCGTCCCGCAGCGCGGGGTCGAGGGTGCCGTCCTTCGCGTGCACCGCGATCACGCGCTCGCCGAGACGCTCCACGAGCGCCACCGGGTCGACGCCGCCGCGGGCGACCCAGTACAGGTCGACCTCCAGCACGACGCGCTCGTCGAGGTGCTCCGCGAGGATCTCCAGCCCGGTCACCCCGTCGAACACCGCCTCCAGCTCATGCGCGTGATTGTGGTAGCCGACTCGGACACCGGCCTCCGCGCCGATCTCCGCCGCCTCGTTGAGCAGCCGGGCGGTCTCGACGATCTGGTCGACCGATTCCCAGCGCGCCGGCTCGGTGTAGGGATCGATCACCGTGTCCATGCCGAGCGTCTTCGCGGCCGCGAAGACCTCCGCGGGCGGTGGGACGGGAGCCGTGGTGCCGGAGCCGTCCGGGCGCACGAAGGTCGGGGTCGCGAGGAACGCATGCCCGGACGGGGCGGTCAGTCCCGCGGCCGACACGGCGGCGGCCATGTCGTCCGCCCGGCGCACGAAGTCGTAGGGCTCGACCGCGGTGAACCCGCGCGCCGCCACCGCGGCGAGCGTGCCCTCGAGGTCGGCCTCCAGCTGCTCGCGGATCGTGAACAGCTGCAGAGAGGTCTGGATCGTCATCGGTCGTGCTCCTCGGTCGTCGGTGACAGGCGGGCGTTGGGCGCCCTGCACGCACGCTAGCACCGAATACCTCCAGGTGGAAGTTTCTTGTCGATAGACTCGGGACATGCCCGCCGCCCCCTCCGACGACTCCGGACGGCCGCGTCCCCGTGGGACGTACGCCAAGGGCATCGCCCGCCGCCAGGAGATCCTGGACCGCGCGATCGAGGTGTTCGCGGCCCGCGGCGCCGACCGCACGAGTCTGCGGGCGATCGCGAAGGAGGTGGGGGTGACGCATGCCGCCCTCACCCACTACTTCGGGTCGCTGGAGGAACTGCTCGTCGCGGTCTACGTCGAGAGCAACGCCCCGGGACGCAAGACCGAGCCGGAACCCGCGAACCCCGTCGAGGGGATGATCCGGTCGGCCAGGGCCAACCGCGAGGTCCCCGGTCTGGTGCAGCTGTACTCCACGCTCGTCGCCAGCGCGCTGGAGGAGGGCCATCCCGCCGCCCGCGCCTTCGCGACCGAGCGCTTCGCCCGCCTGCGGGCCGACATCGCCGAGACGGTCCGCGAGCAGCAGACGGACGGGCGCATCCGGGCCGACGTCGATCCCCTCGCGGTCGCCGCACTCGTCGTCGCAGCCTCGGACGGCCTGCAGACGCAGTGGCTGCTGGACGACACGGCTCCGCAGCACGAGGCCCTCGCCCTCCTCGACCGTCTGCTCCGCCCGGCGGACGGCGCGGGCCGGGGCGGGGTCCCCGAGGGCTAGGCTCGAACCGTGACGCCCGTGCCGCAGTCCCCGTACGCGAGGGCCCTCGGCGAGCGCCTCGCCGAGCTTCACCCCCGACTCCGGACTTACTTCCAGGCGGTCCCGGACGGGATGGTCGGCGTCGGCGAAGGCACGTTCCAGCGCGTCGGCACGCCGCGCCGCGCGCTCTGGCCGCTCCTCCGCCGCCTCGAGCGGCGCGGGGTGATCGCCGCCCGCTGGGAGCGCGACGTGCCCTTCCGCATCGAAAACCGGACCATCGCCTCCCGCGCGATCGCCGAGCGCACCTTCCGGTTCACGAGCGGGCCGTGGGTCATGCGCGACGCCGTCGCCCCGACGCGGCACGGCCGCATCGTCGACGAGATCGGCGAGCCCGGCCTCATCATGGCCTGCTTCGATGCGGAACCCCGCGCGGGTGCCCTGCACCTGACCAGTCGCGCGGTGGGCATCCGCCTCGGGCGCTTCCGGCTCCGCATCCCGCGGATCGTGGCTCCCGTGGTCCGGCTCGTCGAGCGCTGGGACAACGAGACCGGTCGCCAGCGGGTGCGCCTGACGGTCGACGCCCCGCTCCTCGGCCGCCTCTACGAGTACCGGGGCGACTTCGACTACGCCCTCGAACCCGATCGGAAGGACGACAGCGCATGAGCACGGACCGGGCGGTCATCGGCGGGGCGACAGGATTCATGGGGCGATTGCTCACGGCGCGTCTCCGGGAAGCGGGCCGCGAGGTCGTCACGATCTCCCGCTCCGGGAGCGACCTGACCTGGAGCGATCAGAGCGGCATCGACGCCGCTGTCGACGGGGCCTCGCTCGTGATCGGCCTCGCAGGCACGAGCGTGAACTGCCGCTACACGCCACGCAACCGTGCCGAGATCTTCCGCTCCCGCCTGGACACGACCGCGGCCCTGAGCCGCGCCATCTCCCGCGCGGCCACCCCGCCGCCGCTGTGGATCAACTCCTCGACCGCAACGATCTACCGGCACGCCGAGGACCGGCCGATGACGGAGTCCTCCGGCGAGATCGGCACCGGCTTCTCGGTCGAGGTCGCCAAGGCGTGGGAGCGCGCCCTCTTCGCCGACGCGCTCCCCGGCACCCGCCGTGTGGCCCTCCGCACCGCCATCGTCCTCGGCGACGGCGGTGTGCTGGAACCGCTCCGCACCCTCGCACGGCTGGGTCTCGGCGGCCCCCAGTACGACGGGTTCTGGCCGGTCGGTCCCGCCCGCCGCGCCGCCGGCACCGCGCACCTTCCCGGCGCCCGTCGCGGTCGGCAGCGCTTCAGCTGGATCCACATCGAGGATGTGGCGCGCATCATCGAGTTTCTCGAAGAGACCCCCGCTCTGGACGGGCCGGTCAACGCCGCCTCGCCGCACCCCGTCGACAACGCCGCCTTCATGGCCACCGTGCGCCGCGTGCTGGGGGCGAAGGTCGGCCCGCCGATGCCGCGCTGGATGCTCGAGCTCGGCGCCATCGGCATCCGCACCGAGACCGAGCTCGTGCTCAAGAGCCGCTGGGTCCTCCCCGAGAAGCTCACCGCCGCCGGCTTCACCTTCCGCTACCCGGACCTCGAGGAGGCCGTCCGTGCCTCGTTCGCCGTCACGGACGCGAATCCCCGGACGCACGCGGCCTGACCGGGCGGGCGCAGAGGGGTCACCGCCAGACCGCTGACTCCGGATCGATGCCGTGACGCCGGGCCTCGGCCTCGATGCTGCGGCGGAACCACTCCGCCAGCCCCGGGCGGATGCCGTCATAGTGCGCCGCGTAGCCGGGGGCGGAGACGAACAGCCGACCGAGCACGACCTGCATCTCCCTGCTCAACGGGAAGTAGGCCGAGAACACCGCACGGTTTCGCTCGACGAGCGCATCGGCGTCCGCCGTCCCGGGAGCCGCACCGGCATCCATGGCCGTCGCGAGGGCGGACTCGAACTCCCGCATCGCGTCCGCGACCGCCTGCCATTCCCCCACATCGCGCGCCGCGGATCGCTCCGCGTACTGCTGCCACTGCACCGTGTCGCCCCAGCGGCGGCGCGCGTCGAGAGGCCAGGACGGGTCCCAGTCGGGCCCGAACACCGCGCGCTGCTCGCCCGCGCTCAGCATCAGGCCGCGCTCGTGGGCGGTCACCATCCGCTCCAGTTCAGCCTGCAGGTCGGTCAGGCGTGCGATCCGGGTCGCGAGCTGCTCCTGCTGCGCGCGCAGCGCGGTGAGGATGTCGGTGGCCGGATCGTCCAGCAGCCGGCGGATCGCCTCGAGGCCGAGACCGAGTTCGCGATAGACGACGATGCGCCGCAGGCGCTCCTGATCGACGTCCGTGTACACCCGGTATTCGGCCGCCGAACGCGCGGACGGACGGGCCAGGCCGATGTCGTCCCAGTGATGCAGCGTCCGCACCGTCACCCCGGCGAGCGCCGCGGCCCGACCGACGGTCAGGTGCGCGGCGCCGCTGTCATCCGACATCCGCTCCTCCTCCGATCTCCGCCGTGTCCGCGGGCGGACGGATGCCCATCTCCGCGAGGGTGGCCGCCTCGACGCTCCCCGGCTCGTAGGGCTTCGCCGCCGTGAAGACGACGCGCACGTTCTCGGGGGTCACGATCTCCACATCCCGGGTGTTCCAGGGCGTGTCGATCGGATCCCCGACCGTGCCGGGACCCCACGCCCGACAGGCCTCCACGAGCGGCTCGATCTGGCCGAGCACGCACGCGAAGCTGACCCGCAGGCCGGGTGCTGTCTCCTGTGCGGTCTCGCCCGGCACGAGCAGCACATCCTGGAAGGCCCATCGCCGGAGGTGGACGATCCGCCCCGGCACCCCGAAGAGCTCGAAGAAGCCCAGGCCCCGCGTCCAGAACTCGACCGAGGCGGCGAGGTCCGTCGTGGGGATGGTGACGAAGGCGGGCATCCCGTAGATGCCCCGGAACAGCTCCGGTGCGACCGCGTCGGGGCCCGGCGCCGGCACCGGGCTCATCTCGAAGGCGTTGTAGTGATCAGTCATGACTCCACGATCGGGCCTCACGCGACGTCAGGGTCAAGCCGATTCCCGGAGCGTCGGGAACGTCCAGCTGCCGTCGAGCACCTCGGGGCGGGGGCGGTAGAGGCGGACGAGGTAGTTCCAGCCCTCCGTGATCGGCAGCACGTTCGGCACGCCCTCCGGATGGTCGCCGAAGCGGACGGTGATCGTGCCGTCGTCGTTGCGGACGCCGGTGATGTCGTTGATCGTGTAGGCCTCGCGATCGTTCGGCTCGAAGAAGCCGTCGGCGTTGTACACCGAGATCGACCAGAAGCCGTCGACGGGGACCTCGTCGACCGTGAGCTCGTAGCGGCCCACCGGCAGACGCGGATCGACGCCGATGTAGCTCGCCTCGGATGAGGGAAGCCCTCCCCAGCCCGCCGCCGTGCCGATGAGGTGCCGCACCGGGTCGACCTCGTCCTCGCTGCCGAACATGCGGTCGAAACCCCGCAGGTTCCGAGCCAACGCGAGCAGCGCCTGGCGGGTCTCATCGAGGCTGACGGTGTCGTAGTCCGGCATCGCGAAGGGCGTGGCCGACCCGCTGTGCAGCGCGATGCGGTCCTGCAGCGCCCCCACCTCCGCCACATCCGCCGGGTCAGCGGGGTCCACGAGGATGCGCACGGCCAGCACGACGTACGGCGTCCCGAACTGCGCCTCCGTCAGCGTGTGCTCGCCCGCCTCGTGGAAGATCGCATCCACATAGTGGTGCTCGTTGACGACCATCGCCGAGAGGTAGCGGTCGCCGTGCTCCGGGATGCGGAACGTCGCGCCCTCGCTGATGTCGAGGACCGCGAAGCTGTACAGCGTGTCCCGGTTCAGCCGGATCACGGTCTGCCGGTCGATCGCGGCCGGAGCCCGGTTGTGCAGGAACCGGTCCACACCCCCGGCCTCCTTCTGGAGGTCGCGCATCATGCGGTGGGTCTCGGCGAGGGCGAAGTTGTCGACGTTCACGAGGATGCTCATGACGGCATCCTGGCAGGCCACACCGCTCGGCGGCTAGGACGACGGAAGAGCGTCGTCTCCCCGTTCCCGACGCCGCTTCTCGATCTCCTCGCGCAGCCGCCACTCCTCGATCTCCCGGTCGAGGTCCGCGATCTGCTGCTCGGTGGACCGGACGTCGACCGGCGGCGCGGGGCGTGCGACCGTCGTCGTCGGGGCTGCGGGGCGCTCGGCGCGCCGCATCCGCGGGAGCGGAACGCCACCCTCCCCGTACTCCCGGCCGAGCGCGAACCACAGCGCGCTGCCGATCAACGGCAGCAGGATCACGATGATGATCCAGACCATCTTCGGCAGGTGCTTCACCTGCGAGTCGTCGCGCGTGATGATGTCGATCAGCGCACCGATCATCAGCGCGATGACCAGGAGCGAGAACAGGAACGGCATGGGTTCAGGGTAGACGACGCACGGACCGGAGCCGAGGGTTCACGGCAGCAGGTGTCCGGCGGCACGGAAGAGCTCGTACCACTCCGGGCGGGTGAGCACGACGTCTACTCCGGTCGCCGCCTCCTGCACGCGGTGCGGCGTCGTGGTGCCGAGCACGACCTGCATCCCGGCGGGGTGCCGGGTGATCCAGGCGGTGGCGATCGCGGTCGGTGTCACTCCATGGACTCCCGCCAGGCGCTCGATCACGGCGTTGAGCTCGGGGTAGTCCGGGTGCCCGAGGAAGACGCCGCCGCCGAAGCCGCTCTGGTACGGAGACCAGGCCTGCACGGTGATGCCGTGGATCCGGCAGTAGTCCACGATGCCGCCGCCGTCGCGCCCGATGCTCTGGTCATGACCCGCCATGTTCGCCGCCACCGGCTGCGCGATGATCGGCGCGTGCGTGAGGGACAGCTGGAGCTGGTTCGCGACCAGGGGCTGCCGCACCGCGGTCTTCAGCAGCTCGATCTGCGACGGGGTGTGGTTCGACACCCCGAACGCACGCACCTTGCCGGAGGACTCGAGGTGGTCGAAGGCGCGGGCCACCTCGTCCGGCTCGACGAGGGCGTCCGGCCGGTGCAGCAGGAGGACGTCGATGCGGTCGGTGCGGAGGGCCGCGAGCGAGCCCTCGACCTGCCCGACGATGTGATCGTAGGAGAAGTCGAACATGCCCTGCGCCGGCACGATGCCGCACTTGGTCTGCAGCACGATCTCGTCCCGCTCCGTGGCGCTGAGCCGGAGAGCATCCGCGAATCGCGCTTCGCAGTGGTGCATCTCCCCGCCGTAGATGTCCGCGTGGTCGAAGAAGTCGATCCCGGCATCGCGTGCGGTCGCATACAGGCCGCGGATCTGCTCGTCGTCGAGGCTGTCGATGCGCATCATCCCGGCGATCAGGGCCGGAGCGGTCGTCGATCCGAAGGGTACGGTCTTCATGCGCCCACGCTACTTCATCGCCTCGCCCCGTCCGAGGCGGGGGCGGGCATCGTCTCAGGGCGCGCAGGGCAGCAGCCGCGTGACGGGGACGTCGAGCGCCGCCGCGATCCCCGCCACATCCTCCATCGTGAAGTCCGCGCGCTCCTCGAGGAGGTCGGCCAGCGCGGCCGGCGTGATCCCGGCCTGCTCCGAGAGCTCGATGAACGACACTCCGGCGTGCACGCGGGCGGCCTCTACAGCCGATGCCATCAGATGACGCAATTCTGTCCCCATGCGCCTACGGTACCGCCACGCACGGACACCGACCCAGCCACCATCTGCCAATATGACGGCATCCTGCTCTCGATGCGCTGCTAAGGTGAGCCGGATGAAGACACCAGCCGAGCAGTTCAACGAGGCGGTCGGCCGTCAGATGCGGGCGGAGATCGCGGCGGCACGCAGCAGTATCGCCGCCATGGCACGCAATGTGGGCATCGCCCGGAGCGCCCTCGACAACTACGTCACGGGCAAGCGCGCCATTCCCGTGCCGGTGGTCTACGCGGTGTGCGCCACGCTCGGCGTTGAGCCGCACGTCCTCGTGGCCCGCGCCGAGGAGCGTCTGGCCGCCGACGGCATGTCGGCGATCGTCACTCCCCTCCGGCGCCGCACCGATGTCGCCACCCCACGAGACAATGCCCGCGAGGTCGCCTTCGAATCCGGATCCACCCGCGAGACGGACACCGACGACCTCTACGAGTAGACGACACCGACCGGACGGAGGCCCATGCAGCAGCTTCTCCGTCTGGCCGACGAGTTCGGTCTCCGCGTGATCGAACGCACCGGTCCCACCCCCGGGGGCTTCCAACCCGTCACGCGCACGATCCGGCTCGCCCCGGGGATGAGCAGGCGCACCGCCCGCAGCGTGCTCGCCCACGAACTCGGTCACGCCCATCTCGGTCATCAGCCCACGTGGCAGGCGGGCTTTCGGGCTCGGCAGGAGCGGCAGGCCGATGAGTGGGCCGCGCGACGCCTGATCACGCCGGCGGCATATGCAGCGGCGGAGCAGCTCCGCGGCACACATCTGGCCAGCCTGGCCTTCGAGCTCGACGTCACGATCGAGATCGTGCTCGCGTTCCAGCGCGTGCTGCGCCGGGAGCATCTGGCCATCCCCGCCTGAGGGCCAAGCACAGCGGCCGACGCTGGTTGAATGACACCATGGCCTTCCACGTCGCCCCCGCCCCCGTCACTCTCACCGGCGAGCTCGTCGAGCTCCGCCCTCTCGACCGGTCGCACGTCGACGGCCTCGTCGAAGCGGTCTCCGAGGGCGACCTGTGGAAGACCGCCTGGTACACCTCGGTTCCGGCGCCCGACGGCGTCGCGGCCGAGGTCGACCGGCGCCTGAGCCTCGTCGCCACCGGCGAGATGGTGCCCTTCACGGCCTTCGACGCCGCCGAGCGCGTGCTGGGACTGACGTCGTACTACGACATCGTCGCCGACGTCCCCCGACTGCACATCGGATACACCTGGAACCGGCCCTCCGCTCATGGCACGGGCACCAATGCGGAGTCGAAGCTGCTGCTCCTCCGCCACGCCTTCGAGACGCTGGGGGTCTTCCGGGTCGGGCTGACGACCCAGTGGGTGAACTTCCAGTCCCGCGCCGCGATCGAACGACTGGGCGCGAAGCAGGACGGTGTGATGCGGGCCATGAGTCGCTACCGCAACGGCGCACTCCGCGACAGCGTGGAGTACTCCATCATCGAGCCGGAGTGGCCGGCGGTGCGGGCGAACCTCGAAGCGAGGCTCGCCCGGCGACGATGAGCGCGGGGCGCCGCCCCGCGGCGGTCACTCGGTCGGGCTGCCGGTCCAGTTCTTGGAACGACGCGTGGCCGAACCGCGCTGACGCATCGCGAACCCGAGGGCCAGCGAGACGAGCAGGATGCCGCCGACGAAGGTGAGCGCGGCGAGCGTGTCCGGCATCTCGTGGGCGATCCCCAGCAGCCAGAAGCCTCCGAGGAACATGATCATGAAGAAGAGGAAGCTGAGGATCACGGGATCTCCTGTCGTCGGTGCTCTACCAGGATAGCCCGGACCCGGGAAGGCCCTGTGCCGCCGCCCGCATCTCTGGTGGAGTCGGAGCATGGACACTCCCCTCACCGCCCTCGCGATCTCCTGCACCCTCAAGCCCTCCCCCGCGTCGTCGAGCTCCGATCTGCTCGCGCGTCAGCTGCTCGATGCCCTCGCCGAGCACGGGGTGACGGGTGACCTCGTCCGTGCCGTCGACCACGACATCCACCCCGGCGTCGAGAAGGACATGGGCGACGGCGACCAGTGGCCGGCGCTGCGTCAGCGCGTCCTCGATGCCGACATCCTCGTGTTCGTCACGCCGACGTGGATGGGACAGCACTCGAGCATCGCCCAGCGCGTGCTGGAGCGCCTCGACGCCGAGCTCAGCGAGACGGACGAGCGGGGCCGTCCGATCCTCTTCGACAAGGTCGCGATCGCCGGCGTCCTCGGGAACGAGGACGGCGCGCACCACATCTCCGCGATCCTCTTCCAGGCGCTGAACGACATCGGCTACACGATCCCCGCGCAGACCTCGGTGTACTGGAACGGCGAGGCCATGCAGACCGTGGACTACAAGGACCTCGATGAGACTCCGGAGGCCGTGAACTCCGCGATCGCGACCGCGACCCGCAACGCCGCGCACCTCGCCCGGCAGCTCACCGCGCAGGCGTACCCCGCCGAGTAGCGGAAAGGCTCAGTCGGCGGGACCGTCGACGACCTCGTCCACGAGGCTGATGCCTCCCGACGAGCTTGCCTCGACCATGAGGGCCTGGATCCACTTGACGTTCAGCTCCGGCGTCTCCGGCTCCGCGAAGGTGAAGCGCAGCGGGATCGACGGATGCAGCCAGATCGTCGAACGTCCCGGCACGTCGCCGTCGGGGTGCTTCCAGGACAACGTGAAGCTCTCGTTCCGGCGGAGTTTGGTCGCGATCGCGACCTTCAGATGGGCCAGGGCGCGGTCCTCGATCTGGATCTCGCTGCCGGAGCCGTACTGCATGGTTCCCATCCCACGACTCTACGGCCCCGAGCGGGCGGGACGCGAGGAGCGACACCCTCGCGCGTCTGCGATGCCCTGGGTGTCAGGGGAGGAGACCCGCGCTCACCGCGACGGTCATCCGGCGGCCCGACGCTGAAGGAGTTGGCGCACGTGCGCCTCGATCTCCGCGTCGTCGACGAAGCCCATGCGGGCGTACGGAGATTCCGTCGCTGCCGCCGGCGCTGCCGGGAGGCTGACGGGCGCAGGCGGCGCCATCTCCTCCGCGCGGGCACGCAGCGCGGCCACCCGAGCGGCCTTGCGGCGGTCCTCCTGCGCATCGATCTCGGCGCGAGCCGCCTGGGCGCGCGATCCCGTGACCGACACCATCGGCTCCGGGAGCGGACGCGGGGTCCAGGTGGCGGGGCCCTGGTCGTGCAGGGTCGGAGCGACCCTCTCCGCGACGGTCTCGACCGCTGCGGGCTGCGGACGACGGGCAGCGCGCACCGCAACCGCGGCCATCCGCTGCAGGACGATGGTGGCGATGAGGGCTGCCACCCCGCCGCTCCAGAGGAGCACCGCACCCCCGGTGGCCAGGAGCTGCCAGATGCCGAGCCCGACGGCGACGAGTCCGAGCACGAGCGCGCCGGTCGCGGTCAGCCGCACGCGTCGACGGGCACGGGCGCGACGGATCACGGGATCGGCGCGCGTGGCGGCGAGTTCCTGGCGGAGGGCCTCGAGCTCCGCGGCTTCCCGCTCGGCCTGCAGCCGCTTCGCGAGCTTCTGCTGGGCGACGACGGTACGGGCGTTGAGCTCCATGTGCACCTCGCTGGGCGTCTCGCTCGTCTCGGCGAGGATCCGCAGCGCCTGGTTGAGCCGCACGGCGTTGCGCTCGGCCGCGTTGTACTGGAAGCGCCCGCGCCAGGAGGGCAGCAGGTACAGCATCCACAGGAGCACGGCGACGAGCACGATCACCCCCCCGCTCAGCACCGGCCCGTCCATAGGACAACGGTAACGGCGACGGACCGGCCGCGCCGTGCAGTCGGGGCGCGTGTCGCGGCGAGTCCTTCCGCGACGGACGATATCAGAGGGTCAGGCGGTCCGCCGGGGGAATCGTCGCCGCGTGCGGCGGCACCTGTCCGTGGATCCACCGGGCGAGCACGCCCTGCGGAACCTCCTCCTGGGTGAGGGCGAAGGCGTAGTGGTCGCGCCAGTCCCCGTCGATATGGATGTACCGGCGGCGCAGCCCCTCGTATCGGAAGCCGAGCTTCTGGACCACGCGGAGGCTCGCGGCATTCTCGGGCCGGATGCAGATCTCCATCCGATGCAGCCCGTACTCGGTGAAGCAGGCATCCGTGGCGAGCGCGACCGCGGTCGGGGTGATCCCCCGCCCCGCGAAGCGCTCGCTCACCCAGTACCCGATCGTCGCCGAGCACAGCGATCCCCGAGCGACGCCCCAGACGTTCAGCTGGCCGGCGACCTCACCGTCGTACTCCATGACGAACGGGTAACCGCCGCCGTCCCGATACTGCTGGAGCAGCCGGCGGATGCTGACCCGCATGTCGAAGGAGACGGCTCCGTTCGGGATCGTCGCCTCCCACGGCTGCAGCCACGCACGGTTGGCGAGCAACTCCTGCTGCAGAGGGCGCGCGTCCTTCGTCCGGATGAGGCGCAGCTCGACCGGTCCGTGCCGCATCCCCGTCGACAGCTCCACGCCGCACCTCCGACGACCGCGAGGCGCCTAGAGGCGCTCCGCGAAGTCCTTGAGCCAGGGGCGCAGCTCCGAGCCCAGATCGTCGCGATCGGTCGCCAGCTGCACGATCGCCTTGATGTAGTCCACGCGGTCGCCGGTGTCGTATCGGCGACCCCCGAAGACGACGCCGACCACGCCCGGTCCGCCGTCGGCCGTCGCGAGCTCCTGCAGCGCGTCGGTGAGCTGGATCTCCCCGCCCTTGCCGGGTTCGGTGCGCTCGAGGATCTCGAAGACCGACGCGGGAAGCACGTAACGTCCGATGATCGCGAGGTTGGACGGGGCATCCTCCTTCGCGGGCTTCTCGACGAGCCCGGTGACGCGCACGGCGTCCGACCCCTCGATCGGCTCGATGGCGGCGGCGCCGTACAGGTGGATGCTGTCCGGGTCGACCTCCATGAGGGCGACGACGGCGGCGCCCGTGCGCTCGTGCTCGGCGATCATCTCCGTGAGCAGCGGGTCGCGCTCGTCGATGAGGTCGTCTCCGAGCAGCACCGCGAACGAGCTGTCGCCGACGTGTGTCCGAGCGCGGAGCACGGCATGACCGAGGCCCTTGGGCTCGCCCTGGCGGACGAAGTGGATGTCGGCGAGGTCGCTCGACTTCATCACGCGCTCCAGGCGACCGGTGTCACCCTTCTCCATGAGCTTCACCTCGAGCTCCGGGACGGAGTCGAAGTGGTTCGAGATGGCATTCTTGTTGCGCCCGATGATCACGAGGATGTCCTCGATCCCGGCGTTCGCCGCCTCCTCGACGACGTACTGGATCGCCGGCTTGTCGACGACGGGGAGCATCTCCTTCGGCATCGCCTTCGTCGCGGGCAGGAATCGTGTCCCCAGCCCGGCAGCGGGAATGACAGCCTTGATCTTCTCGTGAGCCATTCCCCCAGCCTACCGGTGGGGGCCGCCCTAGACTCGAACCATGGCTAACGACGTCGAGCACGCCAAGCGAGCCCTCCGCGCAGAGTTGCGCGAGCGGCGACAGCTCCTGTCCGATCCCCAGCGGGAAGCCGCTGCGGCGGCGATCGGCGAACGGCTCGACGCCCTCATCGACGAGCTCGGCGCCCGCTCCGTCTCCTGCTTCCTCTCCACCACCACGGAGCCGGGCACCCGGGAGTTCGTGACGCGCGCGGTCCGCCGCGGGATCCGGGTCCTCCTCCCGGTCACCCGCTCCGACGGACTGCTGGACTGGGCTGTCGCCGACGACACCGACGAGATCACGGAGGGCCTGTACGGGCTGCCGGAGCCCACCGGCGAGGTGCTCGGCCCGATCGCGGTGAACGACGTCGACCTGATGATCGTCCCCGCCGCCGCCGTCGACCGCTCGGGGATGCGCATGGGCTGGGGCCGCGGCTACTTCGACAAGACCATCGGCTCCATGGAGAAATGCCCTCCGGTGTACGCGGTGATCTATGATTCCGAGGTACTCGACGAACTGCCGCGCGAGGTGCACGATCAGCCGGTCGACGGCATCGTGACCCCGTCGCAGACGCTGCATCTGTCGCCTCGGCGACGCTGACCCGCAAGGACCGCCATGCCCACCTACGCCTATGCCTGCACCGCCTGCGGGCACCAGTTCGACGCCGTCCAGAGCTTCTCCGACGACGCGCTCACGGTCTGCCCCGAGTGCGGTGGCGCACTGCGCAAGCAGTACGGCTCGATCGGCGTGACCTTCAACGGCTCCGGCTTCTATCGCACGGACTCGCGCGCCAAATCCGGGGGTTCGAAGGATGCTTCGGCATCATCGAAGTCGGATTCGACGACGAGCGCCAAACCGGCTGCTGCGTCGACTCCCGCCTCGAACTGAGGCCCAGTCGACTTGGGGGTTTCCATGCTCAAAGGTTTCAAGGACTTCCTGCTCCGCGGAAACGTCATCGATCTGGCCGTCGCGGTCGTCATCGGCACCGCCTTCACGGCCGTCGTAAACGCGGTCGTGAAGAGCGTCATCGAGCCGCTCATCGCCCTCTTCCTCAAGGCGGACGCGGCGGGGAAGTTCGGCATCCCGGTGACCAACATCTACGGCGAGACCGTCACGTTCCCGATCGGCGACCTCATCTCGGCGATCATCAGCTTCTTCGCCGTCGCGGTCGTGGTCTACTTCGTCTTCGTGCTGCCGATGAACACGTTCAAGGCCCACGTCGAGGCGCGCAAGGGCACGCCGGCCGAGGAGCCGGAGGAGGAGCCGGCCGCCGCGACCGAGGCGGAGCTGCTCGTCGAGATCCGCGATCTGCTCAAGACCCAGCAGGGCCCGCGCGGCGTCTGACCGCACCGCCCTCACGACCCACGGCTCTCCTCGGAGGGCCGTGGGTCTTTCTCATTCCGGGTGCGGCCGCCTCAGTAGTGTGGAGGCACGTCGCGGAGGAGCTGGTCGTCGTTGGGACCCTTGCGGTCGCCGGGGGCGGACCGGCGCGGCGCCTCACCCTCCGGCACCTCGGGCGCCGGATCGCTGCCCTCGACCGGCGTCAGGCGCGCCCGCCGGGAGCCCGGCACCCGGACGACCCGCTGACGCGGCTCGTCCCGGTCGTCAGTCATTCCGGTGGTCGCCGAGGTCGAGGGGCTGCGTGTCGTTCTCCGCGCGCGGGGCCGTCTCCGAGATGCCGAGCACCGTCGCGATCCGGGACGCCACGGTGCGCGGGTCGCTGTAGAGGTCGAACGCGTGCACGCGGACGTAGTGCCAACCGAGGCGGCGGAGCACCTGCGGGCGCAGTCGGAGCGTCTCGCGCAGAGACTCTCCGCGGGACTCCGGATCGGACTCGATCACGACGGCCTTGCCCTTGTGCTGCGCCACGAGCGGGAGGAGACCGCGGTAGTCGACGTCGACGGAAGCGCCGAGACGCCGCAGCTCCCTCGCCAGCGCGAGCGTCAGCGGGTCGGCCAGATCCTCCAGGCGTGCGTCGCGGGCGCGGGCGGCGAGACCGCCGAGGATCGACATGAGCGTGGCCGCGCCGTGCTCGAGACGCCCGTCGTCGAAAGCCGAGGGACGGATGGACGAGACGATCACCATGGAACGCCGGGCCCGGGTCATCCCGACGGTCAGCAGCCGCTCGCCGTCCGGCGTCGACAGGTCGCCGAAGTCGCTGAGGACGCGGCCGTGCTTGGTGAGTCCGAAGCCGAGCGAGAAGATGACGCGGTCGCGGCTCTCGGCGACGGACTCCTCGAGCGTGAGCACGGCGAACGGCTCCGCGGTGTCGCGGGCGACGAAGTCGGCGACGTCGGAGCGGCCGGCGAAGGCGGCCGTCACGGCGGCGCGCACGCGCTCCGCGTGACGGGTGCTGGCGGTGACCACCATGAGCGACTCTGTGGGGCGATGCACGGCGTGCTCGACGACGAGCGTGACGACGCGGGCGACCTCGGCGTCCGGGCTCTCGACGGCGCCCGAGACGGGATCGGGCGTCCCGGTGCCCCCTTCGACGTAATCGACGGTGAGACTGCCGCGACCCAGGTACGATCCCGCCCACGGAAGGGAGACGATCTCGCCACCGTAGAACGCGTCGTTGATGAGCTCCGCGAGATCCTCACCGCCGGCCCGGTAGCTCCGGGTCAGGGTCATCACGGGGAACAGCTCGGACAGCCGCTCGAAGACGGAGACCTCATCGAACGGGACCTCCTCCTCCCAGTCCTCCGCGGGGTCGACCGCGATGCGGAAGGGAGAGGGCCGCTGCGTGACCGGGTCTCCGAAGGCGACGACCTGCCGGGCACGGCGGATCGCCGGGGCCGCCTCAGCGAGGTTGATGGCCGCGGCGTCGACGAGGAGCACGGTGTCGAACTCCACCGCGTCCGGGATCTCCGGGACGAGGTAGGGCGACGAGATCCAGACCGGAGCCAGGACGTCGACGAGGGTCGGCGCGGCGCTGACGACCTCGGCGGCCGTCGTCGCGGACTGCGTCAGAGCCCGGCGCAGGTTCTGCGACTGCTCGGGCTCGTCGACGATGGCGATGCGCCACTGGTTCGCGAGCTGCCAGGCGAGCAGCGGTCCAGCCATCGCCGCGTGGGCCTCGTCGACCAGCCGGAAGTCGCGCTCGAGGCGGTCGACCACGGCAGTGTTCGCTCCGAGCAGCGCCCGGTTGTCCTGCAAGGCGCGCTCGAGGAGGGACTGCCACCAGGCGAACTCGAGCTCGTCCGCGACCCGCGCTTCGGAGACGTGGCGCACCGAGAGCTCGGTCAGCAGCGGCTCCAGGCCGAGGAGAGCGAGCTTGTCACGCAACTGCGCGCGCTCGACGAGGTTCTCGAACACATCGGACTTCGCCGCGAGGCCCGCGAGCATGCGCACGAGTCGGGCGACCGGCAGCGACGACAAGGGCTCGCGGCGGCCGAGAGCGGCGTCCAGCTCGGCCAGTTCCGCTTCGACCCGCTGCCAGGAGGCGAACACGTCGGCGAGACCGAGCGGGATCTCCGGCGCGACGCCCGCGTCGACGTAGCGCTGCCACTGCGTGCGCTGGGTCTGGATGCGCAGCAGCGCCTCGTGCATCTCCGTCACGTGCACGCCGGGGCGGACGTACTCCTTGGCGAGCCGGCGGAGACGGCGACGGTTCGCTCCGGACATGCCGGGCGCATCGCGGCGGGAGCCGTGTGCCTGGATGAGCTCCCCGAGCGGACGCTCGAACACCGTGGGGCTGAACCGGTCCAGGGTGTCGCGGATCCCCTGCAGCAGCTCGAGGTAGTCGCCGAGCTCGTCGATCGTCGAGAACGGCCGCATATGCGTCTGCGCGATGAGCTCATAGCCGCGCTCGAGCAGAGCGGGCACGCTGACGGCATGCAGGCGCCCGGCGAGTTCGTGGGCGGCGCGGGCGGCCTCGGTGCTGCCGAAGGTGACGCCGTACCAGGGCGAATCGTTCGGTCCGACGCGGAACTCGCCGAGCCGTGCGGCCTGCGCCAGTGCGGCGGCCGCCTCGCTGCGATCCTTCGCGAGCCTGCGCAGGGCGTCCACGCTCAGTCGGGCCGTGGTCGACGGCGGGACCGGCAGGGACGCGAGGCGCGTGAGGTGCCTCGTCGCGTCCAGGACGGAGGCGTCGAGGCCGGGGACCGGAACGGTCAGAGCGTCGCGATAGTCGCGGAGCACCGTGCGCAGCCGCACCAGCGCGTCGTCGACCTCGCTCACCTTGGGCGCGGTCGCCTTCTCGTTCCTGCCGATCGCGCGGACGAGGTCGCGGCGCAGGCTCGCCGGGGACACTGCGAGGCTGTCGAGGCCGATGCCGGCGAGCCGATGGCGTACGCCGTCGAGCGTCGACCGGCGGGCCGAGACGACGAGCACCTTCTTGCCGGCGCGGACGAGCTCGCCGAGCGCGTTGATGACGGTCTGCGTGCCTCCGGTGCCGGGCAGCGTCGCCACGGTGAGGGAGTGACCGGCGGTGATGCGTCCCAGCACCGCCTCCTGCTCGGCA
This sequence comes from Microbacterium sp. UMB0228, assembly GCF_002871415.1. NCBI lineage: Bacteria > Bacillati > Actinomycetota > Actinomycetes > Micrococcales > Microbacteriaceae > Microbacterium > Microbacterium sp. UMB0228. The sequence continues at coordinate 410,154 of NZ_PNFU01000003.1, read as the reverse complement.
TCCGCGTCGAGGAGGAGCGTGTCCGAGGCGGGAGCGCGGTCGTCGGGGCCGACGTGGTGCGGAACGGCGCGCGGTGCCGTGACCTGCTCGCGATCGCCGACATGGCCGCCGAGGGCGTTGAGGACCGGGTGGTCGAGGGTGCCGCCGTCCTGGGCCATGGCTCCCGCGACGTCAGCGAACGTGGAGACGACGAGTCGGGGCTCGACGGAGAACGTCTCGATCGATCGGGTCAGACCGCGCAGGCTGTCGATGACCGGCTGCGGCTTGAAGATGCCGCCGTCGTAGGCGAGCGCCGCGAGGGCCGTGGCATCGAGCGACAGCCCGAAGTGCTCGCGGGCGACCCGGACGAGCTCCGGATTCACCTCGAACGCCCCCTGCAGCTTCAACTCGAAGTCGGTGTGATGGCGGCGGATCGCGAGGGGTCGCAGCAGGACGGGGGCGGCGAAGGTGGCCCCGCCGATGCGCCACCGGGCGACACCGACGGCGAGGTGCACGGCTTCGATGCCGCGGACCGTGCGCAGCTCGGTGTTCTTGGCCGTGATCCGCTCGGCGGCCAGCCGCGCGGTACGCAGGCCCACCTCGTCGCGGAAGAGGTTGGACAGGAGCGTCGACTTGCCGGTGATGAACTGCGGCAGGCTCCCCGGGTGCGCCTTGGAGATGTCGATGCCGGATTCCGGCCCGTCGCGGAAGCTGCTCAGCGGCGAAGGACCGCCCAGATCGGCAGCCTCGGCCCGCAGGCGCGTGCGCTCGGCCTCGGCAGCATGGGCGATGCCGACTCCGGTGGACGAGTCGTGCAGGTCACCGAGGGACACAGCGTTGTCCACCGCTGTGTTGTTCGCAGACCTGCTTTCCCGTCGCCACACACTCACACCCTAGGCGCGACGCCGCCGGAGATCGGTATCCCCGGCGGGTTTCCGGTGAAAAACAGCCGGTACGACGCCCGCTCGGACAACTCCTCCCCCGCACGGTCGTGCGCTCACGTTGTCCACGGAACGCGTGACCGGGCCTGTGGCCGGTTCTCTCGTGTGGAACGCGCCGGTCAGGATAAGGGACATGACTTTCCGCTATGACTTCGCTCCGACGCCCTTCGGCGACGCCCTCGCGGTCTTCTCCGACGCGGGCATCGTGCGTTTCGACCTCCTCGAGTCCGCAGACCCGCAGGTCCCCTGGCTGCTCGAGAGCGTCTCGCGGCAGCTCGGTGCCGTCCCGGAGCCCGACCCGGGCGCGGCCGACGAGCTCGTGCCGCTCCTGGACGCGTACTTCGACGGCGAGCCCGTGCGCTTCGACGAGCACGTGAGACTCGACTGGCGTCTCGTGGAGGGTTTTCACCGGGCGGCGCTGCACACCGTGTGCGACATCCCCTGGGGCCAGACCCTGAGCTACGGGGAGGTCGCGGTGCTGGCCGGCCACCCGGGGGCGGCGCGCGCCGTCGGGACGGCATGCCGTCTCACGCCGTTCTCGATCATCGTGCCCGTGCACCGGGTCGTGCGATCCGACGGCTCCGCGGGGCACTACGGCGGCCATCCGGAGCGGAAGCGCTTCCTGCTGGACCTCGAGTCCCGCTGAAGCCCGGTCCTGGGGTGCGGGCCCGGCGAGTAGGCCGCCGGGCCCGCACCCGAGGAGGTCGCGTCAGTGGTCGACGGCCTTCTCCGCGCCGAAGCCGGTGAGTGAGCGCACCTCCATCTCGGCCGCCAGCTCGGGAGACTCGCGCCGCGTGCTGGTGACGGTCCCGAGCCAGCCGAGCGCGAACCCGAGCGGTATGGACACGATGCCCGGGTTGTTCAACGGCCAGACGGCGATGTCGATCCCGGGGATCATCGACGTCGGCGTGCCGGAGAACACGGGCGACAGGATGATGAGGATGATCGCCGAGCCGAGGCCGCCGTACATGCTCCACACCGCGCCCCGCGTCGTGAACCGGCGCCAGAACAGCGAGAAGAGGATCGTCGGCAGGTTGGCCGAGGCCGCCACCGCGAAGGCGAGCGCCACGAGGAAGGCGATGTTCTGCCCCTGTGCCCCGATGCCACCGACGATCGCGAGGATGCCGATGACGATGACCGTCCGGCGAGCGACCCGCACCTCGCCGTTGGGATCAGCTTCGACCGGCTTCCCCGAGGCGTCCTTGCGCCCCTTCTGGATGACGTTCGCGTAGATGTCGTGGGCGAACGACGCCGCCGCCGTGATGGTGAGTCCGGCGACGACCGCGAGGATCGTGGCGAACGCCACCGCGGAGATGAACCCCAGGAGCACCGGACCACCGAGCTTCAACGCCAGCAGCGGGGCGGCCGAGTTCACTCCCCCGGGAGCCGCGGCGATCACATCGGCGCCGACGAGCGCACCGGCTCCGTACCCGAGCACGAGGGTCAGCAGGTAGAACCCGCCGATCAGCCAGATCGCCCAGACCACCGAACGCCGTGCCTCCTTGGCCGTCGGCACGGTGTAGAAGCGCATGAGCACGTGCGGCAGACCCGCGGTGCCGAGCACGAGGGCCATGCCCAGCGACAGGAAGTCCCACGGGTTGGCGCCGTACTGCAGACCTGGTGCCAGCACCGCCTCACCCTTGTCGGAGTTGGCCACCGCGGCTTCCAGGAGGGTGTTCAGGCTGAAGCCGTTGATCGCGAGGACCCAGATCGTCATCGCCAGGGCACCGCCGATAAGGAGCACCGCCTTGACGATCTGCACCCAGGTGGTGCCCTTCATGCCGCCGATGAGCACGTAGACGATCATGAGGATGCCGACGACGGCGATGACGACCGACTGTCCGACGCGCCCGTCGATCCCCAGCAGCAGGGACACGAGACCACCCGCACCCGCCATCTGCGCGAGGAGGTAGAAGAAGCAGACCGCGAGCGTGGTGATCGCCGCCGCCATCCGCACCGGACGCTGCTTCAAGCGGAACGAGAGCACGTCCGCCATCGTGAACTTGCCGGTGTTGCGCATGAGCTCGGCCACGAGCAGCAGCGCGACCAGCCAGGCGACGAGGAATCCGATCGAGTAGAGGAATCCGTCGTACCCGTTGATCGCGATGGCACCGCAGATGCCGAGGAACGACGCGGCGGAGAGGTAGTCGCCGGCGATCGCGAATCCGTTCTGGGGCCCGGTGAAAGAACGACCGGCCGCGTAGTAGTCGGCGGCCGTCTTGTTGTTCCGACTGGCGCGGATCACGATGAACAACGTCACCGCGACGAAGGCGAGGAAGATCGAGATGTTGAACACCGGGTTGATGTCGAGGGCCACATCCTCGGTGGCCGTGCGGATGATGGTCATGCGTCCGCCTGCGCCTTCTCGAGTTCTTCACGGATCTCGGACGCCAGCGGGTCGAGCTTCCTATTCGCGAATGCGACATACGCCATCGTGATGGCGAATGTCGTCACGAACTGACCGAGCCCGAAGAGCAGCCCGACGGTGATATCCCCCCAGACGCGCTGCGCCATGAAATCGCGGGCGAATGCCGCCAGCAGCACGTAGACGAAATACCACACGAGGAAGAACGCGGCGAGGGGGAAGATGAAGGACCGCTGCGTCCGTTTCAACCGCAGGAATCGAGGGGATTGCTCGACGGCGACGTAATCGATCGCACCGTTCTGAGGGGTCGGAACCTGTTCGCTCATGGGGCCTCCTTGCCACATGTCCGCTGCACGCGCGGCTGTCGCCGCCCGAGTGGTAGGGTCGACGCTACGAAACGGGGAACGGTGCCGTCACCCCCGAAAGTAGGTATTCGTGAGCTCTCCGATCACCGTCGAATCCGAGGCGGAGCTCGTCGCCAACGCGGTGCGCGAGCTCGCGCGGCGCACGCGCTTCCCCGTCGCGTTCGGCGGGCTGATCGAAGAGGGCGTCGTGAGCGTCACGAGCATCGTCGGAGCCCGCACGCGTGCTCTCGACGGGCTCCGCGTGCGCCCCGAGCGCGGCCTCGGCGGCCGCGCCATGATGGAGCTGCGCCCGCGGATGACGAGCGACTACGGCTCCTCCCGCCAGATCACCCACGACTACGACGTCTTCGTGCTCGGCGAGGGCCTGCGAACGCTGCTCGCCCTGCCGATCGTCGTCCAGGGCCGCCCCCGCGGCGTGCTCTATGCCGGCGCCTGGGCCGAGGAGAGGATCGGCGGCGTGACGACGGCACCGGCGATGCAGGTCGCCCAATCCGTCGCCGATGAGCTGCGCATCCGAGACGAGGTGCAGCGCCGTCTGCGGGCCGCGTCCCCGTCGCCCGCTGCCGTCGCGCCGGCCCAGCGCGAGGAGCTGCGGGAGAGCTTCGCGGAGCTGCGCAGCATCGCCGCCACCGTCGACGACGCCGGCATCCGCGCGCGGCTGGCGCAGGTCGAGCGGCGACTGCTGGCCCTCGCCGGCGACGACCTCCCGACGACGACCGGTCCCGTTCCCGTCATCCACCTCTCCCCGCGCGAGACCGACGTCCTCGCGTGCGCCGCCCTCGGGTCGACCAATGCGGAGATCGCCGCGCACCTCGGTCTGCGGGAAGGCACCGTCAAGGCTTATCTCGGCACCGCGATGTCGAAATTGGACGCGTCGACGCGGCATGCCGCCGTGACCAAAGCACGTCGCGCGGGTCTGCTTCCCTGAATCGGCATTCTTCCCAGCCCCGTCATACGGCGCCATGAAGGAGCGGCCTTTGTTGTGCGCATTCCCGCCGCCGCGATAAAGTCGCCGTCATGCCGAGACGAATTGTGCACCAGCTGGTCGACGATATCGACGGCACCGTCCTGGAGGTCGGAGAAGGCGAGACCGTGCATTTCTCGCTGAACGGCACCTCCTACGAGATCGATCTGAATTCCGCGCACGCCGAGGAATTGCGCCAGGCCCTCGAGCCGTACATCACGGCAGGGCGTCGGGCGGGATCCGGTGCGTCCACCGGAGGAGGGCGCTCCTCGTCCTCCTCATCGCGGAAGCGGCCCTCACGCAACCCCGAGGTCGCGGCGATCCGCGCCTGGGCGAAGGAGAACGGGTACACCCTCTCGGAGCGGGGACGAGTTCCGGCCCCCATCCTGGACGCGTACCGCGCCGCTCATTGATCCGGTCCCGCCCCACCTCACGGTCGGGCGGGATCTTCGTGTGCGCCCTGCGTGGCCCACGGCTCGTCACGCAGGGTGATCTCCTCCGTCATGTCCTGGAGGAACCGGATCACCACATCGCGCTCCGCCGCCGACAACCGCGCGGCCGCGTAGAAGCGCTTGGCCTGCTGCCGCCCGACCGTCTCCATCGCGGCGTGTCTGGTCTCCGGAGTGATGGTGATCGCGAGAGCTCGTCGGTCGGTGGGATGCGGCGACCGCCGGATGTGCCCGCCCTTCTCCAGCCGATCGAGCAGCTTCGTCGTCGCCGCGGTCGAGACCCCGAGGTGATGGGCGATCCCGCTGGGTGTCGCCACCAGCGACCGATTCGCGCACACGATCAGATAGTGCAGCGCCCGCATGTCGGTTTCGTTCAGCTGCATGTACCGGCGCGACGCCTGCGACAGCCGCTGCTCGGCGTCGCGCAATCCGCCGAGCGCCTCCATGACGCGAGCGATCTGCCGCAGATCCTCCGGCGCGACGCCGGAGCGGTCGATGAGCGTGCTGCGCGGATCGCTGGCCTCGACGTCGTAGATCGCGCCATGAGTCAGGTCGTCCGGCCCCGCGATCGCCGGCGCCTCGGCGACCGGGGTGGTGCGGGGCTCGGAGTGCATGCGATCATGTTACACACCAACAGCTTCATGCTAAGTTGATATTTCGCCAGGTTAGCTAAACGACGAGAGGGCGCCATGGACAACGTCACACTCCTCGCCGAAGACGGGACTGCCGTCGGCATCCTGCCCAAGAGCGAAGTCCACACGACCGACACGCCCCTCCACCTCGCCTTCTCCTGCTACGTGCAGGATCGCGAGGGACGCCTGCTCGTCACCCGTCGCGCCCTCGGCAAGAGCACGTGGCCCGGCGTCTGGACCAACAGCTTCTGCGGGCACCCGCAGCCCGGCGAGGACATGACCGACGCGGTGCGCCGGCGCGGCTCCGACGAACTGGGCATCCAGGTGACCGAGATCCGCCTCGCCCTCCCCGACTACCGCTACCGCGCCGTGGACGCGAGCGGCATCGTGGAGAACGAGATCTGCCCGGTGCACGTCGCCGTGATCGACGGGCAGCCCGCCGCGAATCCCGACGAGGTGGCGGAGTGGGAATGGGTCGACGTGGACGACCTGCTCGCCGCGGTCATCCGCACCCCCTTCGCCTTCAGCCCCTGGCTCGCGGAGCAGCTCCCGCTCCTCCGACGACACGGAGAGGTCTGAGCCATGGCCGTCACCGTGACAGAGGAAGACCTCGGCACCCGCATCGAGGTGGTGCTGCGACGGCGGTTCGCCGAGCGCACGGTCGCCGCCGAGCACTACGGCGCGGAGTTCGCCGCGCTGTGGCACACGGCGGCCGAGCACGCCCTCGGGGGGAAGCTCCTGCGTCCGCGCATGCTCATGGACCTGCTGTCCGCACTCACCACGGCCCCCCTCACGGCGGAGGACACCGCGCGGGCGATCGACGTGGCCGCTCATGTCGAGCTCCTGCACTTCGCGTTCCTCCTGCACGACGACGTGATCGACGGCGACCTCACGCGCCGCCGTCGCCCCAATCTCATCGGCTCTCTCGTCTCCCGTCGCCCCGATGCCGGTGGCGAGGCGGCGCTGCACTGGGGCCGGTCGAGCGCCATCCTCCTCGGAGACCTCCTCCTGTCCAGTGCCGTGCTCGGGTTCGCCCGCGCCGACATCCCCGCCACGCGACGGGAGCGGCTCCTCGCCCTCCTCGAGACCACGGTGTTCGAGACCGTCGCCGGCGAGCACTCGGACGTGGCCCTCAGCGACGGCATCATCGCGGCTGACCTCCGCACCATCCTCGCCACGAGCGCGTCGAAGACGGCCGCCTATTCGTTCGTCCTCCCCCTCCGCGCGGCGGCCATCCTGTCGGGAGCGTCGACGGCAGCCGAGGAGCAGCTGACCGAGATCGGCGGCCACCTCGGCCTCGCCTACCAGCTGCAGGACGACCTGCTGTCCGTGTTCGGGGATCCGGAGACGCACGGCAAGGACCCCTATTCCGACCTCCGCGAGGGCAAGGAGACCGCGATCATCGCCTACGCGCGGATGACAAGCCACTGGCCCAGCATCGAGCTGCGGTTCGGGGCCACCGACCTGAGCGTCGAGGACGCGGCGGAGATGCGCGACCGCCTCCGCGAATGCGGTGCAGAGGGCTTCGTCCGCGGACTCGTGGAGGAGCAGCTCGCCGCCGTCTCGACGGTGCTCGCGGAAGCGGAGGAGGCGGGCACGCTCTCCGCCGACGCGGGACGCGTCGTCCTCGCGCTCGCCGACCGGATCGAGGGCCGCAGCCGATGACCGCGACCCCCGCCGAGCATCGCGACGACGCGGCGCTGCGCCGCTTCAGCCGCACCGCCGAGATCGCGACCTCCGACGTGATCCGCACCTATTCGACATCGTTCGGCCTGGCCACCCGCCTCCTCGGTCGACGCCACCGTCAGCACGTCCGGAACATCTACGCCATGGTGCGCATCGCGGACGAGATCGTCGACGGCGTCGCCGCCGAGGCCGGGCTCGACGCGGGCGCCCAGGCGGCCGCCCTGGACTCGTACATCGCGGAGACCCATCGGTCGATGCGGACCGGCTACAGCAGCGACCTCATCCTGCACGCGTTCGCGCGGACGGCGCGCGAGTGCGGGATCGGCGAGGAGCTGACCCGGCCGTTCTTCGACTCGATGCGCGCCGACATCGCCGGCGACTCCGGCTTCACCGCCTACGACGCCGACGCGCACGCCGCGTACGTCTACGGGTCGGCGGAGGTCGTGGGCCTCATGTGCCTGCGGGTCTTCCTCCGCGACGCCACGCGGACGCCGGCCGAGCTCGAGATCCTCGAGCGCGGGGCTCGGCGGCTGGGAGCCGCATTCCAGAACGTGAACTTCCTCCGCGATCTGGCCGACGACACCGACCGCCTGCAGCGCGGCTACCTCGGCGGCTCAGCTCGTCTCACCGACGCCGACCGCGATGCCTGGGTCGACACCGTCCACCGTCAGCTCGCCGACGCGAGAGCTGCGATCCCGCTGCTTCCGAAGGACGCCCGTGCCGCGGTGCGCAGCGCCCTCGCCCTCTTCGCGGCCCTGACCCGGAAGGTCGCACGGACGCCGGCCGCGGAGCTGTACCGCCGGCGGGTCCGCGTGCCGGATCCGATCAAGGCGCTGCTCGCCGCGCGGGCCGTCGTCGTCACGAGCATGGAGCGGGACCGATGAGCCGCATCGTCATCATCGGCGCGGGCGTGGCCGGCCTGGCCACGGCCGGACTGCTCGCACGCGACGGCCACGACGTCGTGGTGCTGGAGAAGAACGACCGCGTCGGCGGACGGGCGGGCACCATCGAGCGCGACGGCTTCCGATTCGACTCCGGCCCCTCGTGGTACCTGATGCCCGAGGTGTTCGACCACTACTTCGCGATGATGGGCACGAGCACCGAGGAGCAGCTCGACCTGACCCTGCTCGACCCGGGGTACCGCGTCTTCCGCTCCCCCGAGTCCGGCGACGCCCCGGTAACGGTGCCCGCAGGCCGGGACGCCGTCTCGGCGCTGTTCGAGTCGATGGAACCCGGCTCCACCGCCGCGCTCGACACCTACCTCGCCTCCGCCCACGACGCCGGGACGATGGCGAGGAGGTACTTCCTCTACAACCCGTTCACCCGGACCAGGACGCTGGCCGCGCCCGAGGTGGTGCGCGCGCTCCCTCGGCTCTTCTCGCTGCTCGGCACGCGCCTCCAGGCCTTCGCCGCCCGCCGCTTCCGGAACCCGGTGCTGCGCCAGATCCTGGGCTACCCCGCGGTCTTCCTCGGCACCGATCCCCGGACGGCCCCGGCGATGTACCACCTGATGAGCGCGCTCGACCTCGACCAGGGCGTGCTGTATCCGCAGGGCGGCTTCTGGCGCGTCGTCGAGCGGTTGGCGGCGCTGGCCCAGGATGCCGGTGCCCGCATCGTCACCGGCGCGGAGGTCACCGGGATCCGCACCCAGGATGCCGACGGCGCGACCCATGCGACCGGGGTCGGCTGGACGGACCGCGACAGCCACCAGCACGTGGAGGACGCGGACATCGTGGTCTCCGGCGCCGACCTACACCACACGGAGACGGCGCTGCTGCCCCCGACGCTGCAGTCCTATCCGGAGTCCTGGTGGGCGCGGCGCACGAGCGGGCCCGGCGGCGTGCTCGTGATGCTCGGCGTCCGCGGCGCCCTGCCCGAGCTCCCTCATCACTCGCTCTTCTTCACCGACGACTGGGACGCGAACTTCGACGCGATCTTCGGTCGCACCCCTGCCGTCCCCAGCCCGGCGTCCACCTACGTCTGCCGCCCGAGCGCCACCGACGCCGAGGTCGCGCCGGACGGGTACGAGAACCTCTTCGTGCTGGTGCCGGTGCCGGCCGACGTCGATCTCGGGCACGGGGGAAGCGACGGCGCCGGCTCCGCGGCTGTCGAGAAGGCTGCGGACGCCGCGATCGACATGATCGAGACGTGGGCGGGGATCCCCGACTTGCGGGAGCGGATCGTCGTCCGGGAGACCGTGGGGCCGGCCGACTTCCGGGACGACTACCACTCCTGGCGGGGCGGGATGCTCGGGCCCGCGCACATCCTGTCGCAGAGCGCCATGTTCCGCGCGCAGAACGCCTCCCGTCGCGTGCAGGGGCTGTACTACGCCGGAGCGACCACCGCCCCCGGCGTCGGGGTGCCGATGTGCCTCATCAGCGCCGAGATCGTGCTCAAGCGCATCCGGGGCGACCACTCCCCCGGTCCGCTGCCGGAGCCTGCAGCACGCCCGACGAGCGCGGAGCGGGCATGATGGGCGCGATCTATCTGGCCGCCCTGCTCGTCTCCCTCGGCTGCATGCTGCTGCTGGACTGGCGGTTCCGCCTGTTCTTCTGGCGCGACGCCGTGGCGGCGGCCGTCGTCACCGCCGTCGGCCTCGCCTTCTTCCTCGTCTGGGATGTGGCCGGTATCGCGGCGGGGATCTTCTTCCGCGGCGAGGCGGCGATCGCCACGGGCATCGTCCTGGCTCCCGAACTCCCTCTCGAAGAGCCGATCTTCCTCGTCTTCCTCGTCGTGTGCACGATGGTGCTCTACGGCGGCGCCGTGCGCGTCCTGGAGCGCCGCCGCGGCACTTCCGAGGCGGAAGGAGCGGCGCGATGACCTACCTGCAGCTGTCCGCCGTGTTCCTCGCCGTCGCTGCCCTCGCCGCGGTCGCGCTCTGCGTCACCGCGCGGCACACCCCGCGCCTCGGTGCCCTCGCGCTGACGGCCCTCGCCCTCCTCCTGCTGACCGCCGTGTTCGACACCGTGATGATCGCCACCGGACTCTTCCACTACGCGCCCGGCCCGCTCGCCGGCCTGCACATCGGGCTCGCCCCGATCGAGGACTTCGCCTACCCGCTGGCCGGGGTGCTGCTGCTCCCCGCGCTGTGGACCGCCCTCCGCGGGCGCCGCTCGCGAACGCGCGCGGAGGCCCGGACGGAGGAGCAGGCATGACCGATCAGACGTCCCGCACCGGGGGCCTCGGCCGCGACATCGCCCAGATCGTCCTCTCCTCCCGACCGATCAGCTGGATCAACACCGCCTTCCCCTTCGCCGCCGCCTACCTGTTGAGTACCAGGGAGATCGACGCGACGTTCGTGATCGGCACGCTGTACTTCCTCATCCCGTACAACCTCGCCATGTACGGCATCAACGACGTCTTCGACTACGCCTCCGATCTGGCCAACCCCCGCAAGGGCGGGATCGAGGGCGCGCTGCTGTCCCCGCGGATCCACCGCGCGACGCTGTGGGCGGCGGCGGTCACGAACGTGCCGTTCCTCGTCTATCTGTTCGCGGTCGGCACCCCGGCATCCTGGCTGTGGCTCGCCGTCAGCGTCTTTGCGGTCCTCGCCTACTCGGCACCGGTGCTGCGCTTCAAGGAGCGTCCCTTCCTGGACTCCGTGACCTCGAGCACCCACTTCGTCAGTCCCGCCCTCGTCGGCCTCTCCCTCGCCGGAGCCCCGGTCACGACGACCACCGTCCTCGTCCTCGTCGCCTTCTTCCTCTGGGGCATGGCCGCCCATGCCTTCGGCGCCGTGCAGGACATCGGGCCCGATCGCGAGGGCGGCATCTCGTCCATCGCGACCGTGATCGGCGCCAGGGCCACCGTCCGGCTCTCCCTCGTGCTCTGGACGATCGCCGGCGCCGCGATGCTGCTGACCCCCTGGCCCGGACCTCTCGCCGCCGTGCTGGCGCTGCCCTACATCGTCAACGCCGCGCCGTGGTGGAACGTCACCGACGAGACCTCGGCCGGCACGAACCGCGCCTGGCGCCGGTTCATCGCGCTGAACTACATCGCCGGCTTCCTCGCCACGATGATCCTCATCCTCGCCTGGGTCTCCTGACTCGGCGCCTCCCCGCCCGCCCGCCCGAAAGGACCCCCGATGTCCCGCCCCGCCCCCGCACCGACGCCGCCGACCCGCGCGCGCACCCGACGCCACTCCTGGCTGCGGGTGTTCCTGCCCGTCGCCCTCATCCTGGTGTGGCTGGCGGGCGCGTCCTTCGGCGGTCCGCTGTTCGGGAAGGTCGACGAGGTGTCGTCGAACGACCAGACCACCTACCTCCCGGAGTCCGCGGACGCCACGACCGTGCAGCAGCTCCTCGGCGAGTTCACCGACAGCGACGCCATCCCGGCCATCGCGATCTTCACCTCCGACGAGGAGCTGACGCCGTCAGAGCTCGAGGCGATCTCGGACGCGGTGGCCGACGCGCCCGACGTGGAGGGCGTCGCGGACGACGTCTCCCCGGCGCTTCCGTCCGAGGACGGCCGAGCCGTGCAGGCCTTCATCCCGATCGACGGCGACGCCGAGCTCAGCGATGCCACCACCGCTCTCGGCGACGAGCTGCGCGCCGCGGTGCCGGACGGCATCACGGTCTCCATCACCGGTCCTGCGGGCTTCACGGCCGACCTCGCCGCCGGCTTCGCCGGCATCGACGGCCTCCTCCTCGGCGTCGCCCTGCTCGCCGTGCTCGTGATCCTCGTCCTCGTCTACCGCTCGTTCCTGCTGCCGCTCGTCGTGCTCTCCACGAGCCTGTTCGGCCTGTGCGTCGCGCTGCTCGTCGTGTGGTGGCTGGCGAAGTGGGAGATCCTGCTGCTCAGCGGGCAGACCCAGGGCATCCTCTTCATCCTCGTGATCGGCGCCGCCACCGACTACGCACTGCTGTTCGTCGCGCGGTTCCGGGAGGAACTGCGGGTCGCACAGGACAAGGGCGTCGCCCTCCTCGCCGCGTGGAAGGGGTCGGTCGAGCCGATCGTCGCGTCCGGGGGCACCGTGATCGCGGGACTCCTGTGCCTCCTGCTCAGCGACCTGAAGTCGAACAGCACCCTCGGCCCGGTCGCGGCGATCGGCATCGTGTTCGCGATGCTGTCCGCGCTCACGCTCCTGCCCTCGCTGCTGCTGCTGTTCGGGCGCGCGGTCTTCTGGCCGCGGCGTCCTCGCTTCGAGCCCGAGGTCGTGGCAGAGGAGCACGGCATGCGCACCACCGGGCTGTGGGCGCGACTGTCCGGCCTCATCAAGAAGCGTCCGCGTGTGATCTGGATCGCGACCACCCTCGTCCTCCTCGCGGGCGCGGCAGGGGTCACCCAGCTGGACGCGCAGGGTGTCCCGCAGTCCGATCTCGTCCTCGGGGCCTCGGAGGCGCGCGACGGCCAGGTCGCGCTCGGCGAGCACTTCCCCGGCGGCTCGGGGAGCCCGGTCTCCGTGATCGTGGACGAGGACCGCCTGCAGGACGCCGCCGACGTGCTCCTCGCGAACGACGGGATCGACGGGGTGACCGTCACCGCGTCCGATTCCCCGAGCGGGTCCGCTCCGGTGACGGCGGACGGGATCACGGCCGTCGGCCCTCCGGGGACCCCCGCTCCGGAGCCCACGACGGTCGACGGTCAGGTGCTCCTACAGGGGACCCTGACGGACGCCGCCGACTCCGCTGCGGCCGCCTCCACCGTGCGCGAGCTGCGCGGAGAGCTCGACGACCTCGGAGCCGTGGTGGGCGGGGTGACGGCCACGTCGATCGACACGAACGACGCGTCCATCCACGACCGCAACCTCATCATCCCGGTGATCCTCGTCGTGATCATGATCATCCTCATGCTGCTGCTGCGCTCGATCCTCGCGCCGGTGCTGCTGATCCTCACGACGGTGCTGTCCTTCGGCACGGCCATGGGCGTCTCGGCGCTCGTGTTCAACGGCGTCTTCGACTTCCCCGGCGCCGACCCCGCCGTCCCGCTCTACGGCTTCGTCTTCCTCGTCGCCCTGGGCATCGACTACAACATCTTCCTCATGACGCGGGTGCGGGAGGAGTCGAAGCAGCACGGGACGAGGGAGGGCATCCTCCGCGGACTCTCCATCACCGGCGGCGTCATCACCTCCGCGGGCCTGGTCCTGGCGGCGACCTTCGCGGCGCTGTCGGTGATCCCGATCCTCTTCCTCGTGCAGCTCGCGTTCATCGTCGCGTTCGGAGTGCTGCTGGACACCTTCGTGGTGCGCTCGCTGCTCGTCCCCGCGCTGGCCTACGACATCGGCAAGGCCATCTGGTGGCCGTCGAAGCTGTGGCGGCGCGGCCGGCCCTGACGCGTGCGGAAGCGGGAGTGCCCTCGACAGGATTCGAACCTGCGACCTGCCCTTTAGGAGAGGGCTGCTCTATCCTGCTGAGCTACGAGGGCGCGCAGCCCAGTCTACGGGACCACGGCTGCGCGCCCTCGCGCCGTCCGTCAGGCGGCGAGGGCGAGGTAGGGCTCCCAGCGAGGATCGCTGCGCTCCACCCCTCGTACCGTCCACGCCGTGCCGTGCGGGGGGCGCGGCGTGAACCGCAGCTGCCACCGCATCTCCTGCGGGGTGCGGTTGCTCTTGAGGTTGTTGCAGCGCAGGCAGCACGCGACGAGGTTCTCCCAGGAGTCCGCGCCGCCGCGCGAGCGCGGGAGGACGTGGTCGATCGTCGCGGCCGCCTTGCCGCAGTACCCGCAGCGATGACCATCGCGTCGCAGCACGCCGCGGCGGGTCACCGGGACGCGCCGGCTCGTGGGGACGCGCACGTAGCGGGAGAGGATGATCACCGCCGGGCGGTCGTAGACGCCGTGGGTGCCCCAGACGGGGTCGTCCTCGACGCGCTCGATGACCGTCGCCTTGTCGTTCATGACCAGGACGAGGGCTCTCTTGAAGGACACGATCGCCAGCGGCTCGTATCCGGCATTCAGGACCAGTGTGCGCATTCGTCATCCTCTCGATCCGCCGGGACGGCTTCCCGGCACTCTCGACTCACACGACGTCGTGCAGGAGGAAGAGCGTTCGCAGGGACGAGAAAAGGCGCCGTCTAGAGACGGCGCCTTTCGCGCGCGGCAGCACCGCGGCATTCCTGCGGGCAATGCCGAAGGACGTGACGACCGAGAGCGTCCATGGTTCGGATGCTCGGTGTACGCTCCATCAGCCTCTCCCGCCTGTATGACGACGGGTTCAGGCTAACCCATCCCACGCAGCCTGCGGCGAAACGGGAGATGAATGACTGAGAACGTGTCCGGCTCAGCCGGCGTTGACGGAGAGCCAGGACATCGGCTCGACGAGGCCGCCGTTGATCCAGACCTCGAAGTGGAGGTGGTTCGCGGTCGAGCGTCCGGTGCTGCCGACGTAGCCGATCAGCTGACCGGCCGCGACCGTCTGGCCGGCCTGCACCTGGCGCGAGCCGTAGAGCATGTGCCCGTATGTGGTCTGCACGCGCTGGCCGCCCACGACGCTGTCGAGCATGACCGCGACGCCGTAGCCGCCGATGCTCTCGGCGGAGGCGCGCACGACGCCCGAGGCGGCCGCGTAGATCGGCGTGCCGGCCGGAGCGAGCATGTCGGCGCCGTTGTGCCCGCCGCCCACGGTGCGACTGACATTCCAGGAGCCGAGGGGCAGCGGGTAGCGGACCTCGCCCGAACCGGGGGCCACGAGAGCGTAGCCGGCCGTGTTGAAGTTCCCGGAGGAGCGCGTGGAGGCGGCCGCGGCGGCGGCAGCGGCACGGGCGGCTGCGGCAGCGGCCTCTTCCGCCTTCTTCTTCTCGATCTCCTCGGGCGTGGTGGCGCTGAAGGCGCCGCGCACGAGCGGAGCGGCCGTGGCCTCCGAGGCGACGACCAGCGACTGCGCGTCGACGGCGGCGAGCTGCTGAACGGTCTGCGCGGTGGCATCCGTCGGCTTCGACGCCGCGTAGGCGGGGAGCGCGACGGCGGCGACGAGGGCGCCGACGGCACCGAAGATCGCCACCGACCGGAGAGGGGCTGCGATCTTCCGAACGCCGACCCGGGCGCCGGAGCGTCGGGCGGGTACTCGGTCTTCAGATGTCTTCGCGGTCGGTTCGATGTCTGCGGCCAAAACGTGGTCCTCCTGAGCCCTCGCACCTCGGGTGGCGCTGGCTCGTCGACACTCTCTGCCCCAGGGCAGGGATGCACTGCTCGGGTTCGAGCGCATCCCTCTCGGGAAGACGACGAGCCGGAAGGCGGATCTTCGCGGTTCGCCCCCAGCGGGCTTCTTCGCTGAGGACCTGACCGAGGTTACCGGAAGATAACGATCATGTCACCCTGGGAAACTGACAATCCTCGGTGAGCCGATCAGGCGGGCTCGCCGACGAGGAAGATGTGCGAGGCGAGCTCGACGGGGAGCTCCAGGCCCTCCTCCTTGCCGTCCATCTGGATGAGCACATAGCCCTCGTTGAAGCGGAAGTCTCCGCGCGCACCCGGGACGACGCCCGCGTCGCGCAGCTGCTCCAGGAGTTCGGGGTCGACCTGGGCCGGCTCGGCGAGACGGCGGACCGTCCCCTCGACCGGCTCTCCCGCGGCGTTCAGCCGCTGCACGAGGCCGATGACGCCCTCGTCGAAAGTGCGGGCGGGGAGGTCGCCGAGCTGGTCGAGGCCCGGGATCGGGTTGCCGTACGGCGACTCGGTCGGGTGACCGAGGAGCTCGACGAGACGGCGCTCGACCTGCTCGCTCATCACGTGCTCCCAGCGACAGGCCTCCTCGTGCACGAACGCCCAGTCCAGCCCGATCACGTCGGACAGCAGCCGCTCGGCGAGGCGGTGCTTGCGCATGACGTCGACGGCCTTGCGGCGGCCGGTGTCGGTGAGCTCGAGCGTGCGGTCTTCGGACACCACGACGAGGCCGTCGCGCTCCATGCGTCCGACGGTCTGCGAGACGGTGGGACCGGAGTGGCCGAGGCGCTCCGAGATGCGCGCCCGCAGCGGCACGATGTTCTCCTCCTCGAGCTCGAGGATGGTGCGGAGATACATCTCCGTGGTGTCGATCAGATCCGTCATGTGGCCCTCCGAAAGTTCTTAGGCAAGCCTACATTCCTCCGGCGACATCGGACGGGGCGCAGGCGGGAGGAACGGCGGCGCGATCCCCCTAGAATCTAGCCATGGCGATCGAGATTCCCCGTGACCTCCTGCCCACTGACGGCCGCTTCGGCTGCGGCCCCTCGAAGGTGCGCGGTGCGCAGCTCGAGTCGCTCGTCACGACGGGTGCCTCGATCCTGGGTACCTCGCATCGCCAGGCGCCCGTGAAGAACCTCGTCGGCAGCGTCCGCGAGCAGCTCGCCGCGCTCTTCCGCCTGCCCGAGGGCTACGAGATCATCCTGGGCAACGGCGGGTCGACCGCGTTCTGGGACGCCGCCGCCTTCGGCCTCATCGAGCGTCGCAGCCAGAACCTCGTGTTCGGCGAGTTCGGAGGCAAGTTCGCCAAGGCCGCCGCCGCTCCCTGGCTGGAGGCTCCCGACGTCCGCTCCGCCGAGCCCGGGTCGCGCAGCGCCGCCGAGCTCGTCGAGGGTGTGGACGTGTACGCCTGGCCGCACAACGAGACCTCCACCGGCGTGGCCGCGCCGATCGAGCGCGTCCACGCGGACGGGGCGCTCACGGTGATCGACGCGACGAGCGCCGCAGGCGGCATCGACCTCGACATGGCGCAGGCCGACGTCTACTACTTCGCCCCGCAGAAGAACCTCGGCTCCGACGGCGGGCTCTGGTTCGCCGCGGTCTCCCCCGCCGCGATCGACCGCATCGAGCGGATCGCCGCCTCGGGGCGGTACATCCCGGAGTTCCTGAGCCTGAAGCAGGCGGTGGACAACTCCCGGCTCAACCAGACCCTAAACACCCCCGCCCTCACGACGCTGCTGCTCCTGGACGACCAGCTGCGGTGGATCCTCGACAACGGTGGACTCGGCTGGGCCGCGGCACGCACGGCCGAATCCTCCTCGGTGCTGTACGACTGGGCCGAGGCCTCCGCCGTGGCGACGCCCTTCGTCAGCGATTCGGCGCACCGCTCGCCCGTCGTCGCGACCATCGACTTCGACGACAGCGTCGACGCCGCGGCGATCGCGAAGGGGCTGCGCGCGAACGGCATCGTCGACACCGAGCCGTACCGCAAGCTCGGCCGCAACCAGCTGCGGGTGGCGACCTTCGTCTCGATCGAGCCGGACGACGTGCGTCAGCTCATCCGTGCCATCGACTTCGTGCAGGAGAACCTCGGCGGCTGACCGCCTGGTTCACTCCTCTTCGTCGCCGACGTCCGCATCGCGGGCGTCGGCGTCGTCGTCCTCGGGGTCCTCTGCCTCGTCGTCCTCGGCGTCGTTATCCTCGGCTTCGTCGTCCTCGTCGGACGCGTCGTCCTCCGAGTCGTCGAGCTCATCGATGTCCACCCCGTCGAGGTCGCCGGCGTGGAGGATGTCGGAGCCGTCCTCGTCGAGCTCGTCATCGTCGATGCCGTCGTCGTCGAGCTCGCCGTCGGCATCCTCGTCGTCCGTGTCGGCCTCGTCGTCTCCGCCGGCTGCGGCCGCCTCGGCCAGCTCGGCCTGGTGCGCGCGGTACTCGGCGAGGCGCTCGGCCCACGGCACCCATTCCGGAGCGAGCAGCGCACCGTCGCCGGGGAGCAGCTCGACCTCGAGGACGGTGGGCTCCTCGCCGTCGACGCGGGCGACCGTCACGGTCCAATACCAGCCCGGGTAGCCGGGGAGCCGGTTCTCGAAGCGGAGGGAGACGGACCCGTCCTCCTCCGGGATGTAGCCGGCGGCCGGCCCGATCGTGGCGGCAGGAGTGATCTCGCGCAGGGCGGAGAGCGCGAGGTCGTGCGCCTCGACGAGACGCGCGTCGGCGTCAGGCTTCGAGGTCATCGGCGACCTTGCGCAGGACGGCCGCGATCTTGCGACCGTGGCTGGAGGAGGGATAGCGGCCGCGGCGCAGATCGCCGCCGATGCCGTCGAGGAGCTTCACGAGATCCTCGATGATGATGGCCATGTCGTCGGCGGGCTTGCGCTTCGCCTTCGCCAGGCTGGGCGGCGCCTCGAGCACGCGCACGGACAGCGCCTGGAGGCCGCGCTTGCCGTCGGCCACGCCGAACTCCACGCGCGCACCCGCCTTCACCGCGGTGCCGGCGGGCATCGCGGAGGCGTGCAGGAAGACGTCCTGGCCGTCATCGCTGGCGATGAAGCCGAAACCCTTGTCTTCGTCGTAGAACCTGACCTTGCCGGTGGGCATGGGAGAACCTCGCTGGGGTCGAATGCAGAACGGGACGCGCTCGTGCGCGTGCCCCCAGCCTACCGGTCACGGACGGAACGGAGCCGCTTCCCGGCGTGCGAGTAGGCTGGGGCGGATGAGTACGCAGAGCCGGGGACCGGAGGTCCCCATCCGTCGGATCGACCGCATCCTGGCGTTCACCGCGCTCGGCATCGCTGCGGCGGCGGTGATCTGCTTCTTCGTCATCATCATCGGCACGGCGCTGGGCATGGACCGGGCGGCCTTCGGCGAGGGACTGTGGCCCGTGATCGCCGCGATCCCCTACTGGGGTCTGCCGCTCGCGTTCGTCATGATCATCGTGCTGCTGGTGATGAGCTTCGTGCGGAAGGGCCGCGCAGAGTCGCGTCGGTGAGGCCGCCCCGATGAGCACGCACGCACGCCCGCTGGCCGATCACCTGGCTGCGGCGAGCGATGACGAGCTGACGGTGCTCCTGAGCGCACGGGGCGTCCGCCCGGATGCCGGATGGCAGGACTTCTTCGACGCCGCGGAGGCGCTGCTGGAGCCGTCCTCGATCGCCCGCGTGCTGCCAGCTCTGACCGCCGCCGAGGCCACGACGCTTCTCGATGCCGCCTCCGGGAGCGTCGTCGGCGCCGAGCGGGAGCGCCTGGTCGCCCTCGCCCTCCTCCGCCCCGACGGCACTCCTCACCCGCCGGTGGCCGAGGCGGTCGCCGGGAAGACCCGCCCCGCCGTGCCGGACGACACGCCGGCGCCGGCCTCCTCGGAGTCCGTGGCCGCACACGCCGCCGAACGCGCCTTCACCACCGTCGGCGCGGTGGCCGACATCCTCCTCCTCGCCAGGGATCAGCCCGTCGCGCTGCTCATGGGCGGCGCCGTGAGCGCGGGGCAGAAGCGCCAGCTCGCCGACGCCGGCCTCCCCGTCGAGAGCGTCGATCCCCTGGTGTCCCTCGCCGTCCGCGCCGGGCTCGCGACGCCGAGCGACCGACTGCTGCGCACGACGCCCGCCGCAGAGGAGTGGTTGCGCTCTCCTGCGATCGCACGCTGGAGCGTGCTGGCCACGGCCTTCCGCGACGCACTGCCCCGCGGTGTGCGCGCGGAGTCGGGGGGGTGGCTCCCGCTCACGCAGTGGCACCGTGCCCACCCCTGGGACCCGGCCTGGCCGGAAGACGCGGCGCGGCAGCTCGAAGGCGCCCGGCTCCTCGGTCTCGTCGCGGAGGACGGCTCCGAGCCCGCCTGGTCCGAGGCCCTGCGACGCGGCGCGGCGGCCGACCCCTCCGCCCTCGCGGCGCTCCTGCCCGCGGAGGTGGACCGGATCTTCCTCCAGAACGACCTCACCGCGATCGCCCCGGGTCCTCTGCAGCCCGCGCTGGACGTGCGCCTGCGGACCATGGCCCGCCGCGAGTCGGCCTCCCAGGCCTCGTCGTACCGGTTCACCGCGGAGTCGGTGGCGCACGCCTTCGCCGCGGGAGAGGATGAGTCCTCGATCCTGGAGTTCCTCGGCGGCCTCTCGCTCACGGGCATCCCTCAGCCCCTCGGCTACCTCGTCGCGCAGACCGGCCAGCGCCACGGACTGGTGCGGGTCTCCGTGGACGACGAGACGGGGCGCACGCGGGTGGAGAGCACGGACGCGCACCTCCTCGAGGCCATGGCGGTCGACCAGTCGCTCCGCCCTCTCGGACTCACCGCGCACGTCGGCTCGCTGACCACCAAGGTCGGGCAGGACACGGTGTACTGGGCGCTGACGGATGCGCGGTATCCGGCGACCCTCGTCGATCGCGACGGGACCGTCGCGGTGCGCACGCGCCATCCGGCCGCCGTTCCCGACTACGCTCCCGCCCCCGACTACGGACCGCTGATCGCCCGGCTGCGCGAGCACCAGGGCCCCGACGCGGACGCCGCGTGGCTGGACAGGGAGCTGGAGGCGGCGGTGCGCGTGAAGGCCGTGCTGCGGGTGACGGTCGGCATGCCGGACGGATCCACCAGGGACCTCCTCCTCGAAGCCACCGGGATCGGCGGCGGTCGGCTGCGCGGCAGGGACAGGGCGGCCGATGTCGAGCGCACCCTGCCGGTGTCGAGCATCCGCGCCGCGACCGTCGTCCCGACATAGGCCCTGTGCGGCCAGGGGCCGGTAGACTGGTCAGCTATGTCTGATGGCCCCCTGATCGTCCAGAGCGACCGCACCGTGCTCCTCGAGGTCGCCCACGCCGACGCCGAGAGCGCCCGTCACGAGCTCGCGATCTTCGCCGAGCTGGAGCGCGCGCCCGAGCACATTCACACCTACCGCATCACGCGGCTCGGTCTGTGGAACGCCCGCGCGGCCGGGCACACCGCCGACGACATGCTGGAGACGCTCGACCGCTGGTCGCGCTTCCCGGTTCCGCCCTCCGTCGCGGTCGACCTGCGCGAGACGGTCAACCGGTACGGGCGCCTGGTCATCGAGCGCGACGACGAGGGCGTGCTCATCCTGCGTTCGACCGACCCCGCTGTGCTGGCCCAGGTCGCGAACAACAAGCGCATCCAGCCGCTGCTCATCGGGCACCCCACGCCGGAGACCTTCGTCGTCGACGCGTGGGCCCGCGGCCAGATCAAGCAGGAGCTGCTGAAGATCGGCTGGCCGGCCGAAGACCTGGCCGGCTACACCCCCGGCACGCCCCACGAGATCGAGCTGGCCGAGGACGGCTGGGCCATCCGCCCGTACCAGCAGGACGCGGTCGACGCCTTCTCCAGGGACGGCTCCGGCGTGGTGGTCCTCCCCTGCGGGGCGGGAAAGACCATCGTCGGCGCGGGGGCCATGGCCGCCACGAAGACCACGACGCTCATCCTCGTGACGAACACCGTGTCCGCACGGCAGTGGCGGGACGAGCTGCTCAAGCGCACCAGCCTCACGCCCGAGGAGATCGGCGAATACTCCGGGCAGGCCAAGGAGGTCAAGCCGGTCACGATCGCGACGTACCAGATCCTCACGGCGAAGCGGAAGGGCGAGTACGCGCACCTCGCGCTCCTCGACGCCCTGGACTGGGGCCTCATCGTGTACGACGAGGTGCACCTGCTGCCCGCCCCGGTGTTCAAGCTCACCGCCGACCTGCAGGCGCGGCGCCGGATCGGCCTCACCGCGACCCTGGTCCGCGAGGACGGCCGTGAGGGCGACGTGTTCAGCCTCATCGGCCCCAAGCGCTTCGACGCCCCCTGGAAGCAGATCGAGGCGCAGGGGTTCATCTCCCCCGCCGCCTGCTTCGAGGTGCGGGTCGACCTCCCCCCGGCGGACCGCCTGGAGTACGCGGCGGCGACCGACGACGAGCGCTACCGGCTCGCGGCCTCCGCACCGGCGAAGATCGATGCGGTGCGCGAGCTGATCGCGGCCCACCAGGGCGAGCAGATCCTCGTCATCGGCCAGTACCTCGACCAGCTCGACGCGCTCTCGCAGGCGCTCGACGCCCCGCAGATCACCGGGTCCACCCCGGTCGAGGAACGCGAGGAGCTGTACCGGGCGTTCCGCGAGGGCGACATCTCGCTGCTCGTGGTGTCGAAGGTCGCGAACTTCTCCATCGACCTCCCCGAGGCGTCGGTGGCCATCCAGGTGTCCGGCTCGTTCGGCTCCCGGCAGGAGGAGGCCCAGCGGCTCGGGCGGCTGCTCCGTCCCAAGCAGTCCGGCCACACCGCGAGCTTCTACACGCTCGTGGCCCGCGACACGGTCGACCAGGACTACGCGCAGAACCGGCAGCGGTTCCTCGCGGAGCAGGGGTACAGCTACACGATCATGGACGCCGAAGCGATCGCCGCCTGAACAGGGGCGCGGCGCTCAGCCGTGCATCCTCGCCGGGAGGAGATGCGTCCCGCGGGCGACGGCCGACGCGGTCCGGGTGATCCCTCTCCGGCGCGCCCAGCGGTCCGCGACGACGGCGAAGACGAGCATCGCCGCGGCCGAGCCCAGGAGATCCACCGGCGACCCCGAGGTGGCGTTCGCGTCGACCACGGCGACGGAGCCGAGCAGGAAGATCATCAGGTTGTTCACGATGTGCAGCGCGATCGCCGCCTCCAGCCCGCCCGTCCGCCACGTGAGCCAGGCGGCGACGACGGCGAAGAGGCCGACGCTCGCCGCACCCCACACGTCGTAGCCGTGCCCCAGCACGAACAGCGGCACCGGCAGCAGGATCGCGAAGGCGGGGTGCCGGAGCCAGGTCCCGACGAGCTGCATGAGATAGCCGCGGAAGACGTACTCCTCCGCGGCGGCCTGGAATGGGATCAGCACGAGCAGGAGCACCACCATGAGCAGGAGCCCGGGGTGGGAGAAGTCCGGTGTCACCGCATCGCCGAGGGCCGCCGACCAGCCGAGCACCACGGCGAAGTAGACGACGAACACCGCGAACGCCAGCCCGAGGGTCCGGCCGAGCCAGTCCATCCGCAGCCGCCCGGTGACCGACGACAGGAGCCCGACGCCTCGCCCTTGAACGACCCGCGAGGCCAGGAGCAGGGCGGGGATCATGAGGATGAGCGGGAGCACGAGCGCCACGAGGAGCCACGGACGGTCGAGCTGGAAGTACGCGGTGGTCCGGAACAGCATCTGCAGCTCGGCGCCCCACCCGGGCACCAGGGCCGACACGATCACGAGCGGCACGATGACGAGCACGAGGATCGCGAGGTAGAACGCGATGCCGAGGAGTCCGGTGAGCAGCGGCTTCCACCACCGGGGGCGCGGGCGGAGGAGCGCTAGACGGTGGTACTCGAGCCCGCGCTCAGCGACCTCGGGGGACGGCGCGGACGGGATGACGGGGGCGGCGGTGGCGTCCTCGATCGAACTCATACCTTGATCCTCCCCCGGGCCGCCTGTGCGGCACATCCACCCGCCGACGGATCGACCGCATCCACGCCGTTCCGCAGGATAATCAGCCCGCGCATTGCCGAAGTCACCATAATGGGGTCATGACTGCTGCGCGCATCCTGGTCGTCGACGACGAGCCCAACATCCGCGACCTGCTCTCCACGGGTCTCAGCTTCGCCGGGTTCCAGGTGAAGACGGTGGCCAACGGCGCCGCCACGATCTCCGCCGTCCTCGAGGAGGAGCCGGACCTCATCATCCTCGACGTCATGCTCCCCGACATGAACGGGTTCAGCGTGACCAAGCGCCTCCGCGGCGCCGGATTCACCGCCCCCATCCTCTTCCTCACGGCCAAGGACGGCACGGAGGACAAGATCGAGGGCCTGAACGCCGGCGGCGACGACTACGTCACCAAGCCGTTCAGCCTGGACGAGATCGTCGCCAGGGCCCAGGCCATCCTCCGCCGCACGATGCAGGCCGACGAGGAGTCGATCATCCGCGCCGGCGAGCTCTCCATGGACCAGGACACGCACGACGTGCACGTCGGCAAGGAGCCAATCGACCTGAGCCCGACCGAGTTCAAGCTCCTCCGTTACCTCATGCTGAACCCGAACCGGGTGCTGTCGAAGGCGCAGATCCTCGACCACGTCTGGGAGTATGACTTCAACGGCGACGCCGGCATCGTCGAGAGCTACATCTCGTACCTGCGTCGCAAGATCGATCCGCACACGGAGGAGTCGCTGATCCAGACGAAGCGCGGCTTCGGGTACATGCTCAAGGTGGGCAAGACGGTCTGAGACCGTCGAGCCCGCACCCGCCGTCCCCGGACGGCATCGCCGCCGCACGAGGGAGGACCGCATGGCGCACAAGCCGGATGCGGTCACCGCCTGGTGGCGGCGCATCAGCCTCCGTGCCAAGGTCACCGGCGTCACGGTCGCCGTGCTCGCCCTCGGTCTCCTCGTCGCCGGGATCGGGACGGTGCCGCTGCTGCGGAACGCCCTGGTGGAGAACATCAACGCGCAGCTTCCGGCACTGGTGACCAGCGACCTCGTCGACCGGTACTTCGACACCACGACCATCGACGGCGTCACCACGTACACCCCGCGGGACGAGAAGCCCCGGGACTTCTCCTTCGCGATCTACG
Source organism: Microbacterium sp. UMB0228 (assembly GCF_002871415.1). NCBI lineage: Bacteria > Bacillati > Actinomycetota > Actinomycetes > Micrococcales > Microbacteriaceae > Microbacterium > Microbacterium sp. UMB0228. The sequence continues at coordinate 385,622 of NZ_PNFU01000003.1, read as the reverse complement.
ATGCGGAGGGCGCCCTGCGTGCGACGGCCCCCAGCGCCTCCGGTCGTGCCCCGGTCTTCCCCGCGGAGTACACCCTGTCGGACGCCCAGGCGAACGAGGATCAGGTGCTCGCCCTCGAGGACACGGACGGCCGGGTCTACCACGCCGCCGCGGCCGTCGTGCAGCAGGAGGGCGACCCGCTGAGCATCCAGATGGTGGCGCTCCCCCTCGCCGAGGCCGACCGCATCATCAGCCAGTACTTCGGGATCTACATCACCATCGCCCTCATCACGATCCTCGTCGCGGCACTGCTCACCCGCGGCCTCGTGACGCTGACGTTCCGTCGGCTCGGGCAGGTCGAGCAGACCGCCATGTCGATCGCCGCCGGCGACTTCCGACAGCGGCTCACCGACCTGGAGCCGACCACCGAGGTCGGGCGCCTGAACGCGGCCATCAACACGATGCTCGACCGGGTGGATCGCTCCCTGGCTCAGCGCGATCGCACCGTGCAGCACATGCGGCGCTTCATCGGCGACGCCAGCCACGAGCTGCGCACTCCGCTCGTCAGCGTCCGCGGCTATGCCGAGCTGTATCGCATGGGCGCGATCAAGGGCGAGGAGGATACCGCCAGGGCGATGGAGCGCATCGAGAAGGAGGCGATCCGCATGGGCGTCCTCGTGGAGGACCTGCTCGCGCTCGCCCGACTCGACGAGGAGCGCGAGCCGCAGATCGTCCCGCTCGACCTCCGCCCCATCGCACGCGATGCCGCCCTCGACGTGCGGGCCGCAGCTCCGGGCCGCACGATCTCCGTGATCGACCGCACGCTCGAGAACGTCCCGACCACACCCATCCGCACCCCGGTGGTGCCGATCGCCCCGGAGCCCGCGCCGAAGCCGCGCCCCCGCGCCACCCTGTCGCGCCTTCGTCGCCGCGCGCGGCCGCAGGACCAGCCGCCGGCCATCGACTTCACCGAGGTGGCCGACATCCCGGTGCGGACACCGCCGATCGTGCTCGGCGAGGAGAACAAGGTCCGTCAGGTCGTCACGAACCTCCTCGGCAACGCCCGCCGCTTCTCCCCCGAGGACAGCCCGATCGAGATCGTCGTGGACTCCGACCGCGCGGCGGGCACCGCGAGCATCTCGATCGTTGACCACGGCGAGGGGGTCCCGCCGCAGATCCGGGAGCAGATCTTCGAGCGGTTCTGGCGAGCCGACACCTCCCGCGCGCGGGAGACCGGCGGCTCCGGCCTGGGATTGGCGATCGTCGCCTCCATCCTCAAGGCGCTCAACGGCGACATCGCGGTGTCGGAGAGCCCGGGAGGCGGCGCCACCTTCACCGTCACGCTCCCGCTCGCGCCCGCGCGCTCAACCCCGGAGCATCTCCTCGAGGACACGCAGCCCCTGGACCGGCTCGACGACCTCCCGTAGGCATCCGCTCCTGCACAGATCTCTCGCGGACCGCCCCTTCTCGCGGCTTCCGGACCGGACGCGGTCTTGCCTCTCCGGCGGCGCTGCAGCCCCCGTACCGTCGGAGCTTCCTCGAAGGGAGATCCCATGACCGTCTTCACCGTCGACACCGACGCCGTCCACGCGGCGGAGGCCGCAACCCGCGCGACCATCGAGCGCCTGCGCGCCGAGTCCGCCACCCTCATGTCCCAGCTCCGACAGCTGCAGAGCGTGTGGGTCGGCACGGCCTCGGCCGCCTTCCAGAGCTGCGCCGAGGAGTGGCAGGGCGCCCAGCAGCACGTCGAGCTCGTCCTGGACGGGATCGGCACCTCGCTCGGCGCCGTGGCCACCCAGTACGCCGAAGCGGATCAGTACTCGGCGAGCCTCTTCCGCTGAGGGACGCAGAAAGCCCCCGGCCGGAGCCGGGGGCTTTCCGTGTGAGACCTGGGTCCCTGAACCTCTCAGCGGATCAGAAGTCCATGCCGCCCGTGGGGTCACCCGCGGGAGCCGCAGCCTTCTCGGGCTTGTCGGCGACGACGGCCTCGGTCGTGAGGAACAGGCCGGCGATCGACGCGGCGTTCTGCAGCGCGGAACGCGTGACCTTCGCCGGGTCGATGATGCCCTGTGCGAACATGTCGCCGTACTCGCCGCTGGCGGCGTTCAGGCCCTGGCCCGCGGGGAGCTCGGACACCTTGTTGGCGACGACGCCCGGCTCGAGACCGGCGTTCAGCGCGATCTGCTTCAGCGGAGCCTCGATCGCGACGCGCACGATGTTCGCGCCGGTCGCCTCGTCGCCCTCGAGCGAGAGAGCGTCGAGCGCCTTCGTGCCCGACTGGATGAGCGCGACGCCACCACCGGGGACGATACCCTCCTCGACGGCGGCCTTCGCGTTGCGGACGGCGTCCTCGATGCGGTGCTTGCGCTCCTTGAGCTCGACCTCGGTCGCAGCGCCAGCCTTGATGACGGCCACGCCACCGGCGAGCTTCGCCAGGCGCTCCTGCAGCTTCTCGCGGTCGTAATCGCTGTCGGTGTTCTCGATCTCGCGACGGATCTGCGTGACGCGACCCTCGATCTGGTCGGCCTCGCCGGCACCCTCGACGATCGTGGTCTCGTCCTTGGTGACGATGACCTTGCGCGCACGGCCGAGCAGGTCGAGCGTGGCGTTCTCGAGCTTCAGGCCCACCTCTTCGGTGATGACCTGGCCGCCCGTGAGGATCGCGATGTCCTGCAGCTGCGCCTTGCGACGGTCACCGAAGCCGGGGGCCTTGACGGCGACCGACTTGAAGATGCCCTTGAGCTTGTTCAGCACGAGCGTCGCGAGAGCCTCGCCCTCGACGTCCTCGGCGATGATGACGAGCTCCTTGCCGTCCTGGATCACCTTGTCGACGATCGGCAGGAGGTCCTTGATGTTGGAGATCTTCTGGTTCGCGATGAGGATGTACGGGTCCTCGAAGACGGCTTCCTGGCGCTCCGGGTCCGTGACGAAGTACGGGTTCAGGTAGCCCTTGTCGAAGCGCATGCCCTCGGTGAGCTCGAGCTCGGTGCCGAAGGTCTGCGACTCCTCGACGGTGACGACACCCTCCTTGCCGACCTTGTCGATGGCCTCGGCGATGAGCTCGCCGATCGCGGGGTCGGCGGCGGAGATGGAGGCGGTCGCGGCGATCTGCTCCTTGGAGTCGATCTCCTTCGCGGTGCTCAGCAGCTCCTCGGTGATCGCGGCGACGGCCTTCTCGATGCCGCGCTTGAGGGAGATGGGGTCGGCTCCAGCCGCGACGTTGCGCAGACCCTCGCGGACCAGGGCCTGAGCGAGGACCGTGGCGGTCGTCGTGCCGTCACCGGCGACGTCGTCGGTCTTCTTGGCGACCTCCTTGACGAGCTCCGCGCCGATCTTCTCGTACGGGTCGTCCAGCTCGATCTCCTTGGCGATGGAGACACCGTCGTTCGTGATCGTGGGGGCGCCCCACTTCTTCTCGAGCACGACGTTGCGACCACGCGGGCCGAGGGTCACCTTGACCGCGTCGGCGAGGATGTTGAGGCCACGCTCGAGGCCGCGGCGGGCCTCCTCATCGAAGGCGATGATCTTTGCCATGAGTTTTGTCGTCCCTCCTGGACGTAGACGGTGGGTTTAGCACTCAGAGTGAGAGAGTGCTAACGCCATTCTGGCACTCGACACCATCGAGTGCAAGCCGTGCGATCTGCGTGGGGAGACGTCCGTCAGGGGGCCGGAGTCTCGGGGACCGACGCGGAACGGTCGAGACCGATCACGACCGTGAGCTGCTTCTGGCCGTCCTCGGTCTGGCCGGCGTAGTAATCGCTCTGCTGCACCTCCGCACCGCCGATGACGCCGGCGAGGCCCTGCGCGGCCTCCTCGTCCTCGGCGGTGACGTAGTACACGGTCGTCGTCTCGAAATCATCGCTCGCGCTGTCGCTCGCGAGCACGGTCTCCGCCGCCCACCCCGCGTTGATGAGGGTGTCGCGCATCTGGTCGTCGAGCCCGTTGTCCGGGGTCGCGTTGAGGATCAGCACCGAGTACGTCGGGTCGATCACCCCTGTCTGCTCCGGCGTGGGGGCCGCGGACGGGGCGGCCTCCGGGAAGAGGTCGATGCGTCCCATGACGGTCAGGGCGCCGAAGATGCCGGCGATGATGAGCACGAGGGCAGCGACGAACGACCACAGGAGCACGACCCAGCCGTTCATTCCCGGGGCTTCGGCGCGGTGCGCTCCTACGCGTCCGGTGGAACGGGGGACCTCGTCGAAACGGTCACGGGGGGGCTTGGACACCCCTCGATGCTAGCGGCACGTCCCTGGCAAACCGTTCCGCGACCGGCCCGATCCCCGCGGTCGCGTCCGCTCAGCCGGTGAAGCCGGGGATTCGCGCGGCCCGTCTGGCGCCGCGGGCGTCCCGAAGCCGGCGCAGCCTGCGCACGAGCATCGGGTCGAACTCGAGCGCGGCCTCGGAGTCGATCAGCCGCCCGAGCAGCTGGTAGTAGCGCGCCGCACTCATGCCGAGCCTGCTGCGGATGACCTCCTCCTTCATGCCGCCATGGCGGGGCCAGGCGGCCTCCAGGGCGAGGATCGCGCGATCGCGCTCCGTGAGGGGGTCTGCGGACATGCCCTCAGATTAGGTCGTCGGACGACGATCCCTCGCGCGCCACTCCCACCACGCGCCGAGCGGATCCGCGGCGGCGCGCACGCGGCCATCGTGCGCGACGACGAAGCCCGGCCAGGTCTCCGCGTCGACCGGTGGTTCCCACACGTCGAGGAGGCCGGGTGGGTCGATCGTGACCCAGTGCGCCGGCAGTCCCGCGATCGTCGCGACGAGGTCCGTCCGCTCCGCCCGCGGGATGTGCACCAGCACCCCCGGGGTCGTGATGACCAGAGTGGCGTCCGCCGGAGCCGACGCCGCCAGATCGTCCAGGTGGGCGGCCGCGTCGCCGGCGACGAGGAGCGGAGGGTCGGCGGCGACGATGTCGAGCGCGGCGGTGATGCGCTGCTCCCTCCCCTCCTCCCCCGGCCACACGAGCGCGCGGAGCCAGCGCCGGTCGTCGGCGGCCGCCGCGTCCAGCGGGGCGAGGTCGATGCCCGCGCGCCACACGACCTCGGGCAGGCGCAGCGGCGGAAGGTCTCCGGACACGGTGCTCTCCAGCAGCACCGCCGAGGGGCCGTCGAGCGGATCGAGGGCGCGGCGGACGCGTCCGTCTCCGTCGGTGAAGCGGAACGAGTAGCGATCCGGGTAGAGGCACAGGCCCGCCGCGGCGCCGATCTCCAGCAGTGCGATCGGCCCGTCGATCTCGGAGAGCACGGGCAGCAGGGCGGCGGTCCGCAGAGGTTCGTTGGTCTGCAGGGCGCGCCGGGTGCACTCGCCGACGAGCCGGTCGGCCTGCGCGAGGACGAACTCACGCCACTCCCGGTACGGTCCGTGACCGGCGCCGAGCAGGCGGGACACGGCGAAGACGAGGGGTGGCTGACGTCGGGTCGGCGGGATCCGTCGCAGAAGCTCCCTGATCTCCGGGTCGGCGGCGACCCCGGCCGCCCACTCCGCGTACAGCGCGCTGCGCCCAGGAGCCTCCGTCGCCGCGAATCGGGCATAGCGCTCCTGCACGGCGTCGGTCATGCGTCCATTCTGACGCGAAGCGCCACCGACGCCCTCGCACGAGGGAGAATGGAGAGGACTCAGGAGGACACGATGCCCTACAGCGTGAACAAGACCGAAGACGAGTGGCGCGACGAGCTCGGCGAAGAGCAGTACGCCGTGCTGCGCCAGGCGGCGACCGAGCGCGCCTGGACGGGTGAGCTGCTCGACGAGGAGCGCGCCGGCCTCTACACCTGCGGCGCCTGCGGCGCCGAGCTGTTCAAGAGCGGCACCAAGTTCGACTCGGGCTGCGGCTGGCCGAGCTTCTACGAGTCGGTCCGGCCGGATGCGGTCGAGCTGCTCGAGGACGACAGCCTCGGCATGGTGCGCACGGAGGTCCGCTGCGCGACCTGCGGTTCGCACCTCGGCCACGTCTTCCCGGACGGCTTCGGCACCCCCACCGGTGACCGCTACTGCATGAACTCGATCGCGCTGAACTTCACGCCCGACGAGTCGTGAGCGCCCTCGACGCCGTCCGCGCACGGCAGTCCTGGTCGAAGGTCGGCGACACCGCCCCGGGGCGCGAGGAGCTGGTGACGCTCGTCGGTGCCGCCGGCCGCGTCGCCGACCATTCCTCGCTGCGCCCCTGGCGTCTGATCGAGCTGCGCGGCGCGGACCGCGAGGCCCTCGGTGCCGCGATCGCCGAGGCTCAGGGCGACGCGGAGCCGTCGACGAAGCCGCTGCGGGCCCCGCTTTTGATCGCGGTGGTCGCGAGCTACCGTCCGAGCGAGAAAGTGCCGCGCTGGGAGCAGGAGGCGGTGGCCTCCGGCGTCGCGCATGTGCTGAGCCTGCTGCTCGATGAGGCGGGGTGGGGCGTCATCTGGCGCACCGGACACTACACGCGCTCGGAGCCCGTGGCGCGCATGCACGGGCTGGGGCCCGACGAGGAGCTCCTCGGCTGGCTCTACGTCGGCGCGAAGCCCGAGGGCAAGAGCCCCGGCCGGCGTAAGACGGTCGACGCCCGCGCGCTTCTCACCCGGCCGCCGAAGCTCTCTCCGGAGGAGCGGGCGGCAGCCGAGGCGGCGGCGCAGGAGGCCGAGAGGAAGAAGGCCGAGAAGGCCGAGAAGAAGGCCCGCAAGAAGGCGAAGAAGAAGGCGAAGAGGAAGGCCGCGAAGGCCGCGAAGAAGAGCCGCTCCTAGAGCCGGCGTCGACGCCAGGGCACCGCGACCAGCACCGAGCCCACCGCCACGATGACCATCGCAATCACCTGCCACAGCGCCGGTCCCGCCTGCGCCGGCCAGAGCAGGTCGATCACGACGGACGTCACGAGCTGCCCGAGCACCGATCCCAGCCCCATGAGCAGCACGCCCGTGTGCGCGACGATGAAGGCGCCGAGCAGGATGTAGCCCGCACCGAGGAAGCCGCCGAGGTAGAGCCAGGGCTCGGTCGGCAGCGCGGCCGGCCACCCCCGCACGGCGACGCTGGTGCCGGCGGCGACCGCCAGGACCAAGGTTCCCGCGATGAAGCTCATCAGGGTGGCGGCGATCGGCGACTGCACGCGCTGGGCCAGCCGACCATTCGTCGCGGCCTGCCAGGCGATGCCGACACCGGCGGCGAAGGGCAGCAGCAGCATCCACAGCGGGGCGGTCGCCAGCACATCGCCCGAGAGGGAGATCCCCACCGCGGCGAGCGCGAGCACGCCGCCCATCACCCGGCCGGGGGTCACGGCCACGACGCCCGCCGGTCCGAAGCCGATGCGGTCGAGGACGAGGCCGTGCAGGGTCTGCCCTGCCACGACACCCACCGTGAAGAGGGAGACGCCGAGGATGCCCGCCGTCAGCCCCTGGGTGGAGACGGTGAGAGCGCCGCAGGCTCCGCCGAGGAGCATCCAGAACGGGATGCTCCGGTCGCGGATGCCGCGGCCGAGGCGCGCAGCACCACGACGCGCTGAAGGCAGGAAGGAGATGACGACGGCGAGAGCCACGAGCCCCACCGCGAAGGACAGGAAGCCGGCGACGATGCCGTTGTCGACACGCACGCCCAGGACCCCGTTGATGCCCGCCTGGATCGCGGTCATGACCCCGATCGCGACGGCTCCCCCGAGCGCCAGAGGGGCGGGGAGGCGGCGGGCGGGAGTCACCTCTCGACACTATCGGAGCCTCCACGGGCACCTGTCCTCCACGGCGCCGTCCTCCCGGAGGACGATCGCACCGCACCGGGGAATCGTCCTCCGGGAGGACGCGCCGCGCCCCGGCGGTCCGTAGCGTGGGGACCATGATCACCGCAGAAGGCCTCACCAAGAGATTCGGGGACAAGACCGCCGTCGACGGCGTGTCCTTCACCGTGCAGCCGGGGACCGTCACCGGCTTCCTCGGACCGAACGGCGCAGGGAAGTCGACGACCATGCGCATGATCGTCGGGCTGGACCGTCCGTCGGCCGGCCGGGCGACCGTCGCCGGCCAGGAGTATCGCAAGCTCCGGGCGCCCCTCACCGAGGTCGGCGTGCTCCTCGATGCCAAAGCCGTGCACACCGGTCGGACCGCGCGGGATCACCTCCGCGCGATGGCCGCCACGCACGGCATCCCGACGTCGCGCGTCGACGAGGTCATCGAGCTCGCCGGCATCGGCGCGGTCGCCCGCAAGCGCGCGGGGAAGTTCTCCCTCGGCATGGGGCAGCGCCTCGGGATCGCCTCCGCACTGCTCGGTGACCCGCACACCCTCATCCTCGACGAGCCGGTCAACGGCCTCGACCCGGAGGGCGTCCGCTGGGTGCGGCAGTTCGTCCGGCATGCCGCCTCCGAGGGCCGGACGGTCTTGCTGTCCAGTCACCTCATGAGCGAGATGGCGCAGACCGCGGACCACGTCATCGTGATGGGACGGGGCAAGGTCCTCGCCGACGCTCCGCTGGCCGAGCTGGTGCGCTCCTGGACGACAAACCGCGTGCGCGTGCGGACACCCCGCCCCACCGACCTCGTGGCCGCGGTGGGCGGTCCGGACGTGGAGATCGTCAGCGCCGCTCCCGATCTGCTCGACATCGCGGGGCTCCCGGCAGCCCGCATCGGCGACCTCGCCGCGGAGCGCGGGATCCCGCTGCACGAACTCACCCCGACCACCGGATCCCTGGAAGAGGCCTACCTCGCCCTCACCGGCGACGCCGTCGAGTACCGCACGAAGGAGCTCTCATGACCGCCGCCCCCGCCGTGACGACCCCGGCCCTCACGCCCCCCGCCGTCGACTCGGGTCGGCGCCTCACCTTCGCACGCGCTGTGCGCGGCGAGGCGATCAAGCTCATCACCCTCCGGTCCACGTGGTGGTCCATCGCGATCGCCGCCGTGCTCACGATCGGCATCGCCGTCCTCATCGCCCAGGCGATCGATGCCCCCGGGTTCGACCCGATCCAGGCGGTTGTCATGCCGATCCAGTTCACGATGCTGCTCGCCGGCATCATCGGAGCGATCTCGGTCACCGGCGAGTACTCCACGGGCATGATCCGCTCGACGCTGACCGCCGACCCGATCCGCGGGTCCGTGCTGCTGGCGAAGTCGCTCGTGCTCGCGGGCTTCCTCTTCCTGTCGTCGCTGGTCATCTTCGGCGTCGCCGCGGTCGCCGTGTCCGCCGTGGTCGCGGGACGGGAGCAGGGCATCGACTGGTCGGACCCCGCGGCCTCCGTCCTGCCGATCGTGGTCGCCTCCCTCGCCATGGCCGTCTTCGCGCTGATCGGCGTGGCCTTCGGCTTCATCCTGCGCTCGGGTGCCGGAGCGATCGCGGCGACGGTCGGTCTGCTGTTCGTCCTGCCGATCGTCGCGAGCTTCTTCGCGATGGCGGGAGAGGCCTGGGCCTGGGTGATCGACGCCTCCGCCTACCTGCCCGTCGCCGCCGCGCAGAGCGCGATCCTGCCCGGTGACACGGCGACGCTGGATGCGCCGGTCGCCTTCCTCACCCTCGGCTGCTGGGTGGTCGGCGGTCTGCTGGCCGCGTGGGCCGTCCTCCGCACGCGGGACGCGTAGGAGACCGGGTGCCGGCGAAGCGACGCGGAACGGACACGGTCCGGGAGGACGAGGGGCTGCGGCTCCCTCGTCCTCCCGGCGTGTTCCGGCGTTTCTGGGCGCGCCATCCCGTCCTCGCCGACGTCCTGCTCACCCTGCTCTGCATCGTCCTCACGATCACACCCGCCGCGCGCATCGACGATGACGACCGCGGCCCCGTCGGGCTCGTGCTCGCCGCCCTGCTGCCGCTCTGCGTGGTCGCCGCCTCCGCCACCCTGCTCTGGCGCCGACGGAAGCCGTGGCTCCCGGCGATCGCGGCGATCCTGCTCGACGTCTTCCTCCTGTTCACCGCGCTTCCTGGGAGCAGCCCGCTGCTGCTGTTCGCCGGCTACTCCCTCGCCGTCTACCGTTCCACCCGTGCCGCGTGGACCGCTTTCGGCATCGGCGTCGCCGCCAGCGCCTCGGGAGCCGGGCTTCTCCTCTGGGCCGGCGTCTTCACACTCCAAGAGGCGGTCAACGCCCTGCTCGGCACGGTCGTGCTCGGCCTGATCGGCACCCTGATCGGCGCGAACGTCGGCAACCGGAAGCGCTACCTGGACGCCGTCATCGACCGCTCCCGGCAGCTCCTCGTGGAGCGCGACCAGCAGGCGCAGCTCGCCGCTGCGGCGGAGCGGGCGCGGATCGCACGCGAGATGCACGACATCGTGTCGCACTCCCTGACCGTGGTCGTGGCGCTGTCCGAGGGAGCGGCCGCCACTCCGGACCGCGAACAGGCGCGCGCGGCTGCCACCTCTGCGGCGGACACCGCCCGCAGCGCGCTCACCCAGATGCGGGCGATGCTCGGGGTGCTTCGGGACGACGACGCCCCGCTCCTCCTCGCGCCGGTCTCGCCCGCATCCCCGCAGGAGACCGTCGCGGCCGCGCAGCGGACCGGGTATCCGGTGACACTCGCCACCACCGGCCACGCGGACATCTCGTCCGACGTCGCCCACGCGCTCGGCCGGATCGTGCAGGAGGGGCTGACGAACGCGATGCGGCACGCGCCGACCGCGACCGCCGCATCCGTGCGACTCGAGTACATGCCCGCGTCCGTGGTCGTCGAGATCGTCAACGACGGCGTCGCGGGCTCTCCGGGCGAGGGAGGCTTCGGTCTCCGGGGTCTCCAGGAACGCGCCTCCCACGTCCACGGCACACTGGAGTCGCGGCCGGACGGTGCGGGCCGATGGATCCTTCGCGCCGTGCTGCCGACAGAGGAGGAGAACAGATGACATCACCCATCCGCGTGCTCCTGGTCGACGACCAGGAGCTGATCCGCCTGGGGTTCCGCATGGTCCTCGAGGCGGAACCCGACATCGTCGTCATCGGGGAGGCCGCCGACGGGAGGGCGGCGATCGCTCAGAGCGCCGCACTCGCCCCCGACCTCGTGCTCATGGACATCCGGATGCCGGAGCTCGACGGGATCGCGGCGACGACGGCCATCGTCGGCGCGCATCCCGAGACGAAGGTGCTCGTCCTCACGACCTTCGATCTGGACGAGTACGCCTTCGGCGCGATCCGGGCCGGTGCCAGCGGGTTCCTCCTGAAAGACGCCCAGCGCCAGGAGATGCTCTCCGCCGTCCGTGCCGTCCATCGTGGAGACGCCGCGCTGGCGCCCCGGGTGACCCGCGTGCTGTTGGAGCACGTCGGCTCGCAGCTCGGAACCAGTCCTCTCGATGAGGTCGACGACGCCGGATACCGCTCCCTGACCGAACGCGAGCGCGAGGTGTTCGTCGCGATCGGCCAGGGGCTCACGAACGCCGAGATCGCGGCGTCGCTCTACGTCGGCGAGTCCACGGTGAAGACGCACGTCGGGCGGATCCTGGCGAAGCTCCGGGCGCGGGACCGGATCCATGCCGTGATCCTCGCGCACCGGCTCGGCCTCGTCGGTCGGTGAGAGCGGGTCAGCCCTGCGGCGGCGTCCAGGCCGACGCGCGGTTCAGGCGCTCGACCTCCTCGGTCGACAGCTCCAGCCGCGCACCGGCGAGCAGATCCGGCACCTGATCCACCGTCCGGGCACTCGCGATGGGCGCGACCACGGTCGGCTGCGCACGCAGCCAGGCCAGGGCCGTCGCGGCGACCGAGGCGCCGTGCGCTCCGCCGATCTCGTCCAGCGCGTCGATGATCCGAAGTCCAGCCTCGGTGGCGTACTTCGCAGCGCCGGCGGCCCGCGGAGACCCCTCTCCCCCGGCGTCCGTCGAGCGGTACTTGCCGGTGAGGAAGCCGCTCGCCAGCGCGTAGTACGGCACGAGGCTCAGCCCGAACTCCTCGGCGACGGGGATGATGGTGTCCTCGACGTCGTTACGGTGCACGAGGTTGTAGTGCGGCTGGACGGCGACCGGTCGCGCGACGCCGAGGCGATCCGCGATGTCGATCCACTGCCGAATGCGGTCGGCGGTGTAGTTCGACACCGCCACGTGCCGCACGAGCCCGTCCGTGACGAGGGCGCCGAACGCCTCGACCGTCTCCTCCAGCGGCACGGACTCGTCGTCGAAGTGGGCGTAGTAGAGGTCGATCTCGTCGACGCCGAGACGAGCGAGCGACGCCTCCGCCGCGCGGCGCACGTTCCCCGCCGAGAGACCGCGGAAGGCGGGGTGCTGGCTGACCTTGGTCGCGACGACGACGCCCTGGGGCTTCCGCGCCGCGAGCCACGCTCCGATGATCGTCTCGCTCTCGCCGCCCTCGTTGCCGGGCACCCACGCACTGTAGGAGTCCGCCGTATCGATGAAGTCGCCACCCCCGTCGACGAAGGCGTCAAGGACGGCGAAGGAGGCGTCGCGGTCGGCCGTCCAGCCGAACACGTTGCCGCCGAGGGCGAGGGGGAAGACGTCGAGGTCACTGGAGCCGATGCGGGTCATGTCCGAGACAACCGCGACGAGCGGCGCGAACATTCCCGCGGTGACGCGAAAAGATGCGCAGGTGGCCGGGGCGGGGTGCCGACCACCTGCACCCCAGTAACATAACACCCTCCGAAGTTCTACGCGAGACAGCGGCTGTCGAGAGTGAGCCTCCGAGGCGGAACATCGTGAGTTGAGCACCTGCCAGCTAGTGGCGACCCGTGTCTATCCCGTGTCGCGCTTCGAAGTCTCGGATGTCCCCGCAGCGCGCGCCTCACCGTGAGCACGTACGCGATCGCCAACGCCCCGCTCACCGCACCGACGGCCACACGCATCACATCGAGCGCGCGCGCGTCCGTCAGAACACCGGAGCTCAGCCACCAGACGGCGCTCACCGTCCAGAACACGGCGAGCACGATCGCCCAGGTCTTCCGTCGCTGCAGTGCGAGCCGCTGCTGGATCAGCGATGGGCCGGACTCGTCCGCGGGTTCGCTCATGCGCAGAGCCTAGCGCTGGGCCCGTGGGTGCCGGTGAAGTGGGTCGCACTCCTCGCCGAGATGCGCACAAGGCCCGCATTCCCCGCGTTTCGCGGGAGATGCGGGCCTTCCGGGGTGGAGCCGACTACGGGACTCGAACCCGTAACCCCCGTTTGAAGAGTCACCTGTACATTGCTGTACTTTCCTGCACCTTCCGTGCCATTCCGCGGAATGGGTACGCCCCGGTACACGCAAGTACGCGATCAAAACCACGACTAAACCATGGATCTCAGAGCGGAGCGGCAGCGTCTCCGCGGCGTCGTATACTCGACTCCTCGGCCGGAGGAAGGACACCCGGCCATGCCCACTCGAGGCCTCTCCCCCACGGTGAAGCTCAGCATCGCCCTCGACGCGATCTGCTCCCGCAACCGCTACACCACCAACCCAGCACCAGTGATCTCCGAGCTCCGCGCGACCGCCGGCGACCGCGCCGACGTGCTCGCCGAAGCCGTCGGCACCTGGGTCGGCTACTTCGAGGACGAGCACACCGCGACGCTCTGCGCGGCGCTGCGCGCACTCCCCAGCCTGGAGCCCTGGATCATGGTCGGGAAGCACCGCCGGTCCTTGCCCGCCCCGCACACTCCCGAGGTCCTCGGGCACGGATCGGCGGCTGCTCTTACGCTGTTCGTGACCACGGACCCCGCGGTGCTTGACTCGCCCTAGCCTCTGTCGTTGGAGGTGAACTCGTCGAGGACGAGCTCGCCGCGTGCGTTGAGTCGTTCCATCATGGCGCTCACTCGAACGGGGTCGATCTTCGTGGGATGCTCGTCATCAAACTCGATCACCATGGGGATCGAGGGGTGCATCCAGGTCGACAGTCGCCCGGGCCGCTTCAATCCCGAAGGCCAGGTCATCATGAAGCTCTCCTGGCGGCGCAGCTTCGTCGCGATGACAATCTTCAAGTGCGCCAAGAGCGCGTCCTCAACCTCGATCGGAGGCCGCGAACTGTTGTACTCGAGCTTTCCCATACAGAAAAGATAAGCCCTCAGCTGGGACACCGAATTCCACCCGGTCTGGCAACGGTCGGCACGCGAGAGGCCCCCGCCGAGCGCGGATGCTCAACGGGGGCCAGAGGGCAGGAAAGCGGCGGGTTAGGTCGCGGCGCCAGCGGCGCCGGAGACGAGCTCCATCGGACCGTCAGTGACCTCGTCGGTGAGCGAGATTCCACCGGACGAACTCGCTTCGATCATCAGCGCCTGCAGCCACTTGGCATTGAGGTCCGGCGTCTCAACGTCATCAAAGATGAAGCGCAGCGGGATCGACGGGTGCAGCCAGATCGTGGACCGTCCGGGGGCGTCGCCGTCGGGGTGCCGCCAGGAAAGCGTGAAGCTCTCATTGCGGCGCAGCTTCGTCGAGATCGCGACCTTGAGGTGCGCGAGGGCGCGATCCTCGATGTGGATCTCGCTACCGCTGCCGTATTGGATAGTTCCCATTCGATGAACATACCCCACCCAGGTAGTTTTTCCACGCCGGGTGATTATCCACGGTCCGTTGGTCAAGAACGATCCCGGAGTGTGGCAATCTTGGAGTCGCGAAGAGCGGCCAACGGGCCCGCTCACAAGCACTTGACTTAGGAATGGGGACCGTGGGCCGCTTCATCTACGAAGGTGACCAGAAGATCGACATCGACGATCGCGCCCTCGCCCATATCCAGCTCGTCATCACCACCAAGCTCCGCCGTGGCGAGCCATTCGGATTCACCTGGAAACAGGACGCCAGCGTTGGCGGTGGCCGCACCACGGTCTGGATCCACCCCGGCAGCAACCTGATCTTTAAGTACTCCCAGGGGCGCCAGCCCGCAGTAAGCAGGGCATGGGTGGACGCTCTCGCCTTCACCGCGAACTCCCCCACAGGCTTGTATCTTGTTCCGGAGCCGGCCGCCGGGAAGCAACTCGACCCGTCGACCGGAGCTGCAGAAGTCAGCTAAGGGACGTGGCTCTAAGCAAACCTCCAGGAGCGTACTAATCAATGCGACTACGTTCTCTGATTGTGAGCTCGTCCCCCCGAGCTTGCAGAGGTCACCACAAGGCGACGTGCTGGGGCCGTGAGCGCGGGGGCGCGCTCGACCGCCAACGGCTGACCTCGCCCGGTCCTTCACCTCGGGGGAGGCAAGAGACCGGGTCTTCTTTGGGAAGACGACCGGAGACTGCGCAGCCCCCATGGTCAACCATGGGGGCTGTCATCATGAGCTGACGGGAGCAACCCGGGGAGCGGCACCGCAGATAGCCGCCTGCCCCAGTCTCACTCGGTGGAGCCGTCCCTGAGGACCCCGCACGATACTCCTATCACCCCGCGAGCATCAACCCCCAAGGGCCCCCCTTCCCCGCCCGGCGTAGGGTCTATTTTATGAGTTCGCGGAACCAAGACTCCCTACGCACCCGCGTCGCGATCGACGGCCACGACTTCTACCTGACTTCGGGTTCCGATCTGACCGACGTGATGTCTCGCATCCAGAACATCGCCCGCACGGAACCCGGCTTCCTCACACTCGCCACGACCACCGGGATCGCAAGCGTGCTCATCAGTGCCAGCACTCGCGTGATCATCCAGCAGGAACCGGACTACACGCACTCAGGCGCCATCGAAACCATCCAGTCCTACGATCCCGAGTGGGACCTATAGCTGGTCTGGCCCCGCCGCTCCACATCGCCGCTGACCCCACTGTCTCTCGACGCTCCTTGGCCTGCTTGTGTGGGCTAGGGTCGTCACGTGAAGAAGCGCTGGATCGCAGCGGCGGCAGGGGCCGCGCTCGTCGTCGCCGGCGCCGCCGTGTACGTCATTCGAGAGGACCGGATCGCCGCCGCAGAGTGCGACCTCGTCGCGTCCCTCGACGCCGCCACCGCCGCCCCGATCGGAACTGGCGAGTCGGTCACGATCATCGGCGACTCCTACACCCAGGGCTTCGGCTTGGATGACCCCCGCACCTCCTGGGTCTCCTATCTCCCAGACAGGCGCGCTACCGTCTCCGCGTCATCGGGCGCCGGTTTCACCCGCGACGGCCTGTGCGACAGCCCATCCCTCTCCGAACTAACCGAATCCGCGAGTGGTCCGCTGATCCTGCAGGGCGGACTGAACGATGTCGGCGGCGACATGAAAGCCCTCGAGCGGACCATCGACGATCTCCTGAGCGGGAATGACGTGCTCGTCCTCGTGGGACCGACGCGAGCCCCTGCATTCGACGCCGACGAGATCGCCGACGTAGTCGAAGTGCTGAGCGAGGCGGCGAAAGAGCACGGCGTCCCATATCTCGACGCCACCGAGTGGGACCTCCCCTTCTCGGACGGCATCCACCTGACAGCGGACGGTCATGCGGAGTTTGGCGGTCACGTCGCATCGTCCCTTTGATCGCCCAACGACGAAACCCCCACCCTGACCCGAGGGTCAAGGTGGGGGTTTCGTCAGGCGAGGCCGAGAGCGGTGAGGTTGTAGACCGCGAGCTCACCGATGCGGAATGTCGCGGACGCGTTCGAATCGACGTCGATCATGCAGGCGATCTGCACCGGGCCGGTCGTGCCCTCCGGGACCGTGAACTCCTCCGCGACGATGCCGATCGTTCCCGGCGTGTGCATGTTCTCGGTCACTCGCCGGTTGGGATCAGCGGCGCCGAAGAAGTTCGCGTCGAGGCGGAAGCCCTTGAATGTGCTCACTCCAGCCGCCGCAGTGCACTTCACCTTGCAGGTGAACAGCAGTCGGTCTCCGACCACCCAGGTATCCGGGATCACGTTCTGCAAGAACTGTCGAAACCCCGTGGGGTTTGCGACGCTGATCTGCCAGGCCTTCCCGCCTTGGAAGTCGGTGTCGTTCACGAGGGTCTCGGTGATCCCGCCCGATGCTCCCGCATACAGCCAGTGGTCGGGCACGCTGGGCGATCCGTCCTCGTTCGTCAGGAGGAGCCCGTTGAGGACGAGGTTGTGCGGGTCGTTGTTGGTCAGCGGCCGCAGCGTATCGCTGAGGACGAGCCTGGGCAGCAGTCGGGACTGAACGAATGTCGCGATCGCCTGGTGGCCTGCCTCGGCGATGTGGATCCCGTCGCCCGAGTCGAATCCCGCCCTGAACTGTCCGGTCGCGGGGTCGACGAGGATCGCGTATGTGTCCACGAGGTGGCACGCATTGACGCGAGCGAACTCCCGAAGCCACGCGTTCCACGTGGTGATGGTCGCGGCCTTCGACGTGTCAGCCCGGGGCGGGATGGTGAAGAGCGCGACAGCAGCTCCTGCGCGCTTCAGGATCGCGACGATCTCCGCCACGTCCGCCTTGTAGTCCGCGAAGCTCCGCTCCTGAGTGACGTCGTTCGTCCCGACCCACACGGACACGAAGCTCGGCTCGAACGCGAGCACATCGGTCTCGATTCGCGCCAGCATGTCCGCAGCGTTGTTACCCACGATGCCCGCGTTGTACAGAGCGGAGACCTGCTGCATGGACAGGAACCCGGTTCGATCGACCCAACCCTGATACGGGGCGCCGTTGCCGAGCCGGCTCGTCAGCGAATCTCCGAACGCAACCCAGCGCGTCCCGTCCGCAGCCGGTGTGAGAGCCCCGAGGCCGGTGTACCGATTGTCGAGTGCCGTTCGAGTGTCCGTGCCCGGAGTGCCGACGTAGGTCGCCACGGCCTCGTCGTTCTCGACCGCGTTCACCCCGGGAAGCCCCCGCCGAAGGCCGAAGGTGATGCGACGGCCCTGGTCGGGCCCGGTCATCTCGACGAACGGAGGGTCGGTCGGGGGGACGTCGACGGCGGAGACCTCGACGATTCGGGCGGCAGGTCCGCGGAGGTTCGTCAGCGTGGTGATGTCAGCCATTAGGCCACCGTCCTCAGCTCCCCGATGCGGGGGTCGTCGAGGGGCATCTGCTGCCCCGTCGCGGGTGAGTAGAGCCAGAACCCCTTGTAGCCGGGGGGAGGCGGGTCGAGTGAAACGAGCACGGTCGTCGGCGAGATCGGCACCCCGGGCAGACCGGTGATGGGACCGACGTACTCAGCGGGAACGAGGATGCGGAGGTCGAGGAGGTCAAAGTGCGTCGGCACTCCCCCGGCGTTCAGGTGCGTGATGTGCACCGTGTACCAGACCGCCGGCACGACACCGTCGGTCGGGGCGAGGGTGACCGTTCCGGAGTCGCCGGCGAGCATCGCCTCGACCGGTGTCGACGAGAACAGGCGGCCGTCGGCGACACCGGGGCCCGATGGCACGAACGTCACGGTCGGAAACAGCGGCGCCAGCGATGCCAGACCGAAGTCCGACAGCGTGAACGTGATCGTAGCCATCAGGCCCTCCCTTGGTCAGCGCAGGCCACGGCGCCCGGAAGCGTCGTCCGTGCCGGTATCCGCGCCGTCCTGCATGGCGCGCCACTGACGGCGAGTCAGGCCGGTCGCGTTCCCGTCGATCTGAGCGACGACCGCTCCCGCGGGCGCCGAACCCGCGCCGATCCTGCGGAGCCACTCGTCGACGGCGGGGATCGCCATCACGCGGGCGATGGCCGCGCTGATCGCGGCGAGCGTCGCGACCGCGGCCGTCGCCCAGGCGATCACCGGCCCGGGCACGACGTCGGCGACCGCGTCGATGATCTGCGGGGCGACGACGACGGTCGTCGCGAGGACGGCCGCCGCAGCGATGAAGACCTGCACCGCGGTGCGGATCGCTCGCTGCAGCGGGAACCAGATCTTGCTCATGAAGTGCCTCCTGGATTCTGCCGGCGCTTGCCGGCGGTCGTTTCGATCGCGTCCCACTGGTCGCGCTCGCTCTTGCGGATCTGACCGATCTCCTCGCGGATGCCGAGGATGTCCCGCGCTTGGAAGTTCTGGGTCTGCTCGACGCCGTAGAGCCGCGAATCGGTGGCCTTGACGATGCGCTTGATCTCGTCGATGTCGTCGCGCAGGATCGTCGAGGAGTGGGAGTTCACGACGTGCTCGGCGGTCTGTGAGGTGTTCTTCCCGACCGCGTTGAGCTTGGGGATGATGACCGCGCCGAGGCTCCCCAGGAGAGCGATGAGCGCGAGCATCACCTGATTCGGGTCGATCTCCCGACCTGACCGCAATGATGCGATCAGGGCCACGACCACGACGGCCGCGGCCGCCGCAACTCCGACGCTCGCGACGAGCCACCACCCCCAGCCGATCTTGTTGGAGTGCTCGGCGTGATGGGCACTCCCAGCCTGAGGGAGCGGTTCGGTCATCAGCCGTCCTGTTCGATCCGGGTGGCGGTCTTGAGGACGTCCTCGAGGGTCTTCTGCGACGCGGACTGCTGACCGCGGATCGCGACGCCCTCGGCCTGCAGGCGCGACCAGCTCCGCCCGTCACTGCCGAACGCGACCCCTCGCATGCAGGCGTCAACCGCGTCCCACGGAATCTTGTTGATGACAAGCTCGACCGTCAGCGCACCGTTGTCGACCGGAAGTTCCTTGCCTCGCGGACCGTAGTGGTCGCGCAGGTACGGCAGCCAGCCGGGCTCCCCGACGTAGGAGATGGACTCGTCACCGATGACGAAGTAGTGGATGTTGTTCCAGGCGATGAGTTTCTTGTCCGGGCCGGGCATGTCGTCTTCCTCCAGAGGTTGAGCGGTGTTGCCAGCGACCATCGCGGGCTTCCCGTAGTTCTTGTCGCGTGAGCGGATCCATTCGAAGTGGTGGTTCTCGCCAGGCACATGCAGCCGGTTTCGGATGAAGCCGTTCTCGGCGAGGATCTCCACGATGCGCGGGATGCGCCAGTCATCCGAGTCCAGGGCCAGCCCGCTCACATGGAACGACTCGCTGGGGTGCACTGCCTTGCTGTGCCCCGGGTGGGGGCCCTTGCCTGCGGCGTACTTGCCCCAGTTGACGAACATCAGCATCTGGTCGGACCACGACCTGAATGTCGAGTTGACGTCAATGTCGCGGTCGAACTCGGCGCGCACTTGCGCCTCCGCCCGGCGGAACGCCGCTGCGGCGTCGGGAACGAACTGCACGCCCGGCCGGACCGTTTCGATTACCAGGCCGCCCATCACGTCTCCTTCGCGTCGTCGGCTGGGAACTCCTCCTCGAGGAGGAAGTCGCCGCCGAAGCGTTCGGCCTTCACCAGCCAGGACGCGCGTCCCCCAGGCGGGCCGGTGACGGTGAACGCGCCCTCATCGATGTCGGTCCAGTCCGCGGCGAAGCCGCGACCTGTGACGGATACCCACCGGCCGTCCGGCTTGGCCAGGGCTTCGAAGTACTCCGGAAGCTCAACGCGGCACGTGCCGCTGTCGTCGAGGGTGATGTCGCCCCAGTACTCGATCCCCGACACCGGAGACTCTGTGGAGCCATGCCGTAGCCAGTGGCCGGGCTTCGTGGGGTGCGGCATGCGGAAGTTCTTCGCACCCATCACGTCCAACTCGGCGGCAATGATCTTGCCGAAAGCGAGGATGCTGCTCGCAGACAGCTGTCCGACCACGCGGACGGACGGTCCGTCACCTTCGAGATAGATCGTGCCGCTCGAGCGGATAGTGCCACCGTTCGCGCCGTCAATCTGCAGAGTTCCGACCTGCACGGCTCCGCCCCCGGATGGGGTGATCGTGACGGCTCCTGCCCGGATCCTCCCGCGCCCGATGGTGAGGTCACTGTTCAGCGTCGCCTGCCCGTTGACGGCAAGAGATGCGCCGATTGTGCAGGTACCGCCGATAGTCGTGTTGCCGACGAGCTGCGCCGTCTCGGTGACTCGGAGAGTGCCCTCGATGGTGGACCCGCCGCGCAGCCAGGACGGCCCCGTCCAGTCGAAAGAACCGGAGCCCTCAAGGCGGCCGGTGACCCGCTGAGTCCCGGCAACGTCCGCCGTACCGACGACGCGAAGCGACCCACCCGAGTCGATCAGCAGCTGGCCGCCGATGAACCGCATACGCCCGTTCGTGATGGAGGACTTCTCGAGCTGCGCCCCGGACTCCAAGCGAGCCACGCGGCGCACGAGTTTCTCGATCCATCCCCATGCTTCATTGAGGTCACGCGCCACCTTGCACCTCCGTTCGAATATCTGCGCCCCAGCCGCCAGAGGCGGCGATCACGCGCAGCGAATGCACCCCGTTCGGGTAAACGGGATGGCCCGCGGACTGCAGCTTCCATCCGCGGCCCGGGACGGCAAGCGTGGGCGGGTAATCGTCCGAGCTGGTGAACTTTTCGACCGTCCACTGCACCGTCGGGTTCTTCGCCTCCGAGAACCAGGCGTTCGTCGCGGCCTGCAGCCGGTCGCCCGCCAGATCCGGGAACTGCATCTTCACGTCGCGGATCGGGATCGTGAACGGCGGACCTCCCGCATACCGGACCTCCTGGTCCTGGCCGGTGCCCTCGCCGATGCCCTGACCACCGGTAAGCTGCTCGGCCCCGTTCACGCGGTAGCGGATCCCACTGAGCGGCGAGTCCTCCGCCTGCAGGTGGAACGAGCTCGATCCGAGAGTCACGCGCGGTTCGACGATCGTCTGGAATCTGAGCTGTCTGGCTGCCGTCAGGTACGGACGGAAGTAGATCTCGACGCCCTCAGACTCGATCTGCACGAGCAAGTCTTCGATCGTGAACTTCTTCCAGAACTCCCACGTCTGGGAGAACCCGCCGACCGCTTCGCCGGGCAGATCGATCGGATAGTGCCATTCGGGTGACCAGACCATGAAGCGGTTGATGATCGCGCGGACCGCGCCTCGGTGATCGCGGTTACCGACGGACAGGGTGCCGGCCGGACCGTACTCGCTCAGACCGTAGGTCATGCGCCACTTCGTCTCGTTGCGCACGAGTTCCGGGCCGGTCACCGTGACGATGCTCGTGTCACCGCTGTAGTCCCAGTCCTCGACCTTCCATGCCCCGAGCACCTCAGTGCCCCACCGGAGCGCGAGTAGACGGGCGTTCGGGCGGAACAGCGACGCGATCCGCGCACCATCGAGCGGCGCCTCATCCTCACCAACGAGGAAGCCCCACGAGCACTCCCCCGTGTTCGACAGGTTCGTCGACCAGGAAGCGCCATCCGCGAGAGGGAACACCTGTCTGACCTCGTTGCCGGTGATCGCGTCATGCACCCACAACTCGAGTGGCATCAGACCTCCTAGACGAACGTGTCGGTGATCCGCACCCTTCCGGGGACGGACAGCGTATGCACCAAGGGAGCCCCCGGCGGCACGGTCCAGAGGTTCCCGCGACCGACGTCGAGCATCTCGACGCCGTTGCGGAACACGCGGCCGCGGCGCAGGTCTACGGTGTGCGTGCCGCCGGCGGTCGCGCCCGCAACCGTGAACGTGCCGCCCGGCGAGGTGATCGAGTACCCGGCGGGAGCGTTCGGGATCTCAATCACCGGGTACGCGGGAAAGTTCCCGCGATGGAAGACGGGGATGCTCGTCGCCACGGCAGCCGGGTTCCGAGGGGCGAGGGTGTCGCCCGGTAGGACGTTGGTGTCGCCGTAGCGGCGGGGGTCCGCGAACACGAGCTGCACCTGGAACTCGGCACGCAGCAGGCGTCCGCTGTATCCGAGGTCTTCCGACTCCGCGAGGGTCGTTCTGCACATGGCGGACAGCGTGCGGCCGCGGTTCTCAACCGTCGCTTGCTCGCGTCCGCGACCGAGCATCCCTGTCACCTGGTCCTGCAGGTGCGTGAGCTCCGGCTCGGTGGGGGCCAGCGCCCACCCATCGATCGTGACGACCCGTGAGCCGAGGTACACGGGGGTATCGTGCTCGCCGTGCTCCACAGCTCGCGCCAGCGCCTCCCTGCGGGTCGAGGAGATGCCTTCCCACCCCTGGAAGCCTTCTGGCTTCACGTATAGGCCCATCGGGCGTGACAGGTCCCGGGGGTGGCCGAGGATCTCACGACCAGCGATCCTGATGACGAGCACCCGACCACCCCCTTCCCTGTTCACGCACGGGCTCGCCGTGCGGCCGACGACATCCGCTGCCCAGCCATCTCCACCGCTTCCTCAGGAGGAAGGTGCTGGAAGTGGTTGTTCTGGACGAACGACGCACCACCCTCACCCGCGGCGAGAGGATTCCCACTCGGGCGCGGAGTCGACGTCGCGATCGTCTCCGACGCCGCGTCGACCGTCACGCGGGCACGGACGGACGCGGAGGACGCGATCCCGGCAAGGGCATCGCCGAAGTTCCCCGCCTCGCCTGCGGCGCCATCGGTGAACTGTTCCATCGTCGCGGCGCCGGACTGCTTCAGACGTCGCCACCCGGCCGCCGACAACGGCCCGCGCTTCGCTGGCGAATGCGGGAAGAAGTCGGTGATCGTCTCGACGATGTCGCCGACGGCGCTCCCGAGGGAGTCGACCATGCTGAAGAAGCCGTCGATGATGCCCTGGATGATCTGCGCGCCCAGGCCGAGCCAGTCGACCCCGGCGAGACCGTTCCAGATCGCCTCGATGATCTGCGGCAGCATCTCGACGATCTGCGGGATCGCTTCGATCAGGCCGGTGATGATCGACACGACGAGCTGGATGCCCGCCTCGATCAGCTGCGGGAGCATCGTCACCAGTCCGGCGATGAGCTGCAGCACCAGGGTGATTGCGGCCTGGATGAGCATCGGGAGCGCTTCGATCAGCCCGGTGATCAGCGAGAGCAGCAGTTGGATGCCCCCTTGGATGATCATCGGGAGGTTCTCGATGATCGCGGTGAGCAGCCCGGTGATGAGCTGCAGCGCCGCTTGGAGCAGCATCGGCAGAGCCGACATGATCCCCTGCACTAGCGACAGCAGCAGGGTGATGCCGCCTTGGATGATCATCGGCAGAGCCGCGACGATCGCGGTGAGTAGCCCGGTGACGAGCTGCACGGCGCCTTGGACCAGGACCGGCAGTGCGCTGATCAGACCCTCGACGAGCGCGCCGACGATGCTCACCGCCCCGTCGATGATCGCCGGGAGGTTCGACACGACGGCGTCGATCAGGCCGCTCACGAGCGCGGTGGCGCCCTGGACGAGCAGGGGCACGGCCTGCACGATTCCGGCGATCAGCGACTGGACGATCGACGCGGCCGCGGTGAGCAGCTGCGGGATCGCGCCGATGATGCCGGACGCGATGTCGGGCACGACGGCGACGACCTGGTCGATCAGGTCCGGCAGAGCGGCGACGATCTGGTCGACGATCCCGGTGATCCCGGACGCCAGCCCGGCGAAGGCTCCCCCGGACAGGGCGAGACCGGCAAGGCCAGCGGCGACGATCCCGAGCGGGCCGCCGAGCGCGGCCAGCGGCCCGGTGAGCCCGCCGAGCATTGAACCGACCAGCGGCAGCCGAGACAGCACCCCGGCGAGCCCGCCGGCGCCGAGGGCCGCGAACGCGGCCCCGAGCGGGGCGATTACGCCGGTGAGGTTCGCGAGTCCGAAGTCGGCGAGGGACGCGCCCTCCCCGATGCGGTTGAACAGGTTCGTGACCCAGTCCATCGCCGGACCTACGACGCGCACCAGCACGTCGCCGAACGCCTTGGCCCGCTCCTCGATGGGACCGAGCGCGGACGTCGCGGCGGCGATCAGCGGACCGATCTTGGCGTAGACCCCCTCGAGTGCGTTCGCACCGATACGGCCCATCGCCGCCATGAAGTTCTTCGCCGCGCCCGGGACGGTCTTACCCATCTCGGCCGCAACCGTGCCGGCTGCGGCTTCGGCGGCCTTCGAGAACGTCTCGAAGTCGACCTTGCCCTCGGAGGCCATCTTGAAGACCTCGCCCGCGGTGACCCCCATCTGGTCGGCGAGTGCCTGATAGATCGGGATGCCGCGGTCGGCGAGCTGGCTGATGACGTCGTTCTGGACGCCGTTGGCCTGCGTGGCGGCCCGGTTGAAGATGGAGCCCATCTCCTCCATCGAGATCCCTGCCGCGGAGGCGTTGTTCGCGATGGTCTTGAGGTGGGTCTGCAGCTGCTGGCCGGGCTTGATGTTCGCCGCGACCGCGGAGGCGGCGACGGTCGCCGCCTCGCCGAGCCCGAAGCTCGTTCCTCGGACAGACGCGAGAGCGTCGCCCATGATGGTCTTCACGTCCGAGGCGGAGTTGCCGAGGCCGGTCAGCTTCGCGCGAGCGGTATCGATCGCCGTGAGGCGGCTGAAGCCCTTGGTGAACGCGACTCCGATGCCGACGGCGGCCGCGCCGACCGCTCCTGTCGCGGCGGACTGAATTCCCCGCCCGAGCGCCTGTCCGGCGGCGGAGGCCGCACGGCCGGCGGCGGAGACGACGCCGGAGAACGCCGATGCGGCAGCGGAGCCGAGCCGGGCCAGTCCCGACCCGAAGCCACTGACCAGTCGGCGGGCCGCTGGCCCACCGACTGCACCGATCTTCTCGAACGCGCCCCGCACCTGCGAGGTGACCGGGCTCATCCACGACGCCACCCGGGAGCCGAGCTTCACGAACGGCGACGCGAGCACGGTCGCCTGCGCGGCCATGTATCCGGCGACGGGGCCGAACGCGCCGCGGACCGTGGAGCCGACCGCGCGCATGCCCTTGGACAGCCCGGCGGCGAGGCGGCCGCCGACCTGCGTGGCGAGGGAAGCGAACGCCCGCGACGCCTGCACGGCGCTGTTCTTCGCGATCGCGCCCAGGCGGGTGAGCCCTGTGAGGTCGGACGTCGCCCGGAGGATGCCGCCGATGGATCCGGCGAGGCCGGTGAAGGCGGAGCGCGCCGCGTTCGCGTCGGCCCAGCCAGAGCGGAAGTTCTGCCCCATCTGCTTCAGCCCGAGCCCCGACCGCGTGGTGGTGTCGGCGAGCTGGGCGGCAGCATTGCGGGCGACGGTCTGAGCGGCGGCGAGCCTGCTCGATGCGGCGGTCACGGCGTCGGTGGCGGCAGCGTGGGTGCGGCGCACCGCGGCCAGGCGCTCCTCCGCGGCGACAGCCTGGGAGGAGCCGGCGCCGGACTTCGCGATCGCTTCCTGCAGCCGCACCTCGGCGACGCGCACGCGACCGGCCTCGTCCTGCTGCTTGATGCGCGCCTTCGACAGCGAAGCGGACGCCGCGGCGACCTCCGCGTTCAGCTTGCGCAGCGCGTCCGCGCCCAGCCCTGCCGTCGACGTGTTCAGCGCCGACTTCAGGTCGCGGCCGAGCGCGCGACCGGTCGCGGTGCCGGCGCCCTTGAACCCGCCCTCGAAGGTCTTCGCCCCGGCCGCGCCGGCCGCCCGGGTCTCCTTGGACACGCGCGACTTGAACCCGGTCATCACCGGGAAGATCGAGACGTGACCGGAACCGACCTCGGAGGACATCGGCACCTCCTCGGGTCAGGATGCGAACACCAGGCCCGCTTCCATCTCGGCCTGCGCTTCGGCGATCTCCGCGGCGTCCGCGGTCGTGGTGCTGCGCCGCGGGTCAGGGAGAACCCACGGTGCGAGCTTTTTCGCTGCCTTCGGGCCGAGCTCGGAGAGCAGCGAGAGAAGCTGGCGGGTGGTGGCCGGATACGACCAGCCCGCCAGCTTCGCACCCAGGTGGGTGCCGGGGTCGGCGGCGGCCTCTTCGAGGAGGTCTCGCGCTTCGCCCCAGGTGAGCCCGTCGCCCAGGTCGGAGATTCCTACACCGAACGTCTCGCGCAGCGTGCGCGTAACGCTCCCTCGGTGTTCTCGGACGACCCGGGCGACGGCGATCATTCCGGGAAGGCCGCCTGCTGGACGCGCTGCAGCACCCGGAAGTACTTCTCGGCGAGGATCGCGCCCTCGACCATGTCCCGCTTGCCGAGGTCCTTGGCGATCGCGTCGCCGCCGATCTCGGTGAGGATGGCCTTGAACTGGTCGACCGGGGTCGAGTGGTCCGCCTGCAGCCGGTCGATGAAGTCGAGGCTGAGCGTGAGCGGCACCTCGATGATGGTGCCGTCGCCGAGGCGGCCGATGAACCGCTTCTCCACGATGATGTACTG
>NZ_PNFU01000003.1:103962-358594 GCF_002871415.1 Microbacterium sp. UMB0228 | reverse complement strand
AACGTCACCGCCGAGCCCTCGACCTCGCCGCGGGTCTGCTGGTCCGGCTCGACGGCCGTGATGGCGGCGACGCCTTCCCGGCGCTTCTCCTTGCCGCCGCGGTACCGCGTGACGACGTAGAGGATGAAGCGGTTGTCCGGCAGGGACGACGACACCTCGATCACGCCGTTCTCGTCGGGCTCCTTGCCCTCCGTGAGCGCCTTGACGTGGACGTTCTGCTCGGCGAGGTTGATCGTGACCGCGCGGGTGCCCTCCCCGGCGAGCGTGTAGCCCTTCTGGAAGAACTCGATCGCGTCGCCGGTCTCGCGCGAATCGGCCGGGCCGCCGTCGACCTTGTACAGGCCGAGGCGCTTCGCGGCCACCGGGAGCACGAGCGGGCTCGCGCCGAGGTCGGCCTTCTCGATGACGTTGGCGGGCGCGACCGGCGCGAACGCGGCCATACCGGTGATCGGTACGCCAACGGACTCGAGGTCGTTGCCCTGGGAGTCGGCAGTCATGTGTGTTCTCCTTCACATGAAGAAGGCCCCGCGCGTGCGGAGCCGGTGGGTGGGAACGGTCACGTCGACTGCCGACGCGTCCGCGGGTGGGTCGGGTGGTGGCTCACCAAGAGCCGGCCGCGACGTACTGCGCGGTCATGTACTGGCGCGCGACGTCGAGTTCTTCGGGGACCGCGTAGGGTCCGTTGCATCCGTCGAAGTCGACCCGGGCGATGGGGCTGCCCGCAGCGAGCGGGAGCTCGTCGTCGAACAGCACGGATGCCAGCCACAGGGCGAGGTCGACGATCGGCGTCGGGGCCGCTTTCGACCCGCCGAACACGGCCGCCCCGACCGACCGGTCGAACGTGGTCCAGTCCAGGCGCGAGCCGGGGTCGATGCGGATCACGATCAGCGGCCGCGGCATCGGGAGCGCGAGGTCCTCGGGTTCCGCGCCGACGACGTCGACGTCGAAGCCGTCGGCGGCGGCCGCATCCGACACGTAACGCATGAGCCAGGTGACCAGCTCCGGAGGCATCACCCTCATCGCTTCGCCTGCTTGAGTCCGCGGGCCATGTTCCCGGTCTTCGATTCGATGAGCAGCGTCTTCTCGTCCGAGCCGACGACGCGCGTCACGCGCCGGTACCGGGACTCACGGTGCTCGATGTGCAGGCCGTTCACGTACTCCTCGGTATCGCGTGGCGCGTCGGCCTGCATCTTGGCGAGAGCATCCTCGGCGACCGCGTCGACCAGGCGCTCCACCCGCGGCTGCCGCAGGACTTCCTCGAAGAAGCGCGGGTTGAACTCGACTTCGGTGTCGCCGCTGCGGGCCATGAGCGCTCCTTCCGGTCAGCCGACCGTGCGGGTCAGGGGGATCTCCCGAGGCGGTGTCCACGCTGTGAACGGGTTGGTGTCGGTCGCTGGCGGGATGCCGTCGATGCTGTAGATCGGGGCGCCGTCTCCGCCGTCGCGGATGCGGTCGCCCTTCTGGATGTCCAATGTGCCGTCGCAGAAAAGCGACTTCGCCTCGACCGCCTGCTGGCGGGTGGCGTCCCCGAGTAGCGACGTGGAGGTCTGCGCGATGAACGCCCCTTCAATGGGGAGGACGTCGGGGTTGGTCCAGTCGCCGCGCACTTCGCGGTTCGTGGTGCGGTCGCGGACGATGCCGGCGCGCAGCCGGTAGACGGTGTGGCCGTACGGGAAGTCCATCAGTACCGCTCCGGCCAGATTCGGGCGATGGGGCGCTCGAGCGGAAACGATCCGCGCGGGCCGCTGGCGGCCGGCGGTGTCGCGCACAGCGAGCGCAGCGCCCGGCGGGGCTGGCCGTCGAAGGCGGACTGGATGTCGGCGTAGTCGACGGATGCCGAGCCGATGCGCTGACCCTTCACGAAGCGGGAGCCGCGGGCGGCGATGTCCTTGTAGACGCGCTTCAGGATGGCCAGGGCGTCCTTCTGCTCCTCGCTGTCGTCGGCGAACGAGGAGATGCAGGGGGCGATGTCGCGAGCCACGATGAGGACCTCGCGTGCGAGGTCCTCATCGGCGCCGACCTTGTCGTGCGTGATCACTTCATCGCCCCCTGTCTCTTACTGCTTGTTGTCGTCCGCGATGAGCGCGGCGACGATCTGCGGGCGGTTGCCCGGCTCGGCGGGGACGATCTTCGCGTCGTCCTCGCGGTCGCTGTTGCGCTTCTCGATCTCGGCCTTCAGGTCGGGGACTTTGACGCCCTTGTAGACGCCCTCGTCGACGTCCTCAGCCTCGTCGGGCTCGGCGGCGTCCTCGACCTCGACGGCCTCAATGAGACCGCGGTCGATGAGCCGCTCGAGCTGCTCGTCGGCGACGCCGACGGGGAGGATGTCGCCGCGTCGCAGGATGACCGCGACGCGGTTGCCGCCCGTTGCGCCGATGGAGACCTTTGCGGCGGCTGCCGCCACGATGTGCTGGGTGCTCATCACGGGGCCTCCGTTCCGGTCAGGTAGAACCCGGCGAGCGGGTTCGTCACGATCGGCACGTGGACGTTGCGCGCCTGGAGGCGGGTCTTGTCCGCCTTCGGCTCGCGGATGGAGGCGATCTCCACACCGGTGTCGCCGCCGATCGCGCGGTACTCCGGCGAGGGGATCTGCTCGCGGGCGATGCCACCGAGACGGCGGCGGTCGACGAACAGCGGGTCGGTGATGTCGTCGCCGTCGTCGGAAACCCACGTCAGCCCGCCCACGGTGGGGAAGGTGTCGGTGAGCGCCTGCCGGTCGTCCTTGGGCAGGATCTCGAGCAGCTCCGGGATGACCTCGGCGTACTGCTCGGACGGCAGCACGACCACGTCGACGTCGAAGCCGAGCTTCTGACGGCGCACGGCCGCCTTCACCCGCAGGGCGTCCTTGTAGATCTGCTTGCCCGTGGTCCATGCCGCGCCGGCCGCGAGCGTGTTCGTGATCGACGACGCGACAGCGCCGAGCGCTGCCTCGTTCGCCGAGAACACGAGCTCGGTCTGCAGGAAGGCGAACGCCTCGTCGACCGGCTGGCGCAGAAGTCGGCCGACCTGCTCGTCGGTGATCTCCGTGGCGAGGCCGTCCTTGGCGGCCGAGTAGAACTCGTACTCCTCGGCCGACATCGGCGTGAGCTTGTACTCAGCACCGGGAGCGACGATCTCGGCGCCGCGCTGGGCGCGGATGACCTCGTTGATCGGCACGCCGATGGCGCCGCCGGTGATGGTGTACCGACCCTGGAGCAGGTACAGGCCGAGGAACTGCTGCGCCTGAAGGATCTCCGCGAATCGTCGAGCGACGAGCGTGGGGGACTTCAGGAACGCGATCACATCCGCGGCCGTGGTGTTGGCCTGCTGGCTGGGCGTCAGCGGGTAAGTCTGCATCGTGCTCTCCTTTCTCAGAGCTGGATGGCGCGCACGGGCGCGCCGTCCGCGGCGGACGTCAGGGCGAGGAAGACCGCATCACCGGTGCTGACCGTACGGACGGCGCCAGCGGCGGCGGTCTCGAGCTTCTGGCCGCGGGTGATCGCACCCGCCGCCTTCAGCTCGTGGATGGGCTTGCCGATCTCGACGGTCAGCTTGTCGCCGACGGCCGCGTCGTGACCGGCGACGCCGACGTACTTCGCGGATGCCGCGGCGGCGGGTGCGACCGACATGTCGGCGGTGCCGACCTCGACGGGCTGACCCGCGGTGACGGCGGTCGTGACGTTGAAGGTGACGGTGTCACCCGGGCGGAACAGGGGCAGGTAGCTCTTGGCCATGATCAGGCCTCCTTCTCGGTCGAGCCGTACACCGAGCCGTAGAGCGCGTCGTCGGCGCTGGTGAGGGTGTCGGAGTGACCGACCTCCTCGACGGGCACGGTGTTCTTCGGCAGCGTCGCCAGGAACGCGACCGTGCCGGCCTCGTCCTTGTCGAGCTGGGCACGGATCGCGTCACGCGACGTGGCGGCGATGCGGCCTTCCCGCATCGCGGTCGCGACGATGCCGTCGCGGCGCGTGCGCTCCTGCTCGGCGTGTGCCTGCGCGCCGCGGTCGGCCTTCGCCTGCAGGTCGGCGAGCACCGTCTTGTCGATCGCGGTGAAGCCCTCGGGAAGGGCTGCGGCGGGGGCCGCGGGGGTGTCGGCCCGCTCGGCGAGGACCTCGTCGAGAGCTTCGAGCAGCGTCTCGTCCGAGGCTTCGGCATCGGTCACGCCGAGCCGCTCGCGAAGGCCAGCCTTGATGGTGTCGCTCACGATGAGCTCCTCCTTCTGGTTGGGGGTACCCGGCTCGGTCGAGTCCGGGGTCTTGAGGTCGGCTCGCGCGGCGGCCCGGCGGCCGTCCTTCCGCGCGAACACCGACAGGTCGAACTTCGCCTTCGCGGCCTCGGCGTCGCCGACGCCTTCGATCCGGTCGGCGAGCTTCTCGGCGATCGCCTCCTCGGCCGTCAGGAAGCGGTCCTTGTCCATCTCGGCGAGCCAGTGCTCGACGGAGTCGCCGGACTTCGCGGCGTACACCGAAGCGATGTTCCGATCGAACGATGTCTCGAGTTCGTCTGCGACGTCGCGGAGATCCGCTGCATCGCCGATCACGACCGCCCAGGCGTTGTGGATGTAGAGCTGGCTGTTCTGCATCATCACGAGCTCATCAGCGGAGGCCGCGATGAACGATGCCGACGACGCAGCGATGCCCTCCACGACCGCCGTGACCTTCGCGGGGTGCGAGCGCAGCGCGTTCATGATCGCGATGCCCTCGAACACCTCGCCGCCGGGCGAGTTGATCAGCAGGCGGATCTCGGTGATGTCGTCGGGCAGCTCGTCGAGGACGCGGGAAAACTCCTTTGCGGAGATGCCCCACCACTCCCCCCAGCTGTCGATCGGGTCGTACAGGCGAAGCGTCGCGGTTGCGCCGCTGGTCTTCGCAGACGGCAGCTCGGCGCGGATCGGGGTGCGCTCGACGCTCGCGCGCCCAGCGGGTCGGAACGGGTTCATGCGGCCTCCTCGGGCGGCTCAGGTTCGGTGGCGGGCATGCGAGTCACGTCCGGGCCGTCACCTTCGAGCCAGTCAGCGCCAGCCCGTCGAATGAGGTCCCGGACCTCCTCCTGCCGCAGGGGCGGCTTGTCTGTCGCGAGATACCCCTGCTGCGCGGCGCGTACGGCCGCTGCGGCGCGCTCGGCGTCGGTGCGGCCGTCCTCACCGTCGGCAAGAAGCTCTTCGACCGGGAGGCCGAACTTGTCGCGCACGTAAGCGCGCAGCCCGGCATCGGGCTTCACAGCCCCGGACTCGATGAGCGCCTTGATCGCCTCCGCTGTGATCTGCTGCTGCTCTCCGATCACCGCCGGCACGAGCCGGGGAGCTGGTTCCGTCGGACCCCAGTTGTGGTCGACGAGGTCCTCGATGACGTGCTGGTTGACCACGTCGGCGAGCTGCTGCGCGACCGCGTTGAGCGAGTCGGTGAAGAAGTTCGCGAACGTCGAGCCGAGAGCCCACGATCCGGTCTCGGTGCCGAGGTTCAGGAAGTGGGCGAGCACGGCGCGAGCGATCTGCTCGTCGTAGTACCGGATCGGCCCTTCGGTGTCAGGCAGCTTGCCGTTGACACCGACGAACTCGAGCTTCGCGCCGTACGGCAGCGACACCCCGGCGTTCTCGCCGGCGCGTGCGTCCTTCGCGACGGCGAGTCCGTTCGCGATCTGCTCATCGAGCCACGCGAGCGTCTCCTCGAAGGACCCGCCCTCGGGCGGCTGTCCGCTGACGTAGACCGGGAGGCCGAGGCCGTTCCGCTCCGCGGTGAGCGCTTGGATGCGCAGCAGCCGATCCTTCAGCAGCCACATCTTGTACGCCGCACGCAGCAGCGACTCGCCGACCCAGTTCGCGCCCTCGCGCTCGTTGACGAACGCCACCAGACGATTGACCGGGATCCTCACCTCGGACTTGCCACCGGTGCCGTGCTGCTTGATCGCGACCAGCCCGCCGTCCTTCGCGACGTCGATGTCCGAGATCGTCCGCGGCGGCCGCCACGCGAGCTTCGCGAGATGGGTCGCTCCGGATGACTGGTCGTAGACCTGCTCGAAGAAGCTGTGCCCGTAGACGAGCATCAGCAGCGCCAGGCGCAGGAACTCCTTGAACGAGAACCGGCCCTTGGTGCGCAGCGGCGCGGTGAACGCTTCGCCCTTGATCGGTAGGCCGAGGTCAGCGGCGATGTGCGCGACGACTTCGGGGCGGCACCCGGTGCCGTCGATGACCCACTCGGTGCGCATGATGGGCAGCGTCACCGCGCGAAGCACGGACTTGACCTGCGGATCCTCGCGGCGCATCCGATCGAACACGTTGATCGACTGCGGCCACTGTAGATCCGGATTGTCCTCGTGCGTCTCCGCGGTGAGCTTCCCCCATCCGAGGAGGCCGCCGTCCGCCTGGTATCCGATCTCAGCCAAGGCGGAACCTCCTTCGTCAGAATCGCGCGATCGCGAGATCCAGTTCGTCTCGCGCGACAACGTCGCGCTTGAGCACCGCTGCCTTCGGAGGCGGCGGGGTTCGCTTCTTCGGCGATGCTTCGGCCTTCAACACGCCCCAGAGCGCCCAGGTGACGGCCTGCGCCTGGCTCACCGGCTTGGTCGGGTCGGACTGCTCCCACGTCACGCCGGCACGGCCGATGTTCCGCGTCGTCGCCAGTCGCAGCGACTCGGTGACCTCGTCCTGCGGACGGTGCGGGACGAGGCCCGCGTTCACGTGCTCGATGAACAGGGTGTGCGCCGCGGCGATCTCGTCGAGGTTCATGGTGAGGTACTTGATCCCGGCGGCGTCGAGCGCGCCGATGACAGCGGCCGCGTTCTTCGAATCAAGGACCACGAGCGCGTTGCCGTGGGCGGCCTTCAGCTCCTTGAGCTTCGGGGCGATCCAGCGTGTGCCCGCTTCGGTCCAGATGTGTTCGACCGCGATGTGCTCGGAGTCGACCCGGACGGCCGCGCCGATGGTGCCGTATCCGCCACCTCGACCGAGAGCGAGCGAGAGCACGACCCCGTCGCCGGCGACTGCCGCGTCGGGGTCCGCGTGCCGTTTCCACACCTCGAGGTCGAGGTCGGAAAGCCGCGCCTCGACCTCGGGGCGCCGGCTCGGCCAGATCGAGCAGCGCTGCCGGGCGAACGCCTCTGGGTTGGTCTGGCCCATGCGGTCCCAGTCGTCCTGCACGGTCTTCCAGGCGAGGCGGATGCCGAGGCCGGGGTTACCTTCACGCCACGTCTGCGGATCACCGAGGTCGATCTTCGCTGCCGTGTCGGGGTCGTCGGATCCGACCGGCGTGTGCTCGATCCATCCGGTGCGCTCGAAGCCGCCTTTGCGGCCGCGGTCGCGAAGTCCCTCGAAGTACTCGCCGTCCTGATCTTCCTTCGGGACCGTGCCGGTGAACAGCACCTGCTTGTTCGGGCTCGCGTCGGTCGCCGGGAGCAACGCCTCAAGAATGTTCAGCGGCGAGTGCTGGGCCTCGTCGATGATGAGCACGTCGAAGGAGACGCCGACGCCTGCGGACCCTGTTCGGGTGAAGAAGATGAGGCGGTTGCCGTTTTTCAGCTCAATCGCCCAGTTGCCGTTGCCGGTCGAGATCCCGGTAACGCCCTGGGCGGTCTGCTTGCCGCCGCCGACGAGCTCGGCGCGCAGGATCGGCGAGGCGAGGATGATCCGGCGAGCGCGGCGGAATGCCTCGCGGGCGGTGGCACCTTCGTGGGCGGTGTGTCCGATGAGCTTGGGGGCGCCGTCCTCGCGGGGCCACAGGTAGAGGTGGGCGAGCTCGTACGGGAGCAGGATGTTTCCCTTGCCCTGCTGGCGGGAGACGAGGATGCCGAACTCGGTCGCTGCCCACTGGCCTTCCGCGTCGATGGACGCGATCGCTTCGAGCGCGCCCTCCTGCCACGGGTCACACTGGATGTTCGCGAGGTCGCAGATGTCGAGGACGTCGTCAACGAGCGTGTCTACGCGGCTAAGCGGTAGCGCCCTTACCCGTGGCTCTTGCAGCCCGAGCAGCTCGGGCTGCGGCGAGTTGGTCGGCAAGGCTCAGCTCCTTCGGCGCGTCCACGGCGCGGGATGCCTCGACCACCGCGGTGCGGAACTCGCGCGCGATCGGTGCGAGCTTGGTCGGGTCCTTCTCGGCGACCGTCTTGAATGCGGTCCGGAGAGTGTTGACGATGAGCTTCATGTCGTCGCCGTCGAGCTCGTCAGCGTTGGCGTCGTCGCGGGTGAATGCAGGGGCGTCGACGGTGTCGGGCTGGGCGGCCGGGGATCGGCGTCGGGCTCGCTGCGCGTCCGTGTGAGCTTGGCGGCAGGCGTCGTCCACCGGCTCACCGTTTCGCAGGTGTCGGCGGTATGCCGCGTCGGTGCCGCACGGGGCCTTGGGCCGTCCCATTCGCCCCACCCCCTGCCAATTCCCCCACATCGTCAATTCACCCGCGGAGAGAGCCGCCAGGATCGCGCGGGAGGTGGGCAGTGACCGGGCGACTCTGGATTTTCTGGCGGCGTCTGTGCGGTCGCTCAGATCAGCGGCGGGCGAGGATGCATCCCGGCTCGTGGCGGCCGCAGTCCGCGTTGCACACCGGGCATGGAAGGTCGACCTCGATGTAGTTCCGGCAGTCGAGCTGGTGCGGTCGACCCGGGCTGCAGGGCTGGTCGCACTTTCCGTTGATACCGCTCGGCATCACTCGGCTGCGCTTGTCGCGAGCGCCGGGGCAACCTCGACGGTCAGCGCGTCGCGTTCCTCGGCGGTCAGGCCTTCAGCCTCGACGATCTCATCGGCGACCACGCCCCGAGCACCGTACGGGCTCCGCGGTGTGACGATGGCGACCGGCTCGATGCTCAGCGACTCGGCGTACTCCTGGCCGGCCTGCTTCGTCGGTGCGAGCACGATGATGCGACGGTGCGGGTCCGGTGCGACGTCGACAGCCTCGACGATCGGCTCGCCGTGCTGCACCTCGACGGCAGCGGGGCGGTCGGCGATGACGACGTCGACGCGGTTGCTCGTGTTGCGCATGGTAGGTCCTCCCGGTCTATGACGCCGCCCATATCTCGGTAGCGGCGTGATCGCTCTTGAGCGAGTTGCAGCGGCGGTGCATCGGCACGAGCACCTGCCCGACGAGCCGGCCACCGTTCGCGATCGCCTTGTCGTGATCGGCGGTGAAACTCATCCGGTGCGTGGACGGCAGGTCGGTGTCGATGTGCTCGCCGCATCCCCAGCCGGACGGGGAGCCGTACCCACAGGGCAAGTCCTCCACCTTGGTGCGGCGCTTGAGGGCGGCCTGCTCACGACGGTACGCGCGGTGCCCCTTGCCGTCCCGGACTGATCGGCTACCCATCCGACGACCTCCCGCGTCTCATCGCAAAGATCCGCCCGCCAAAACACGCAACGAGACGCCCATCAGCGCGTAACGAAGCGCAGGCGTGTCGAGATGTCGCGGCTCTCTGGTTCCGTGGGACCGTTCAGTCATGAGCGTGCACCCGCGCAATCCGCCCGGACCGCTTTGACCTCATAGGAGAGAACAATGGGAATTGAGATCCACAGCAACATCGGAGACCTCGGCGACTGGCTTCAGCGCGGCGCGATCGAAGCCGTCCAAGAGGAAATGGCCCAGGGGCTGGCTGAGCATATGCGTGAACTTGGTAGATCCGATGCCGACGCAGTTGACCTTGAGCTCGAGTCGGATACCCCGGACTTCCCGATCGACGCCGATTGGGTGCGTGACCGCGCAAACCAGATCCTCCGCGAGTCCACTGAGTAAGACTGTGCCCCGCCGCCCATCACCGCTCGAGTTTGCGCATCTTGCGACCAGCCCGGTGCTGCTCACTCGACGGCTCCCGAGCTCATGTCGGGCAGCGTGTGAGGTCATGGCTAGCGGTGGTCGCTCTGCAGAGGGATGAGAACGTGTGGTGGCGGGGCCACACCCAAGAACGACGAAAGCCCCGCCGAGATGGGCGAGGCTTTCGGTCACAGTTCAGGTGCAAGCACAGCTTAACACCGACTGGCGACATGCCGCAGAAACATCGCGTGCGCGTGTCATACCGAAAGATCCGGGCGCGCAGCCAGGATGTTAGCGCCGTCCTGCCTGATCGTCTCGGTGGAGATGTGCCCGGCAAGCCAACCTGTAAGCAGCTCCGCCGTTTCGGCCGAGTAGTCATGCGCTGCGCTCTGCGCGTCCATCACTTGGCCGATAGACATGCCTGCAGGGTCGAACGAGCCGAGCGTGTCTCCCCAGACCTTCATGAGTTGCTTGAACCGCAGCGCCAGCCAGTCGCCGACGATGTCATCGGGGGCCGTCCACGCGCGATAGATCGTGATCCGGCCGCGCAGGTCGGAGATGATCTGTCTCATGTCCGCGGATGTGCCATCGAAGGTGGCGAGGGGGGCGATCGCCCTAGCGATCTCTGCTCCGGCCTCTAGCCGCCGCTCTGCCGCCCGGTCAGCAGCAGCGCTCTTTCGCTCGGCGCGGTACAGCCCAATGGAGATGAGTGTGGGAACGAGGATCGCCGCGATCGGGATGAGCACATCGATCGCGAGACCTCGCATCTGCTCTGGCGTCATGATCCGATGATGGCTCATACGGGCGATCGACGTGTGCTCATGCCGGCTTGCCTGTGGGTGAGGTACTCAGCCATCGAGGATCCCACCCCTCTCCGGTAGGGTTCCCGCATGGACTCTGGATGGGCGGTGGTGCTTGGCGCAGTCATTGCTCTCGCCGGCTCCTCTGTAATTCCCTGGATTCGCGAGGCGCTTGCATCGGCACGACTTCGCAAAGAGCGTTCTCAAGAACGTCTCAATGACGCCATAGTCGAGCTCCTCGCCATCAACGCTGGAATGGCAACCGCAGTCGTCACGGCGAACGGCAACAAGCTCGCCGAGGTGTATTCCGAGCGTCAGCGAGCAGCAGCCCGCCTTCTCCTGGAAGTGCCCGCACCCGAGCGGCAGGATATCGGCGACGTGCTTGACCACGCTCTCCCGTCTCCGAAACCCGATGGCGATCCTCAAGCGCTCGTGCTGCATACGACACACGCTCTGCAGATGACCTTGGTCGAGTGGGTTTCCGGCGAACTGCGTGCCGCGGATGCCCGGAAACGTCTCAAGGACTTGATCGGCGAGTAGACGCCCCATCAGGTCCTCTCGACTGGTCGTGTCTTCTCCGTTCGTTAACGCGTGAACTGCGTCCGCTGCTGGTTCGATCGCATCCCAGCGCCCGCAGCGTCGACTGCCGAGGCGTGCACGTACTTCATCACCGACCCGCGCGGGCCCCGGTGCTGAGCGACCACGGTCACGACTTCTTTCTGCACCCACCGCTGCATCTGCCGCTGCGAGACCTTCGCGCGCTTCGCCGCCTGCTGCAGCGTGAGCAGCGGGTCGTACCACTCGCGCACGGGGGCCGCCTCGGGCTCGCCTTCACCCTCGTCGTCCGGGTAGGCGAAAACGTCGGTGCGGCGTTCGGTGCCCCACTTCGCCATCGCGTCCGCGACCGACCAGCCGTCACGCAGACCCTCGACCTCCGGGTGACGGTCGAGCACCACCTCCCCGAGCCAGGTCATCACCTCGCGGTCGTTTGAGTAGTCCGACAGGGTGACGTGCCACCACGGTTCGAGCCTGTTCAGCACGGCCAGCGCGTCCACGAGGTCCGCATCGATCGGTGCCGGCGGCTCGGACACCGACGAGCGCCCTCCCGGAGCCTTGTCCGTCGGCGTGGCCTTCATCGGATCCGCCAGCGACCGCACCCGTCCGATCAGGTCAGGGCCGTCGGCGAGCAACGCACGCATCCGGCCGAAGCAGCGATCACAGATCAGCGACCCGTCACGGCACTCGCGCGGCGCGCATCCGTCGCACGGGAACGGTCCCTCGTAGTCGGGCCCGCTGAACCGGCAGGCGGCATAGTGCTCGCCCCGGCGGACGCACCCACGGATGCAGAAGCGGTCAGACATGCTGGACTCCCTTCACGATGCGATCGACTGTGCTTCGCCCCGACCTGCGGCCACCGGCGAACGTGATCGGCTCGCCGGAGAGCGCCTGCACTGCGAGGGTGCGTTGCCAGGGCAACAGGTCGATCCCGAGACTCTTGGCGAAGGCGTCGACCTCGTCGGCGATCTTCACCTCGGGCGGGTCGGTGCAGACGCAGTCGATCTCCTCGTCAGGGTCACGGGAGACGATGATCGACAGCTTCCCGTGGCACCACTGGCAGTTGTCCTCTGCTTCAGAACGGTGTGTCGTCGCCATAGGCCCATCCCCCTTCCGCGGGCGGCTCGGAGGTCACCCACTGCTCGTGTGCCGCGACGGCGGCCGCCGGCTTCTGTCCATCGGTGCGCGCCGCGCGGGTGACCTGCGCCGTCGCGTAGCGAAGGCTCGGACCGATCTCATCGACCTCGAGCTCGATCGCGGTGCGCTGGTTGCCCTCGCGGTCCTGGTACGAGCGCTGACGGAGGCGACCCTGGGCGATGACGCGCATGCCCTTGGTCAGGCTGCCGGCGACGTGCTCGGCGAACTCCCGCCAGCACGAGGCCCGGAGGAACAGCGCCTCGCCGTCCTTGTACTCGTTCGCGACGCGATCGAAGATCCGCGGCGTGCTCGCGATGGTGAAGTTCGCCACCGGGAGACCGTTCTGCGTGTAGCGCAGCTCGGGGTCGGCGGTCAGGTTGCCGACGACGGCGATGACGGTCTCGCCGGCCATCAGTGGGACTCTCCGGCGGTGGCGATCGGCTCGATTCCGACGCCCTCCTCGAAGCTGATCGCCAAGGGAACGGATGCGAGCACCTGATCGTCGACGGCGCCGATGATGGCGTCTTCGATGCCCACGGCCTTGACCCACTCGACGGCCCAGCACTGATGACCCGGCTCAGTGGCTTCCTCAGATGTCCAGGACTCACGCTGGTGGGCATCCTTCGGGCGGCGACGGCACGAAGCGTCTGCAGGGGCGGTGCAGGTGAAGCCGCGGTGCAGCGCTCCACCCTCGAGCTTCAACTCGACGTGGTGGTAGTTCACGGTGGTGCTCATGATGCTGTCCTTCCTGCGCGGTCGCGCATGTTCTGTTCTCTGACCTCGGCGGCGTACTTCGCCGCCCAGGTGCGGGCTGTGTGCTCGGAGATCCCGAGGCGTCGGCCGATCTCCGCCCAGGACTGGTTGAAGCGGCGACCGGCGCTAATCTCCTCGCCGGCGCGGGTGGTGTAGCCGCTGCGGCGACCGGAGTTCGGGCGGTAGCCGCCGTGAGCCGCAGGGGTGACTCGACGGAGGATCACGTCCGCGACATCGATGCCGCGGCGTGCGGCCTCTGCGTTGAGCTGCTGGTAGACGTCGAGCGGCACGTTCACCCGCACAGGCAGGTAGCCGCCGGCAGGGCGGCTAGAAGACCGTGTCATCCCACACCTCCTCGGGGTCGTCGTTGAGCTCGTAGAACTCGGTGAGCCGGTCTTCGTAGACCCGGCGTTGCATCCACTCGTCGCGGAGGAGGCGCCTGTCCCGGCAGGGGCCGCACTTCTTCGTCCCCGCTCCCCTGGGCATGTGCTCGTCGCAGAACATCGGCGGGGCATCCAGGACGGCCGGACGTTCGGGGCGCTCTGGGGCCGGCTCCCGGTCCTCCTGCACGGCGTCCCAGGCGGCGGCTCGCGCGGCGTCCTCCGCCCGCACTCCGGCCCGCGCCCGCTCCCGCGCACTCCCCCGCGCCCGCTCCCGCACCCTCGCGCGCCCGCCCCCACCCATAGCCATGGAGCGTCCATGGAAAGCGCCGGGAGGCTCCGGGGTGCGGATCGTGGTGCCGCGCAGGTCGACCTTCAGCGGGTGCAGGAGCAGCAGCCACTCGACAGTCTCCCGGGTGTCCGGGTCCGGGGCGAGGAACGTCGTCAGGAACCCGGCCTCCGCCAGCAGCACCAGGTGCTCGTCGACCTCGTCCGGTGTCAGGTCGAGCGTCGGATACATCGCCGACGAGATCGCCCTCGTGTCGAACCGCCCCCGGCCGAGCGGGTCGAGGTTCAGCCACAGCCACACCGCCGACGGCTTCGCGACGTCCGGCACTCCGGCCAGCGTCTCGAAGTCGGCGGGGCTGATCATTCGTTGCTTGGTGGACATCGGTTCCTCTCGCGAAGCCCCGGATACATGCGGCCAGGGCAGAATTCAGGTCTTCGGGCTCGACGGTGAAGCACTCGGAGTAGCCCTTCCCGCCGGGGCCGAGGACGTCCTCGGCGTCAGCCCAGGAGGCGAACGCGGCCGGGAAGATCCGTCGCAGCACCCGCAGCGCCTCCCGCTCCCAGGACGCGTCCGTGCCGCGCTGGCAGACGATCGGGTACCAGCCCCGATCAAGCCACCGCTGCACCCGCGACCACGCCCACGCGCGGCCGATTTTCAACGTCCACGACTCCGGATGCCAGACGACATAGGTCATGGCGTAGGTCGGCATCGTGCTCATGCGACACCGCCGATCTCGCGGAGCCGCCACTGCATCCACTCGTCGCCGTAGACCGAGCAGCCCATCTCCATCGCGACGGCGGCCGAAATCCGGATCCGGTTGAGGCCTTCGAGGCGGTACCAGGCGAACTCGTGCGGGAAGTAGACCGGCACGCGCTCGGGCGCGGTGACCCAGCGGCGCACCTTCCAGCCGTTCGCGAGCGCCTTCCCCTGCAGCTCGCGCTCGCAGGCGACGTTGCAGGCCAGGCAGAGCGTCAGACCGTCGACGGCGGTGGGCACGTTGCGGGATCCGCCCATGCCGACCGCGCGGCGGTGCTGGAACGTCTTCTCGAGCGCACCGCACATCACGCAGCGGAAGCCGTCGCGGAGGTAGACGCCGTTGCGCACCTCAGTGGTCGGGGCGGTCACGATGCGACCGCCAGGAGGAACTCGGCGACGGCATGGCCGAGGTCGCGCGCTGCGGGCGGTGTGACCGCATTCCCGGCCTGCTTCACCTTGTCGCGCTTCGACCCGAGCAGCAGGTAATCGCGAGCGAAGCCCATGCCGGCCTGAATCTCGTGCGGTTCGAGCATCCGGAATCCGGCGTCGTCGACGTCGAGGCTGATCGGCTCCGACGGTTCGATGAGCGACTGGTGACCAGCCGTTGTGAGCGCGCGCAGCGGCTCGTGCACGGGCGTGGACATCTGTCCGCCGTCGCCCCGTGCGGTGTTGTTCCGCATGACGAGGGCGTGGTGGTTGCCTTCGGCGCTGACCGTGTCGATTGGGTGCGAAGCCGGCTTCGCGACGCCGTGATTCCGCAGCGGCACGACGAGACCGGGGTGGTTGATCTGGTGCGACTCGATCGCGAGCGCCCAGTGGTTCGCCGCGTGGACGACCTTGTACCCGGCCTCGCGCAGCCCGGATGACGATCCTCCCGCGCCACAGAACAGATCCGTGACGGTGAGACCGTTCCAGGGGACAGCGGGCGGCTGGTAGCCCACGAGCGGGGCGGTGGCGGCGGTCATGCCGCGCTCCCTTCTTCGATGTCGAGCAGGTCGAACAGCGAGGGCGTCGCCTGCTCGCGGTCCAACTCCTGCTGGTACATGACGGCGTCGCGGAAGGACGTCGGGTTGAGCTCGGATGCGCGTCCCTCACGGCCGAGCTTGCGAGCCCTGAGCGGCACCGTGCCGAGCCCGCCGAACGGATCGAACACCAGTTCGCCCTTGTTCGAGTAGCGCTCGATGAGCCGGTCGACGATGTCGAACTGCAACGGGCAGATGTGGAACTCGAGCGCGCGGCGCGATTGTTCACCGTTGAGGGTGAGCATGCGATTCACGTCGTCCCACACGTCCGGCCGCCACGAGCCGGGGTCGAGGGACTTGAACGTCGACGGCAGCGCGTTCTTCGCGGCGAGCGCCTCGCCGGTGGCGACGTGCGCGTCGAAATCGTAGACGTTCGCGCGGGCCTGGTTCTTGAACTGCCTCGAACGATGCTTCGGCTCGACGGCCGCGAGCTCTTCCGGGGTGAGCAGTCGGTTTCCGGAGGAGCGCCAGTCCGCGGCAGCGTCGATCTGCCAGCGGGCGAGGGAGTAGTCGGGGACGTCCTTCGTCACGCGCTCGTCGGCGTAGCCCTTCGAGCGGTCGGTCTGCGGCTTGTGGAACAGGAGGATGTATTCGGGCGAGCCGACGCCCATCTTCGTGCCGTCCTTGCGCATCTCGGAGTAACCGAGACGGTAGGTCTGGTTGTTCTCGCGCACGACGTCGGTGGTGACGGTGATCATCCCCATGTAATCGAAGCCGTGCTTGAGGCCGTGGGCGAGCGCTTCGGCGTGGAACGGTGAGACGGTCGGGATGCCGGCGCCGGTGACCGCGCCGAACTGGATGCGGTCCTTCACGTGGCAGGCGTAGATCCGGCCGGGGCGGAGCACGCGCAGCAGCTCCGGGGTGAGGTAGTCCATCTGCTGCCAGAAGTGCAGGTTGTCGTCGGTGTGGCCGAAGTCGTTGTAGCTGGGCGTGTACTCGTAGTGATTCGAGAACGGGATCGACGTCACGACCAGGTCGACGGAGTCCGTGGCCATGTGGTCGCGGGTTTCGATCACGCAGTCGTTGAGCGCGAGCGTCCAGCCGGGCCCGGATGCTTCGACGCGCTCGACGCCCATGGCGCGGGTGAGTGCGGCGGAGATCGCGGCGGGGTTGAGTCCGAACTCGCGGATGACGTCGCTCATGGTGTCGGTGAGGTGGTCGTGCTCTTCCCACTTCGCCAGGAGGGTGTCGCGGATCTCGGACTCGGTCTCGGCGTAGATCAGGTGCACGTCGCAGGTGCTCTGCTGCCCGAATCGCTGGATGCGGTGCACGGCCTGGATCGTGTCGTTGAACTTGTAGGTGACGCCGACGAAGACGGCCGTGTGCGCCTGCTGCAGGTTCATCCCCTGGCCGAGCATCACCGGCTTGCCGATGAGTGCGTATGTGCGCTCGGCGCGCCAGTCGTCGAGGCGTGCTTCGGCTTCGTCGTCGGCGAGGCCGCCGTGCACGGACGAGAACGACAGGCCCATCTCGGTGAGCGCGCGCTCGATCGCGTGCTGCTCGTCGTTTAGGTCGCACCACAGGATGATCTGGCCGTCGTCGGCGGCGGAGTGCGCGTCGACGATGCGGACGAGCTCGGCGACGCGGTCGTCGAGCGTCTCGCGCTTCTCCTTCGCGGCGCCCTGCAGCGACATCGCGCCACCGCGGACGAGGACGCCCTGCCCGTCGCGGTCGACCTCGTCGGAGAGGACGCCGACCTCGACCTGGTGCCAGTTCACGCGCAGTGGCGGCAGGTCGTATCCGGCGTCGGAGTGGCCGAGGTCGGAGGGCCGCTGGACGAAGCACGCCCAGGTGTTCAGCCACAGCCAGAACTCGCGCTCCTTGTGCGGGTACAGGCGCAGGTTCCCGGCCTTCGAGCTGTCGCGCTGGAAGAACCGCGTGAGGGCCTGGCCGGTGTCCATGATGCCGAGGAATCCGGCGTAGTGGATCAGCTCCTTGTGCCGGTTGGGTGACGGCGTCGCGGTTGCGACGAATCGGTACGGGATCGCGTCGAACAGGCCGAGGAACTCCTGGTAGGTCTTCGAGCCGAACGAGCGGAGCACGGATGCCTCGTCGAGGGAAACCGCGTCGAACCCGTCGACGGCGAGGCGGCCGTCGCGCACGCTCTCGTAGTTCGTGACGTAGATGCCGGACCAGTCGGGGTCGATGTCTTCCGTGCGGCGGATGAAGCGGACCTCGATGCCTAGCAGCTCGCGTCCGTCGCGGATGAACTCGCCG
The DNA here is from genome assembly GCF_002871415.1 of Microbacterium sp. UMB0228. Lineage (NCBI taxonomy): Bacteria > Bacillati > Actinomycetota > Actinomycetes > Micrococcales > Microbacteriaceae > Microbacterium > Microbacterium sp. UMB0228. The sequence continues at coordinate 340,980 of NZ_PNFU01000003.1, read as the reverse complement.
CGGACGCCGAGCGGGGCGATGATCAGGGCCCGGCCTTCGGTGACCGTCGATGCGGGGTGCGTGAGCACCTGGCGCAGGGTCTCGAGCTGCATGATGCTCTTGCCGAGGCCGAACTTGGCGAAGATCGCGCGGCGGCCGCCGAGCACTGCCCACCGGACGATGTCGCGCTGGTGCGGGAGCAGGACCTGGTGCAGGTCGTCCTCGTGCACGGCGAATCCGAAGGATCGGTCGAATGCGACCTTCTGTCGCAGGAACTCGTCGTGCGTCGTCGTAGGGGTGGTGAAGAAGTCGGGGTGGGTGAGAGCGCTCATGGGGTCCTCCGGTGCCAGTTCGAGGTCATCCCCTGGATGCCCTTGTTCGTGTTCATGAGGCCGAAGTGCTTCCGGCCGAGCGCGCGGTTGATGTCCTCGGCGTGGTGGAAGACGGCCTTGGTGTGCAGCAGTGCGGCGTGCGCGTCCGATGCGTCGAGCTCTGCCATGGCGCGCGCGAGCGTCACCGATCGGGCGGTCTCGCTGTGCCTTGCCAGGGCGGCGTTCTGCGCGTTGCTGTACGCGACCTCCGCGTCGTATCGGGCGTCGTTGACGGCGCGGAGGAAGTCCGCGATCGCGAAGCCCATGTCTTCGAGGTCGCGCAGCAGCGCGTCCAGCTCGAGCGGGGTCTCAGGGCGGCGTGGGCGAAGCATCTCCGCCTGATCGCGCAGCTGCTCCCATTCGGTGTCGAGGTCGCGCACCTCGCCCGTGGTGGTCTCGACGAGGATCATCGGCGTCCGCCCTTCTTGCGTGCGGCCTTGCGCCGCGTGGCCCGGTTCTCGGAGGGCCGGTAGTCCTGCGGCTCTCGGCGCTTCGGCGCGTCCGGTGCCTGCTCGCGGGCGGCCGGGGTCGCCCATGCGTCGGCGCTGAGCTCGTCGCGGCGAGCGTCCATCCGCTGCTTGAGAGGCAGGGTGACGGCACGCGCGAGGCGAGCCTCGGCCCGCACCGCGTTCAGCTCGTCGAGGGTCGTCGCTTCGTTCACGCGGGCGACCCAGTCGATCGCCTCGCCGTCGTCAGGCGCGGGCATCGGCGAGGGGGCCGACGGCGCCGGGAACGCGTCGAGGTCGTCGGGCTCGCGGCGGTCGCCGAGCACGTCGGCGAAGGTGCGGCGCAGCGCGGCCCGGAGCGTGTGCGCTCCGAACAGAACATGCGGGCGGGCGAACCAGAGAGCGCGCCACCCCTCATCGGCGGGCACGACCTCGTCCCACAGCTCTGGGGCGTGGGTCGGCTCGGCCCACCCGGCGCGGTGCACGCGAGCGCGCGCGGCGATCGGGTGCGCGCCGTCGGCGAGGTCGAAGATCAGGGGGTGCCAGGTGACGCCGTCGGCTGTGAACTCGACGTTCACGCCGCGCAGCTCGCCGGTCTTCGTCGCGATGGTGAGGTATCCCTGCAGGGTCTGCTGCACGGCCTCTTCGGTGATCTCGTTGCTCACGCCGACACCGCCTTCGGGAGGGAGATTCGCAGGGCAGGCTTGGCGAAGGTGACGCGCGGGTAGAGCTTCAGCGCGCTCTGCTCGGTCTCGGTCACCGCGGTGCGGGTCGCCTCGAACTCGGCGAATCCAGACGGCTCGGCCTCCGCCCATGCGGTCTCGTCGATGGTGACCTTGCGGGCCGGGCGGGCGAGGATCACAGTCGAGTCGTCTCCGTGCTTCCACCCGGTCTTCGCCGCATCGGGGAACTCGGCCTCGAGCAGCTGCGAGAACTCCGCGCGGGCGGCCGCCTTCGCCGCCTCGGCGGCCTTCGCGACCCGCTCAGCGGCGATCATGTTGATCTTCGCGGCTTCGAGTTCGGGACTGATCTGCTCGACGGGCGCGCCGGCGTCGACCCATGCGAGGAACGTGTCAGCAGCCGCCACGAGCTCGTCGATGCGGTCCTGGTCGCGCGCGACGACGCGATACTGCGGGTCCTGAGTCGGCGGTGTGCCATCCTCACCCATCACCTCCCAGCCGTAGAGCCACTCGTCCAGGCCGAGGACCGCCATGCCGAACTGCATCTGGTCGAAGTGGTCGGAGGGGATGACGCGCTTCGGCATCTTCCAGCCGCGCTTGTGGCTTTTGACCTCGACGCCGCGCACGCGGCCGTCGGCGAGGATCTGGAAGCCGTCGGGGGTCGCGAGGTATCGGCGGTTGCCCTTCGACGCCCAGACGTGCCGGTTCGGGATGATCTTCGACTCGGTCACCCATTCCAGATCGGTGAGGATCTCGGGTTCGCGGTCGTGGCCGCGGCGCGTGTGGGCGTTGCCGCTGAAGGTGGAGCCGTTGAGCTTGTCGGAGAGGACGCTGCTCCACGTCGCGGGTGAGAGCTTCGGTGCCTCGGACGCGGTGACGCCCTCGGCGCGCGCGTCAAGCCACTCGGCCTCGTTGTCCTGCGACGCCACCCGGGTGGCTTCGACGAGTTCGCTGATGATGGCTGAGATCATGGCTGGTCCTTCGTGGGGATGAGTTCGAACGTCTGGGAGTCGGTGGCGATGACCTTGTAGCGGCCGGCGTCGATGGGCTCACCCGCGGCGAGGTGGTCGAGGATCTCGCAGGCGAAGAGGTCGTCGGTGAGGCGCTCGATGAGCGGGTGCTGCAGGGTGAAGGTGCCGTCGTCGAAGGCGCGCACGATGTGGTCGTGGCCGCCGGTGACGTCGACGAGCACGGCGAGCGCGACGGCGGCGCTGTCGGCGGCGATGGCCTGGCGCTCGGACGGTGCGAGGTACTTGCGGTGGGTGGTCATGTGCTTGCGCAGCCCCTCGGCGACGAGGGCGGTGATGACGTCGAGCGACTGGCTCACGGTGGTCTCCTGGGAGTCGAGGTGGTGGGGCCGCGGCGCAGGGGGGGGGTGGGGGTGTGCGCCGCGGCCCCGGTCTGGTTAGGCCGCGGGTCGGCCGTAGAAGATCGGCACGTCTCCGATGCCGTCGTGGACTCGCGTCTCGACGAGCTCCGAGGAGTCGGCGTTCGGGCGCTTGTCGGTCCTGCCATCGCGGATCTCGGCGACGATGTCGGCAAACGCGGCCTCGAGGATCAGCTCGGGGCGTTCGAGCTTGAAGCCGAGCGACACCGTGCCGCCGCGCAGCCGGTAGCGGAAGCTGGCCCAGATCGAGTAGATCGGGCCGCCGACGTACGGGCGGAGGGCGAGCTGGATGCGAGACGGGATCTCGATGTCGCCCTTCTGCCCGGCCTTGGCGGTCGTCTCCTCCTGGTAGGTGAGCTTGACCTCTCCGCTGGTCTCGCGGATCCCGGACTCGAAGGCGACCTTCGTCTTCGCCTGGAAGGTGCGGGCGACGTCGATCATCTGTGCCGGGGTCGGCTCGATGACGTCGAGGTAGCGGTCGTCGAGGAAGTCCGCGAACTCCTCCTGGGTGGCGAGCTCGCCGTCGGCGGCGGCCCAGGCGAGCCACGCCTTCGAGTGCTCAAGGTCGAGGCTCACCCTGTGTTTCTGCCAGCCGGGCTCGCCGCCGGTCGCCTCGTGAGAGTCGATGACCGCGATGACCTTCGAGGTGTTGATGTGCGCGTACACCTCGGTGCCGTCGAGGGCGTGCCGGTTGACGTACTTCACGAACGACTCGGCGTCCGTGACGCTGCGCTTTGCCTCCTCGTAGCGGGGGTGCTCTGCCCATGCGTCGGTGTCGATGACGCGGGTGCCGCCCTCGTCGTCGGCGATGGCGTAGACCTCGCCGACGGTCAGGGCCTCGGCGCCTGCCGCCTGGTTGGCGAGGGTCGCGACGACTCCTGCGTCGGTGTGGGTGTCCTGGATGCTGGTCATGCTCCGGGGGCCTCCTTGATCTCGCCGGTGTTGAGGTCGACATGCACGCCGGCGTCGCGGATGTCCTCGTCGTTGAACAGGGGTGCGGTCGTCGGGTCGTTGCGGTGGAGGGTGTTCCCCTCGCCGACGAACGCGATCGACGTCGCGCGGGACTTCTCCGGGCGCTTCGCGGTGATCTTGTCCGCGATCTCGACGGTGTGCCCCGACGAGCCCGCGGGCTTGACGGAGAGCGTGTAGGTGAGCGTCCCGGCCTTGCCGGTCGTGTTCACCGCCTCGACGAGAGCGGACAGCTCCTGCCCGAGCTCGGCGTCCGCGTTGGGGCGGACGGTTGCGAGGATCTCGGACAGCCCTTGCGGCCGCCTCGTCTCCTCCTTGTTGTCAGTCACCGGGTTTCCTTTCGTCGTGGTGAGCGGATGGCGACGGCGGCGACGAAGATCGCCAGGCTGATGAGGACTCCGAGGTCCGCGCCGTTGAACCCCGTGGCGGGGTCTGCCGCGGGAGGAGCGCACGCCGCGCCGGTGCCGATGGCGACGAGCACGAGCACGAGTCGCCACGGGGCGAGCGGCCAGAAGCGGGGATCGGTGGCGATCGGGCCGGTGATGGCTCGCTCGGTGCGGTCGGCGGCGATGAGGTGCATCGAGGCCGGGCGGGGTGCGAAGTCGTCCACCGTGGTCTCCGCGGTGTCGGTATCCTGTGTCTGAGGCATGTGCTTGCCTTTCGTTTTCTGGTGGGGCGTCCGTTGCCGCGGGCGCCCCGCTTTCGTGTGTGGGGTCAGGGTGTGAGGGCGCCGGCGCCGAGCCGGACGCGGAGGCGTTCGATGCCCTTCGGCGTGATCCGCACCTGCGGGGCGGAGGGCTTGAGGTCGCCGGTGTCGCGGTCGCGGTACGGGGGCATGGCGCGGACCTTGAGGTATCCGGCGTCGACGGCGCTGGCGTAGGGCGTCCAGCGGCCCTTCTCGCCGCGGTAGATCCAGCCGAGCTCGTGGAGCTTGTCGAAGAGGCGCTGCGGGCCGGTCTCGATGCCGGCGCGGGAGAGCATCGGTGCGACGTCACGGACCGCGTAGTCGGTGCCGGCGTCGGCGATCTCCTCCCACGCCTCGGCCATCGGCGCGAGCGCGGCGATCTCCTCGTCCTTGCGGGCGATGATTTCCTGCGCCTGCACCACGGCGCGCGCCATGAGCTGCTCCGGCGTCTCGACCGCATAGGTGCCGGTGCGGCGGATCGCGGGGAGCACTTCGTGAGTCAGCCAGCGTCGGAACTCGCGGACCTTCGGCGATCGACTGATGAGCATCAGCGCGAACACACCGGGCTCGCTGACGACCGTCATCAGCTGTCGTCCGCCGAGGGTGTCCACGGGCGCGGACGCCCTTTCGTCGGAGTCGAGCTGCGCGAAGGCGTCGCGGTACTTGGCGATGCCGAGGACATCGCACACATCCTTCGCGACAAACCACGGCTGTCCGTCGCGCACGACAGTGCGAACCTCGACGCCCTCGAAGCGGAGAGCAGCAACGGCGTTCATCGCACTCCCCCGAACATCAGATTGGCGAACATGTTCTTGACGCCCTCAGCCCGCTGCTCGTGCTTCTCGGCGTCGGCGCGTTCGATCACGAGGGACCGCATCTCGGCGATCACGTCGTCGAAGTCGACGTCGATGTACTCACTGCGGTTGCCCTCGCCGCCGAGCGCGATGAGGATGCGCTCGTTGGCCCGGGCGTTCTCGCATGCCTCGGTGACGGCGATCCGGCCGAGCTCGTGCCCGTGGGCGCGAGCTGCCCGAGCATGGGTCTGGATACGGCGGTGCGGGTGCTCGGTGATGCCGACCTTGATGCCGACCCGTCCCACCTCGATGGCGTAGATTTGCTTCTCGACACCTGCGAGCGGCGCAGCCCCAGGAATCGTCGCCGTGCGCACCTGCTGGTCGACGTAGTCGAAGACCTCGAGCGCGCTCACGACTCGTCCTCCTCGATCGCGGCGAGGCCAGCGGACATCAACCGCAGCAGGGCCGCGACGGCCAGCGTGGCGAGCGTCACGATCAGCAGCAGCAGCCCCCACGGTGCGAGGACGAACGCGAAGACCGCGGCGACGATAGCGACGAGGGTGTAGGCGTGGGACGTGACCCGCACGATCGGGCTCAGCCGTCCGGCCGGGGCAGACCGGGAGATCATGATGCGGCCGCCTCGTCAGGGTCGGTGATGCGCGTAGCGAGCCACGCATCCAGGTCGACCGGATAGAACACGTTGAGGGCGCCCTGCTTGAACTTCTTCGGTCCCTCGCCCGCGGCAAGCAGATTGCGCAGGGTCTGGTAAGCGAGACCGCAGTACTTCGCGGCTTCTCGCGTCGTGAGCACCGGACCGCGCCGAGCGCCGGTGTGCACCACGGCGGTCTCAAGCTCGCAGACGCTCATGATGCGACCGCCACAGGCTGCGGTGTAATCGCCGTCTCAAGGATCGCGGCGGCGATTGCGGCGGCAACGTTGCCGATCCATGCCGCCTCAGCGACGACGCGCCCATTCTCGACTCGAGACAGATAGGACTCAGAGACACCCGCACGGGACGCGACCTCGCGAGCTGTGAGGCCCGACTGCTCCCGAAGCGCCCGAAGCGCTGCGCCTGTTGTTGATCTCGTCATGGGAAAGACCTTACGAACTCTTTCCCATTAACGCAAGCCTGAGCCGGAACGAGTTAAGAATAAAGTTCCGAATCCTCGACAGAAATAGGAAACTTCAGTAGCATCATGCCTATGGGTACGGACATCAACCGGAAAGACCTGCCGCTCAATCGAGTTTCAATCGAGCGAGCCACGCAGCAAGAGCGCTTGTCCTACGGGGGCATGGTCGCGAAGCTGCGCGCCGAGAGGGGCCTCACTCAGGGCGAGCTCGAGGATCGCTCCGGGGTCACCTCGCGCACGATCCGGAACATCGAGACAGGCGCGGTCGCCGGGCAGGCGGACAAGCTGATCAGCCTGTTCGTCGCCCTTGGCGTGGATCTCGATGGCGATGCCCGCGCCGAGGTCGACTCGTACGTCGCGATGATCGCCCCGCTTCTGCAGGCCATCCACCCCGACCACCGACTCGCTGCGGTTGGGCAGGTGATCCCCATCCTCTCGGACGCCGTGCGCGCGCACCCCAACCTCGACACTGCGAGCGCACCCGTGCCGATCAGCAGCGGCCGCCGTACGCGTGTCGGTAGCCGTCGCCATGATCTAGAGAAGGCGACGCTAGATAGCACGAAGATCGCCGCGACAAAGGACAACACGCCGATTGACCCAGACCGGGGCGAGGCGTAAGAGGGAGATGACGCGTGAGTAGTGCGCTGGACGCGATCGAGTACGACGGGTTCATCGATGAGCCGATGAGCAGCACCGCGTTCATGTTCGGGATCAACGGCTGGGGCGACGGCCCCTGTGCGTACGACTATGACCCCTGGGTGCACGCGGAGATCCTGGATCTACCTATCGTCTTTCGCGACGACCTGCCCGATCCCGACATGGTCGCCTGCTACTCCCCGGAACACGAGGCCGTCTTCGTTCGCACGAACCTGCACGCCGCAACGGAGCGCTGTGCTATCGCCCATGAGATCGTCCACTTCGAACACCACGACGTCGGCACGGATGACCTGCAGGAGGAGCGCGCAGACCGGATCGCGGCACGCCGGCTGATCCGCCCGCGACGCATCGAGGAGCTGTCGGGCATCACGGATGACCCGGCCGTCGTCGCGCTCGAGCTGAACGTCACCGAGAAGATCATGCGGGTCTACATGCGGATGATCCGACAGGGACGGATCAGTCGCTATGCCTAGGCCTCCGCTCGAGCTTGAGACGTGGGGGCGCATCCGTCGCACCACGGTCAAGGGCAAGCCGACAGCCGTCGCCTACTACCGCGACTCTGACGGCGTCACGCGCCTCATGCAGCGGAGCGGTCGCACTGGCGCGGACGCCGAACGCAACCTCGTGAAAGCGCTGAAGAAGCGGCTCGCGCCAGCGAGCGAGCTGCTCACCCCCGACTCGCTTGTGAGCGACCTCGCGACCGCATGGCTCGACACGAAGACTCGCCTCGCCGAGGGGTCCATCCGGATCTACAAGAACGCGATCGAGAAGCACATCACGCCCGGGCTCGGCTCTGTCCGCCTCGCCGAGATCACGGTGCCACGACTCGACCGCTTCGTCACGTCGCTGACCCGGTCCTCCGGTGCGGGGACCGCGACGACCGCTCACGTCGTCCTGCGCGGAATGTTCACCCTCGCCGCTCGCCACGGGGCGGTACGCCCCAATCCGATGACGGACGTCCCGGCGCCAGAGAAGGCGAAGCGAACCGTGAAGCGCGCAGCGCCCAACGCCGAGGTCGTGCGCGCAATGCGGGCGCGCTTCGAGGAGTGGGACGCCGGCACGGAGCCACGGCCGGCAGAGGACCGCCGCCGTCGTCGACCGCGCGCGAGCGAGCTGCTGGACACGACCGACATGATCATCGGCACCGGCATCCGCACCGGCGAGCTGCTCGCTCTGCAGTGGGACCAACTGGACCTGGACGCGAAGCTCGCCACGATCCGCCGCACGATCGCACAGGACCGCGACGGGAAGTTCTTCGTGCAGGAGTTCACGAAGTCGGACGCCGGGTATCGCGAGCTGGAGCTTCCCGACCACGTCGTCGACATGCTGGTGCGTCGCCGCGTCGCGTCGTACTCCGCGTTCGTCTTCGCATCGAGCGTGGGCACCTTCCGGCATCCGAACAACTACCGGACGACGTGGCGCGAAGCTCTGCGAGACACGCCTTGGAAGGGCACCACGCCGAAGAGCTTCCGAAAGACCGTGGCTACGGTGGTCCGCGACGAGCTCGGCATCGAAGCAGCGAAGGAGCAGCTCGGCCACGAGGACGAGCGAACCACGCGGATGCACTACGCCGACGAGGTGCACCGCGGGCCTGCGGCCGGACTTGTTCTGGCGAAGCTGTTCACCTGAAAACCACGACTAAACAACGAATCGCCCCGAATCCGGTCCGGATTCGGGGCGATTTTCTTTGTTCTGACCTGGTCTTTTTCGAGCCGACTACGGGACTCGAACCCGTAACCCCCGTATTACAAGTACGGTGCGCTACCAATTGCGCCAAGTCGGCAGATGCCATCACAGCTTAGCGATGGCGGGGCGTGCGGCGGACTACTGCGCCGGCGCCGAGGTGGCGGTCGGGCTCGGCGTCGGGGTCGCCGACTCGTAGTACGCCTCGCTGGCCACGGACATGACGAACGTCGACAGCTCCTGCGGGTCGTCCAGTGCACCGACGTACGCCTCGCCGTTCACGACGATCATCGGGGCGGCGGTGAGCACGAGGTCGTCGGAGCCGGGGAGCGGCCCCTCGAGCGCGCGGGTCGTCGCCTCCTTCGCCCAGCTGACGTAGTCGCCGTCCTGGATGCAGGAGCGCACGGTCTTGGCGTTGTCCACACCGACGGCGCCCGCGAGATTGGCGAGCTCCTCGTCGGACATCCCGTCGCTTCCCACGTCGGGCTGGTCGTCGAGGAGGTCGTGGTTGAACGCGTAGAACTGGTCCGGCGAGTGCGTCGCCACGCAGGCGGCGGCCGCGGCGGAACGCAGCGAGTACTTCGTGCCGTTGGAGCTGGCGGTGAGCAGAGCGACCGGGTGGTAGCTGACGGTCGCGGCGCCGTCCTCGATCCACTGGGCGAGCAGACGGGCGTTGGCGCGCTCGAACTTGCCCGCGTCGGGCGAGAGGTAGTCGACGTAGACGTGCACCTCGACGGCGCCCGCCGCGGACGGCTCGGGCGACGGCGTCTCGCTGGCGCCGGCCTCGCTGGGCTCGGGCTCCGGTGTGGCGGAGGCGGTGCCGGCGATCGCGGCGGAGGCGATGTCCGTCACCACGACGCCATCCGCCTCCATGCCGCTCGGGCTGAGCTGCGGCTTGGACGTCTGCGAGGTCACGGCGAGCGTCACGGCGGTCCCGATCGCACCGACCGCGATGATCGCGACCGCACCGATGATGATCCGTCGCATGAGACGCGCCCGCGACTGCTGGGCGTGCACCTTCTGTGCCTTCTCCCGCACGGCCTCGCGCGAAGTGCGAGGGGCGGGGACGTTCGGCGTTTCGTCGCTCGACATCGTTCCTCTTGAGTCTCAGGGGGTCCGGGTTGGCCCCGACCACCGTCGGGCGGTGATCGCCGCTGCGCACGGCCGGGTTCGATGCTAACCAGTGAGGCTGAGAAATACCCAGGTGCGGCCGTTCGTGCCATACTGATCCCGACCCGATGGAGGGTCACGGCGGGTCGCTCCGCCGCTTCATTCACTACGGATCGTCCGGCACGTACCTGCCGGTGAAGGAGAAACACGATGGCATCTGTGACTTTCGACGAGGCCACCCGCCTGTACCCCGGCGGCACCCGTCCGGCTGTCGACAAGCTCAACCTCGAGGTGGGAGACGGCGAGTTCCTCGTCCTGGTCGGTCCCTCCGGTTGCGGTAAGTCCACCTCCCTCCGCATGCTCGCCGGCCTCGAAGAGGTCAACTCCGGCCGCATCCTCATCGGTGACCGCGACGTCACCGACGTGCCGCCGAAGGACCGCGACATCGCGATGGTGTTCCAGAACTACGCGCTGTACCCGCACATGACCGTCGCCGAGAACATGGGCTTCGCGCTCAAGATCGCCGGCGTCGGCAAGGAGGAGCGCGCCGCGCGCGTCCTCGAGGCCGCGAAGCTCCTCGACCTGGAGCAGTACCTCACCCGCAAGCCGAAGGCCCTCTCCGGTGGTCAGCGTCAGCGTGTCGCCATGGGTCGCGCCATCGTGCGTCAGCCCCAGGTCTTCCTCATGGACGAGCCGCTGTCGAACCTCGACGCCAAGCTCCGCGTCCAGACCCGCACGCAGATCGCGTCGCTGCAGCGTCGTCTCGGCGTCACCACGGTCTACGTCACGCACGACCAGACCGAGGCGCTCACGATGGGTGACCGCATCGCCGTGCTCAAGGACGGTCTGCTCCAGCAGGTCGGCTCCCCGCGCGACCTGTACGAGAAGCCGAACAACGTGTTCGTGGCCGGCTTCATCGGCTCCCCCGCGATGAACCTGTTCAGCGCCGACCTCGCCGACGGCGGCGTGCAGTTCGGCACCGAGGTCGTGCCGCTGGACCGCGACACGGTCGGCCGCGCGTCGGGCTCGCAGGTCACGGTCGGCGTCCGCCCCGAGGACATCACGGTCGGCCCGGCCGACGGTCGCGGCCTCTCGGTCGTCGTCGACCTCGTCGAGGAACTCGGCGCCGACGGCTACCTCTACGGCCACACGGAGATCAACGGCAAGCGCACCGACCTCGTCGCCCGCGTCGACGGCCGCAACCACCCGAACGCCGGGGAGACCGTCACCCTCGCCGCGAACCCGGGTCACGTGCACGCGTTCGACCTCGAGTCGGGCGACCGCCTGAACGACAAGCCGGTCGTCTCGGCCTGATCGGACACTCCACCGCGGCGCGGGCTGACTTCGGTCGCCCGCGCCGCGTCGTTTCCCCGGCACCCTAGGAGCCCCCATGCAGGAATCCCTCCGGATCACCGCCAAGACGGTCGACCCCGGTCTGCTCGCTCTGCCCTGGTCGACGCCTCTGGAGAAGTGGCCCTCCGAGCACATCGTCTCGCTGCCCAAGGGCCTCTCCCGCCACCTCGTGCGCTTCGCGGACCTCTCCGGGCGCGTGGTGGCGGTGAAGGAGACGACGACCGAGATGGCGCGCCGGGAGTATGAGATGCTCGGCAACCTGTCGCGACTCGACGTGCCGTGCGTGGAGCGCGTCGCGGTTATCGCGGGGCGCACCGACTCGTCGGGGGCGCCGCTCCCCGCGGCCCTGGTCACCTCGCATCTGCGCTTCTCGATGCCGTACCGGGCCCTCTTCACCCGGGTGCTCCGCCCGGACACGGCCACGCGCCTCGTCGACGCGCTCGCCCTGCTGCTCGTGCGTCTGCACAACGTGGGCTTCTACTGGGGAGACGTCTCGCTCTCGAACACGCTGTTCCGCCGGGATGCCGGGGCCTTCGCGGCGTACCTCGTCGACGCGGAGACCGGCGAGCTGCACGAAGAGGGCCTCACCGACGGTCAGCGCGCCTACGACCTGGACCTCGCGCGCACGAACATCGCCGGGGAGATCATGGACCTCGCCGCGGGCGGCCGCCTGGAGCACGGGGTCGACGCCGTCGCCATCGCGGACGGCATCGTGTCGTCCTACCGCTCCCTCTGGGCCGAGCTCACCGCGCAGGAGTCCTTCTCCGCCGCCGAGACCTGGCGCATCACGGAACGTGTCGAGCGGCTCAACGCCCTCGGCTTCGACATCGACGAGATGTCGATGTCGACGACCGCCGACGGCACGGTCGTGGAGATCCAGCCCAAGGTCGTCGATGCCGGGCACCACCAGCGCCGACTCATCCGCCTCACCGGTCTCGACGTCGAGGAGAACCAGGCCCGGAGGCTCCTCAACGACCTCGACGAGTTCCGTGCCCGCTCCACCAAGCAGTGGGCGGACGAGGAGATGTACGCGCACGAGTGGCTCACGCGCGTCTTCGAGCCCGTCGTCCGCGCCATCCCCTACGACCTGCGCGCCAAGCTGGAGCCGGCCGAGGTGTTCCATCAGGTGCTGGAGCACCGCTGGTACCTGTCGCAGGCGCAGGGACGCTCTGTCGCCCTCGCGGAGGTGCTGACGAGCTACATCAATGACGTGCTCCGCCACCGGCGCGACGAGGCCACCATCATGGGGCCGCCGACCGAGACGGTGGGCCTCCCCGTCGTCACCGGCACGCTGGCGCTCGGCGACGACGACGAGGTGGACTGGCGCGACCTCGTCTGAGTCCGTGCCCGCCGGTCGGCGCCGCGCCGGACGGCGTCAGTAGCCGACCGTGAACCGCTCGCGGTGGTGGTTGCCCTGCTCGATCTCGTCGACGATCGCGACGGCGAAGTCCGCACCGGAGATGTACGACTTCCCGTCCTCGTCGCGGACGAGGACGTCACCGCCGTCCCGGTAGCGTCCGGTGCGCTCCCCCTCGGCCCACGGCCCGAAGACCTCGGCCGGGTGCACGAAGAACCAGTCCAGGCTCTCCGCGGTGCGCTCCAGGAGCGCGAGCGAGTCGATGCCGACCTGCGCCTCGTGCTTGTACTCCTCGGGGAACCCCTGATCGAACAGTCGAGGGCCACCGGGCGCGACGAGGCTGCCGCCCGCGCCGCCCACGACCCCGAGCCGGGTCTCGGTGCCGTCGAGCAGCGCGACCACGTTCGTCAGCGCCTCGAGGACACGGTCCTCCATGTCACCGCGCGGCGAGAGCGCGGAGACCACGACATCGGCGCCCGCGAACGCCTCGGTCAGCGTCGCGGGGTCGAGCGCGGTCCCCTGCACGTACGCCGCGCCCGCGACCGGATCCGCGGGGGTCGAGCGCGAGATGGCGACGACCGCGTGATCGCGGCTCACCGCTTCCGCGACGATGTGGCGTCCGGCGTAGCCGGTTCCTCCCAGGACGATGATGCGGGCCATGCGTGTTCCTCTCGGTCAGTCCGCGGCGCGGACGGTCGCGACCTGGTACAGCGCGACCGAGGCCGCGATGCCGGCGTTCAGCGACTCGGTCGCCGCGGAGATGGGGATGGAGACGATCTGGTCGCAGGTCTCGGTCACGAGGCGGGACAGGCCCTTGCCCTCCGAGCCCACGACGATGACGACGGGACGGTCCGCCAGCTCCAGCGCGGGCAGCGAGACGTCGCCGTCACCGTCGAGTCCGAGCACGAACACGCCCTGCTTCTTGAACTCCTTGAGCTGCGTGGTGAGGTTCGACGCCAGGGCGACCGGGATGCGCGCCGCCGCGCCCGCACTCGTCTTCCACGCCGCGGAGTTCACACCGGCGGAACGACGCTGCGGCAGGATGATGCCGTGGCCGCCGAACGCCGCCGTCGAGCGGATGATCGCACCGAGGTTGCGGGGGTCCGTGATGCCGTCGAGGGCGACGAACAGCGGCGTCTCGCCGCGGTCGATGACCTGCTCCAGGAGGTCCTGCGGGTGGGCGTACTCGTACGGCGGCACCTTGAGGGCGACGCCCTGGTGCACGCCGTCGAAGCCGGCCATGCGGTCGAGTTCCTGGCGGGTGACCTCGAGCACCGGGATGTCGCGGTGGGTCGCGATCGACAGCATCTCCTTGACGCGGTCGTCCATCTCGACGCGCTGCGCGATGTACATCGCCGTCGCCGGGATCTTCGCGCGCAACGCCTCGAGCACGGAGTTGCGGCCGGTGACCGTCTCGGTGTCGGTGGTGTTGTCCTTCGACCGGGCGCTGCGGTTCGGGTTGCCGCCGGAGGCGGGGCGCCCACCGGGCTTGCCCTTGCCGCCCGCAGCCGCGTAGCGCTCGGCCGCGGCCTTGCGCTTACCGGCGGGGTGCCACGCGCGGTCCTCCGCCTTCGGCGTGGGCCCGCGACCCTCGAGCGCCTTGCGCCCGAGACCGCCGGTGCCCTTGGTCGGGCCCTTCTTGTTTCCCTTGCTCGCGCCGGGGCGCCCTGGCTTAGCCATCGATACTCCAATGAGTTCCGGCCGGAGTGTCCTCCAGCGTGATTCCTGCGGCGGCGATCGCGTCACGGATGCGATCCGCCGCCGCCCAGTCCTTCTCCGCGCGCGCGGTGGCGCGCTGCGCGATCATCTCCTGCACCAGCGCGTCCAGCGCTGCGGCCTGCGCGCCCCCGGCGGCGCCGGACCCCGTGCGCGGGTCCAGACCGAGGATCCCGGTCATGGCGAGCACCGCCCGCGCCGCGTCCAGGGCCGTGCCGGTGTCGCCCGCGTCCAGCGCCGAGTTCCCGGCCCGCACGCTCTCGTGCACGACGGCCAGCGCCTGCGGCACGCCGAGGTCGTCGTCCATCGCCTCGACGAAGGCGTCGGGCAGGCTCCGCGCGTCCTCGGCACCGATCTCCTCGCCGGCCGCGCGGAATGCGCGATCGAGGAAGGAGCGGATACGGCCGAGCGCCGCGTCCGCCTCCGCCCAGGACGATTCCGAGAGGTCGAGGCTCGACCGGTAGTGCGCAGCGGCGAGGGCGTAGCGCACGACCAGCGGGTCCCGCTCCGCGAGCACGTCCCGTGCGAGGGTGAAGTTGCCGAGGGATTTCGACATTTTCTGGCCGTCGACGGTCACGAGACCGTTGTGCACCCAGTAGCGGGCGAAGCCGTCACCCGCGGCCGTCGACTGCGCGAGCTCGTTCTCGTGATGGGGGAACCGCAGGTCGAGGCCGCCGCCGTGGATGTCGAACTCCGCACCGAGGTACCGCTTCGCCATGGCCGAGCACTCGATGTGCCAGCCCGGACGCCCCGGCCCCCACGGCGACGCCCAGGTCGCGTCGGCGGGCTCGTCGGGCTTGGCCCCCTTCCACAGGGCGAAGTCCTGGGGGTTGCGCTTGCCCCGCGGGTCGGCGTCCTGCGCCGCCTCCATCGCGTCCACCGACTGATGGGTGAGATCGCCGTAGGACGGCCAGGAGCGCACATCGAAGTACACGTCGCCCGACCCGTCGGGAGCGGGGTACGCGTGGCCCCGGTCGATGAGCAGCGCGATGAGTTCCTGCATCTGCGGGACGGAGGCCGTCGCCCGCGGCTCGTACGTGGGCGGCAGGATGCCGATGCCGGCGTAGGCCGCGGCGAACTCCTGCTCCATCCGGTAGGCGAGCGCCCACCACGGCTCGGCGTCCGTGGCGTTGGCGAGCACCTTGTCGTCGATGTCGGTGACGTTGCGCACGAAGGTCACGCGGCCGTAGCGGTGCGTCAGCCAGCGGCGCAGGAGATCGAAGCTCAGGGCCGCCCGGACGTGGCCGATGTGCGGGCCGGACTGCACGGTGGGTCCGCACACGTACATCGTGATGTTCTCGGGATCGAGAGGCACGAAGTCGCGCAGCAGCTGTGCGCGGGTGTCGTAGAGGCGGAGAGTCACCGCTCAAGCCTACTCGGCGGGCGCTGAGAGACTCCGCTCGGGTCGCGGGATGACGACCGCGACGGCCGTGACCGCGATCCCCTCGCCCCGTCCGGGGAAGCCGAGGCCGTCGGTCGTCGTGGCCGTCACGGCCACCGGAGCGCCCCCAAGCGCCGCCGACAGCGCCGCCTCGGCCTCCCCGCGTCGTCCGCTGAACCGCGGGCGATTGCCCTGGAACTGCACGGACACGTTGCCGATCATGAACCCGGCCTCCGCCAGGAGCTCCGCGGTGCGGGAGAGGAAGACATCGGCGTGCGCCCCCGCGTACTCCGGATGGGCGGTGCCGAAGTGCTCGCCGATGTCGCCGAGCCCGGCGGCGCCGAGCAGGGCGTCGACGATCGCGTGGGCGACCGCGTCTCCGTCCGAATGCCCGGAGAGCGCGGGCTCCCCCGGCCATTCCAGCCCGGCCAGCCACAGCGGCCCGTCGCCGCCGAAGGCGTGCACGTCCGTGCCGATGCCCACGCGGGGTGCGCTCACGGCGACAGCCGACGTGCGAGGCACGGAAGACGAGATGGGCGCGGACGCGACGAGGAGACGGGCGCGCTCGAGGTCGGCAGGAGTCGTGATCTTGAACGAACGCTCGGAGCCCGGCACCAGCCGTACCGCGTGTCCCGCTGCGGCGAAGAGCGCCGCGTCATCCGTGTACTCGATGCCCTGGGCGGTCGCCTCCGCGTAGGCCGCTTCCAGCGGGCCACGTGGGAATCCCTGCGGCGTCTGCGCGGCCGCGAGTTCCGCACGATCCACGGTGCCCACAACGAGGCCGTCCGCGACCCGCTTGAGCGTGTCCACGACCGGCAGGCTCGGTACGGCACCGGCGTCGGCGATTACGGCCGCCGCCACGGCGTCGATCACCTCGGGCGGGGTCAGCGCGCGCGCGGCGTCGTGCACGAGCACCGTGCTCACGTCCCCCCACAGCGCCGCGAGTCCGGCCGCGACGGATTCCTGCCGCGTCGCCCCACCGGTGACCACGCGGCCCAGGTCGGCACGATCGCCGGCAGCCGCGAGCAGCTCGGTCTGCGCGTCGCCCTCGTATCCCGCGGGGGCAACGACGACCACCTGCAGGGGCGCCGCCGCGAACACGCCATCGAGGGCGTGCCGCAGGATGGTACGGCCGTCGATGCCGACGAACGCCTTGGGCGCTCCGGCCTCGAGACGGGTGCCGGAGCCGGCGGCGACGACGATGATCGCGGTGTGCGGGACGGGGAGGATGCTCACAGCTTCACGTTACCGGCGGAGACGACGGAAGGCGGGTGCCGCAGCACCCGCCTTCCGTGAAGGACGTCTCAGGACGCGAGGACCTCGTCGAGCAGGGCGCCCGCCTTGTCCTCGTCGATCTTCTCGGCCAGCGCCAGCTCCGAGATGAGGATCTGCCGGGCCTTGGCCAGCATCCGCTTCTCACCCGCGGACAGGCCGCGGTCCTGGTCGCGGCGCCAGAGGTCGCGCACGACCTCGCTCACCTTGATGACATCGCCGGACGCGAGCTTCTCCAGGTTCGCCTTGTACCGGCGCGACCAGTTGGTGGGCTCCTCGGTGAACGGCGCGCGCAGCACCTCGAACACGTGGTCGAGGCCCTCCTTGCCGATCACGTCGCGGACGCCGACGAGGTCGACGTTCTCGGCCGGGACCTCGATGATGAGATCACCCTGCGTGACGTTGAGCTTCAGGTATTTCTTCGTCTCGCCCTTGATGACGCGTTCCTTGACCTCGATGATGGTCGCAGCGCCATGGTGCGGATAGACGACGGTCTCGCCAACCTCAAAAAGCATAAAAACATGTCCTTTCGGCAACCTCAAGGATACCACAGGGGATATGCGCTAAGGTTCGCGCTTCCTGTTCCCAGCGGCTCCTCGACTTACCCATAGAATGGGGAGGGATATCCCGTCGGACCTCAGGAGGACCCGTGAAATCGCGCCTTGTCGCGTCTGCCGCCATCAGCGCCCTCGTTCTGCTCGGCGCGACCGGGTGCACGTTCATCACGCCGCAGGCGACGAAGACCGAGTACGCCGCCTCGGACGGCGTGAACGTGTCGGACGAGGACGGCCCCATCGCCGTCCGGAATGCCCTCATCATCGCGAACGACGACGGCACGGCCGGGAACTTCGTGGGCGCGATCGTCAACCCGACGCAGGACCGCGCCACCCTGACGGTCTCCCTCGAGGGTGGCGAGCCGTTCGAGATCACGGTGCCCGCCGGCGGATCGATCAGCCTCGGCGCCGACCAGGAGCCGGTGGAGATCGTCGACCTCGACACCATGCCCGGCGCCACCGTCGCGATGCACTTCCAGTCCGGCGACTCGGCCGGTGTGACCACGCAGGTGCCCGTCCTCGACGGCACCCTGCCGTACTACTCGGACCTCGCTCCGAAGGACTGAGTCCGCAGACAGACACGAGAGGCCGGCACCCACGGGTGCCGGCCTCTCCTGTCTGTGGTCAGCCCTCGAAGCGATACCCCAGGCCGCGGACGGTCACGAGCATCACCGGTTCACTGGGGTTCTCCTCGATCCGCGAGCGGATGCGCTTGATGTGCACGTCGAGCGTCTTGGTATCGCCGAAGTAGTCGCTCCCCCACACGCGGTCGATGAGCTGGCCGCGCGTGAGCACCCGGCCGGAGTTGCGCATCAGCACCTCCAGCAGCTCGAACTCCTTCAGCGGCATGTTGATCTGCTCACCGGCCACCGCCACCGTGTGCCGATCGATGTCGAGCGAGACGCGCCCGCCCTCGAGCACCCGCTCGTCGAGCTCGGCCTCGGCCTGCACCACCCGCCGCAACACGGCACGCATCCGGGCGAGCAGCTCCCGCGACGAGTACGGCTTGGTGATGTAGTCGTCCGCGCCGAGCTCGAGCCCCACCACGATGTCGACCTCGGAGTCCTTCGCCGTCAGCATGATGATCGGCACGGCGGACGTGGAGCGTATCTGTCGGCACACCTCCGTGCCCGGCATCCCCGGGAGCATGAGGTCGAGCAACACGATGTCCGCGCCGCGCTCCCGGAACGCCGTCAGCGCACCAGGGCCGTCTTCGGCGATCTCCACCTCGTAGCCCTCGCGGCGCAGCAGATAGGCGAGCGGGTCGGCGAGGTCGGGCTCGTCTTCGACGAGAAGGATGCGGGTCATGCGGTCTCTCCGTTTCGGACGCGCGTCGCCCCGGTGGCGGGGACGGCCTTGCGCGCGCGCTTCTTCTTGCTCTTCTTGCCCTGCCCGGCGTTCGCCGGGGCGTCGATCCGGGGCAGGCGGATGGTGAACGTGGACCCGCGGCCCGGGCGCGACCAGAGCCGCACCTCTCCTCCGTGGCGCTGGGTGGCGTGCTTGACGATGGACAGCCCGAGGCCGGTGCCGCCGGTGCGCCGGGAGCGGGCCTCGTCCGCGCGGTAGAACCGCTCGAAGATGCGCTCGCGGTCGGCCTCGGCGATCCCGATGCCCTGGTCGGAGACGGCGATCTCCACGACGTCGTCGTCGGCCTTCACCCCGACGCCCACCCGGGAGCCGCGCGGCGAGTAGACGATGGCGTTGGCGATCAGGTTGCCGACCGCCTCGATGAGGATCTGCGCGTCGCCGCGCACCCAGACGCCGCGGTCTCCACCGCGGGCGAGCTCCACACCCGCGGAGTCGGCCTGCACGACGTGGGCTTCGATCGAGGAGGCGATGACCTCGTCGATCGAGACCGGGGCGACCTCGGTCAGCCCGTCCTCCGCCTGCAGCCGGGACAGACTCATGATGCGTCCGGTGAGCTGACCGAGACGGCCGGCCTCCGCCGAGATCCGGGACGCGAACGCCCGCACCTGGGCGGGGTCGTCGGCGGCGGACTCGATGGCCTCGGCGAGCAGGCTCACGGCCCCGACGGGCGTCTTGAGCTCGTGGCTCGTGTTGGCGACGAAGTCGCGACGCATCTGGTCGAGGCGTTCCTGCTCGGTCACGTCACGGATGATGAGGAGCACGAGGCGCGCCCCGATCGCACTCGCCCTGGCCGACACGAGACGCGGGTCGAGGCTGAGACCGCCGCGGGTGATCCGCATCGAGGCGGTCGCCGTCTCCCCCGTCGAGCGGACGCCCCGCACGAGCTGACGGAGCTCCGGATTGTCGAGCGTCGATCCGACCTCGATCCCGAACCGTGCGGCGGCCTTCGACGTGGCGAGCACGAGACCGGAGACGTCGACCACGCACGCGGCGTCGTCCATGCTGCGCAGCACGTCGGTGATCCCGGGCGGGATCGTCATCGACGTCTCCTCCTCCGCCCGCGCCCGCGCCCGATAGGCCCAGACGACGAGGAGCGAGAGGCCCACGCCGATCGCCAACCCGATGGCGAGGGAGGACAGCGCGAGCTGCGGCAGGGTCATGACTCCAGCGTAGAGCGCGTTCACCGTCGATCCGGCGGGTTTCCGCGTCATCCCGGGGAGCGGAGACGTACTATTCACTCGCTGGGCACCGTTCGTTAACCTTCGGAGCAGACAATCGCTTCAGGCCTGCGCGCGCGCAGTCCTCTCCCTGCGGACGCCCCGCCGCCCCGCGCTGGACCGTCAGCCGGGATCCGAATGAAAGGTTGCGCCCACCATGCGCGAAGTCTTCCACCAGTCCCTCGAGGACCTGCAGTCCCGCCTTGTCGAGATCGCCGAGCTCGTCACGGTGTCCATCGACAAGGCGACCCGCGCGTTCGCCACGAGCGACGTCGCGCTGGCCGAGGAGGTCATCGCCGACGACGCGAAGATCGACGAGCTCGCGGTCGCGCTGGACGAGCAGGCCATCGAGATCCTCGCCCGACAGCAGCCGGTCGCGCGCGACCTCCGGATCGTCGTCACGGCGCTCCGCGTCAGCGCGTCCCTGGAGCGGATGGGCGACATGTCCGAGCACATCGCCCAGCTCGCCCGCCTGCGCTTCCCGGAGCGCGCGATCCCGAAGGGCCTGAAGGGCACGTTCGTGAAGATGGGCGAGCTGGACGTGGAGATCTCCCGCACGCTCACGGAACTCCTCCGCACCCAGGATCTGAAGTTCGCCGACGCGATCCGCAACGCCGATGACGACGTCGACGAACTGCACGCCAGCGTCTTCGAGAAGGTGCTGAGCGACAACTGGAAGGGCGAGGCCGTCGCCACGGTCGACGCGACGCTCGCGAGCCGCTACCACGAGCGGTTCGCGGACCACGCGGTCGCCGTCGCCAAGAAGGTCGTCTACCTCGCGACGGGCGACTGGCACGTCGAGGAGGAGGACATCGCCCTCGCGGTGGAGCAGCAGGAGCAGCTCGGCCACGCCTGACGAGACCCCGCCTTATCGCCGAGACCCCCTGCTGCAGTCGCCTGCAGCAGGGGGTCTCGACGTGAAACCGGGGGCTCGGTTACTTCTTGCCTTGGGCGGCCACGGCCGCGGCACCGGCGGCGGCGGCCTCCGGGTCGAGGTACCGGCCGGGACCGGTCGGTGCGTTGTTCTCGTCGAGCTCGTACACCAGCGGAATGCCGGTCGGGATGTTCAGGCCGGCGATGTCGTCGTCGCTGATGCCCTCGAGGTGCTTGACGAGGCCGCGCAGCGAGTTGCCGTGCGCGGTCACGAGGACGGTCTTGCCGGCTTCCAGGTCGGGGACGATCTCCGCGTCCCAGTACGGCAGGAGGCGGTCGATGACGAGCTTGAGCGACTCCGTGCGCGGCACCTCGCCGTCGATGCCCTCGTAGCGGGCGTCGCCCACCTGGCTGAACTCGCTCGCGTCGTCCAGCGGGGGCGGCGGCACGTCGAACGAGCGGCGCCACAGCTGGAACTGCTCCGGACCGAACTCCTCGAGCGTCTGCGCCTTGTCCTTGCCCTGCAGCGCGCCGTAGTGACGCTCGTTGAGGCGCCACGACCGCTTCACCGGGATCCACAGCCGGTCGGCCGCGTCCAGCGCGATGTCGGCGGTCTGGATCGCGCGGCTCAGCAGCGACGTGTGCAGCACGTCGGGCAGGATCCCGGACTCGGCGAGCAGCTCACCGCCGCGACGGGCCTCGCCCTTGCCCTGCTCGGTGAGGCGGACGTCCACCCAGCCGGTGAAGAGGTTCAGTTCGTTCCACTCGCTCTGGCCGTGGCGGAGCAGGATCAGGGTGCGCTTCGCAGTCATGTCGCCAGTTTATCCGGGGGCGCGGAGCGGGCACAGCGGCGGAGGAGGGAGGATGGACGCATGGCGTCATCTCCCCTCGGTCGGCCGACCCGCGGCACGACAGGGACGAACCGGCTGCGTCGGAACGACCGGTGGATCGCCGCCTCCCCCGCCTTCCGACGCGCGCCCGACCCCCTCGTCGTCGACCTCGGTTTCGGGGCGAGCGGGGTGACCGCGTTCGAGCTGGCCGCCCGACTGCGACGCGTGCGGCCGGACGCGGAGGTGCGCGGTCTGGAGCTCGATCCGGACCGGGTGGCCACCGCGGAGCAGCAGCTCGCCGAGGTCCGGGCCGGCCGGACCCCCTTCCCCGCCGACCTCCGCGTCTCCTTCGCCCGCGGCGGGTTCGAGGTACCGCTCCCCGGCGGTCGGCGCCCCGCCGTCATCCGGGCGATGAATGTCCTGCGGCAGTATGACGAGACCGAGGTCGCCGCCGCCTGGCGGACGATGGCGCACCGCCTCGCGCCGGACGGGCTCCTGGTGGAGGGCACCTGCGACGAGATCGGGCGCGTGGCGAGCTGGGTCGATGTCGATCCCGGCGGCACGCCGCTCCGCTTCACCGTCTCCCTCCGCCTCCGCGGGCTCGAGGCCCCGAGCATCGTGGCGGAGCGGCTGCCCAAGGCCCTCATCCACCGCAACGTCCCCGGCGAGCGCATCCATGCGCTGCTCGTCGATCTGGACCGGGAGTGGGAGCGCGCTGCTCCCCTGTCGACCTTCGGGGCCACGCAGCGCTTCCTCGCCGCGGTGACCGCGCTGCGCGCCCAGGGCTGGCCTGTGCAGGGCGGGCGGAGCCGCTGGCGACTCGGCGAGCTCAGCCTGCCGTGGGACGCCGTCGCACCGGCCTGACGCACCCCGCGAGGACACAATCCTGCTGTATACCGGTGCGCACCTCACCCCGGGCCTGCGCACCGCTAGCGTCGTACGCGGCGGGCCGTACCGACGCGTGCGCCGACTCGATCGCCATGCGTTCCCAGGGCAGGAGAGGCGATGACGACCGACAGCGCGAAGGCGGAAGGATCCGCGGAGGCACAGGAGAACGACCGCGAGCGACTCGGCGACGTCCTGACGTCGGCGCAGGACTTCGCGCATGAGCAGTCCGGCTACCGGACGGCGTTGAAGGCACGGCACCTGCAGATGATCGCTCTCGGCGGCGCGATCGGCACCGGGCTGTTCATGGGGGCGGGCGGACGCCTGAACGCCGCGGGTCCCCTGTTGGCCGTCTCCTACCTGGTGTGCGGGGTGTTCGCCTTCTTCATCCTCCGCGCCCTCGGAGAGCTCGTCATCCACCGCCCCTCCTCCGGATCGTTCATCTCGTACGCGCGGGAGTTCTTCGGTGAGCGACTAGCCTTCGCCGCCGGCTGGCTGTATCTGCTGAACTGGGGCATGACGGCGATCGTCGACTCCACGGCCGTGGCGCTCTACGTCCACTACTGGTCGGCGTTCCGCGTCGTGCCCCAATGGCTGCTCGCGCTGATCGCCCTGATCGTGGTCGTCGGCCTCAACCTCGTCTCGGTCCGGCTGTTCGGCGAGATGGAGTTCTGGTTCTCGCTCGTGAAGGTCGCCGCGCTCGCCCTCTTCCTCGTGATCGGCGTGGTGTTCCTCGCGGCCGGCTGGCAGACCGATCAGGGACCGACGGGGATCCCCATGCTCGCGGCGCACGGAGGCTTCGCGCCGGAAGGCGTGCTCCCCGCCGTGATCGTGATGCAGGGGGTCGTCTTCGCCTACGCCTCCATCGAGCTGGTCGGCACCGCCGCGGGTGAGACCGCGGACCCGGAGAAGGTGATGCCCCGGGCCGTGAACTCGGTGATCCTGCGCATCGCCGTGTTCTAAGTCGGATCGGTGCTGCTCCTCGCCCTGCTGCTCCCGTACACGGTGTACCGCGCCGGGGAGAGCCCGTTCGTGACGTTCTTCTCGCACGTGGGAGGACCGGACGTGGGGACGGTGGCCGGCAGCGCCATGAACTTCATCGTGATCACCGCCGCGGTCTCCGGGCTGAACGCCGGGCTCTACTCGACGGGCCGGGTCTTCCGTTCGCTCGCGAGTTCGGGCGCCGCACCCCGCGCGACCGGTCGGATGAGCCGTCGCGGCGTGCCCGTCGTCGGCATCCTCGTCACGGCCGTGTTCGCCCTCGCCGGGGTGCTCCTGAACGCCGTGGTGCCGGGACAGGCCTTCGAGATCGTGCTCAACATGTCCGCGCTGGGGATCATCGCGGCCTGGGCGACCATCATCCTCTGCCAGCTCCGGCTGTACCGGCTGTCGCGACGCGGCCTCGTCGCGCGACCGTCGTTCCGTCTCTTCGGCGCACCGTACACCTCGTATCTGACGCTGGCGTTCCTCGCGTCCGTCGTCGTGCTCATGGCCTTCGACTATCCGACGGGCACGTGGACGGTCGCCAGCCTCGGCGTGCTGATCCCTGCCCTCATCGGCGGCTGGTTCCTCGCCCGGGGACGGATCGCGGAGATCGCCGCGCAGCGCTCGACGGCCGGTCCGGACGGCGAGGGCTGACCGGCGCCCGTCGGCTCAGACCCCGGCGTCGCGGGGATCGGGCGCCGTGGGCCGGCGGGACAGCCGCGTCAGGCGCGGGATGTCCGCGGTGGCGCCGGCGTCGGCCGGGACGATGATCTGCTGGGACGCGGCGATGTCGATCCCCTCGGCCCGGACGACGAGGTCGCCGACGGGAGCGCGGCGAGACAGGAGGGCGAGGGCGATCGGTCCGTCCTCGTGATGCCGCGCGGAGGAGGTGATGTGCCCGACCTCGTCATCACCCGCGAACACGGGGGCTCCGGGTTCCGGAAGCACGGCGTCGCTGCCGTCGAGCTGGAGCAGTGCGAGCCGCCGCGGCGGATGACCGAGGTTGTGCACCTTCGCGACGGTCTCCTGCCCGCGATAGCAGCCCTTGTTCAGGTGCACGGCGCTGCGGAGCCAGTCCGACTCGTGCGGCAGCGATCGCTCGTCCACCTCGGCCGCCCACCGCGGGCGCCAGGCGGCGATGCGCAGAGCGTCGGCGGCGAGGAGACCGGCGGCATCCTCCCGATCGAGCTCCGCGGCGAGCGCCCGCGCCGCCGTCTCGGGCACGATGCCGACCCGCCAGGCGAGGTCGGCTCCGGGGTGCGCGGCCACATCCGCGTACTGATGACCGCCGACGGCGACCTGCTGCCACGGGTCGGCCCAGATCCGCGCGTCGTCGAGGCCGCGCACGCGCTCGGCCGCGGGACCACCGTCGACGAAGCCGAGCAGCGCCAGGTCGGGGCGCAGCTCGACCGTGGCCTGGGTGCGGAACTTCATCCGCGTCAGCCAGGTCGCGAGCCCCTCGGCATCGCCGGCGTCCGCCAGGAGCCAGGTCGAGGTGCCGTCGTCGAGGACGCCGGCCGCGTGCTCCACCCGTCCCTGCGGATCGAGGACGAGGAGCTCGGTGCTCTCCCCCGCTCGCAGACGACCCACCGCCTGCGACGTGATGGAGTCGAGCCAGGGGAGGCGTTCGGGGCCGGACACCTCGATGACCGTCCGGTCGTCGAGGGGCGCGATCGCCGTTCCGGCCGCGAGGCGGCGCTGCTCCCGGAACGGATCGCCGAAGTGGGCGATCCCGCGCTCCCCCGCTGTCGCGGCGGGGACGCCGTCGAAGACGCTGGTGCTCACGGTGTGCTCCGTTCAGACGCGGGCGAGACGCGCCGAGGCGTGCGCCCGCAGAGGTGTGCCGAGGGCGGCGATGTCCCACGCCCACAGCAGGTGCCCGTCGACGAGTCCGTACATCCGCGAGGCGGAGCCGTAGTCCTTGGCACCGGCGCCGCGCACGATCGCGTCCGACGCGAGGTCGACCCGCGGTCCGTTGATCTCGCCGAGGTAGTACTCGAGCATGCCGTCCGAGCGCGCCAGCGACACCTCGAGCGGGAACGCGCCGTTGTCCGACCGCAGGGCCTCCACGTCGTCGACCGTGCGGGTGACGGGGGTCGCCGTCGGCGGCAGCAGCGCCGGTCCCGCGTCGGTCGCCGCGGCCGGACGCGCCAGACGCCAGAAACCGGACTCGGCGGTCAGCGGGACGGCGGGTGCACCCTCGTCACCGACGAAGGTCGCCGTGGCCGCGTAGTTGAGGAACGGTCCCCCGTCGTGGCTGAAGCTGACGCGATGCGTGAACTCGCCCTGCAGACGCTCCTCGCCGACCGGGTAGTCGATCACCCCGGAACCCTCCCACACGCCGATCAGCCACGCCAGGGGGGCGAGGTCGGCGGGAAGGTCGGTGGGGAGTTCGATCATGTCGTCAGCGCTGGCCGCGGAAGAGGTTGCGCAGCACCACGGCCGACACGAAAACGATCGCGAGGCTCGCCAGGCCGAGCAGGCCGATGAAGAAGATTTCGAGCGCCATGATGTCCATGACTTCCACCTTACCCCCGGCGATCCGGGTCAGGAGGGGATGAGGGCGGCCAGGCCGAAGCCGACCGAGATGATCCCCATCAGCAGCAGCGCACCGGTCACGCTGCTCGCGACGCGGAAGATGAAGCCCTGCGTGCGGCCGTACCAGAGCTGCACGGCGAAGGACAGCAGCACCACCGCCCCGAAGCCGACCAGCATCCAGGGGATGCGCCACTCCTCCGGAGCGAAGATCCCGATGACGATGCTGCCGACGAACGCGGTCGCCCAGACCGCGATGACGCCGGTGAAGGCGTTGCGGGGCGCGAGTGCCGGTTCTGACATGTCTCCA
The DNA here is from genome assembly GCF_002871415.1 of Microbacterium sp. UMB0228. Taxonomy (NCBI): domain Bacteria; kingdom Bacillati; phylum Actinomycetota; class Actinomycetes; order Micrococcales; family Microbacteriaceae; genus Microbacterium; species Microbacterium sp. UMB0228. Next base: position 314,454 of record NZ_PNFU01000003.1, on the reverse strand, counting down.
TTCTTGCGCATCGGTGGCCGCTATCATGGCGGCACGGCGTCGATCCCCCCGCCGGTGAGGAGTGCGCGTGGCCCTGGTGCTGGTTCTGACCAATGCTCCGCTCTCGGAGCAGGTGCTGCCCGCCCTCGAGCTGCTGAGCCATCGCACGCGGCAGATCCCGGCGGAGCCGGCGCAGCTGATCAATGCCCCGGAGTACGACATCGTGATCGTCGACGGCCGTCACGACCTCGTCGGGGCGAAGTCGCTGTGCCGACTGCTGCGGGCCACCGGACAAGACGCGCCGCTCCTGCTCGTGGTGACCGAGGGCGGCATGAGCGCGCTGTCGGGCGAGTGGGGCATCGACGACGTCCTGCTGGCGACGGCCGGTCCGGCGGAGATCGACGCGCGCGTGCGTCTGGCGCTCGCGCGACGGGACGAGGTCGCCGAACCGGCGCGGGTGCAGGCCTCCGGGGTCACGATCGACGAGCAGTCCTACTCGGCCAAGCTCCACGGGCGGCCGCTGGACCTCACCTACAAGGAGTTCCAGCTCCTGCACTTCCTCGCCACCCACCCGTCCCGGGTGTTCACCCGCGAGCAGCTGCTCAGCGAGGTGTGGGGGTACGACTACTTCGGCGGCACCAGGACCGTCGACGTGCACGTGCGACGGCTCCGCGCCAAGCTCGGCGATCAGGAGCAGATCATCGGCACCGTGCGCAACGTCGGGTACCGCTTCAACGTCTACGAGGACGACAGCCTGGTCGGCTCGCGCTGACCCCCGTTCACACGCCCGACACCTGCCGGTGCTTAGATGTACCCCATGATCGATCCCGCACTCGCCGACGCCGGACTCGGTGACGCCGAAGACGACGACTTCGACGACGCCGTCGAGGCGCCGGACTCGCAGCTCCCCGACCATCGCTACCTGGACCGTGAGCTGAGCTGGCTCGCTTTCAACCAGCGGGTGCTCGAACTCGCGGAGGACCCGTCGCTGCCGGAGCTGGAGCGGGCGAACTTCCTGGCGATCTTCGCCAGCAACCTCGACGAGTTCTTCATGGTGCGCGTGGCCGGTCTCAAGCGGCGCATCATGACCGGTCTCGCCGTGCCGACCAACATCGGGCGCTCCCCCGTCGACGCCCTCGCCGACATCTCGCGGGAGGCGCACGCCCTCCAGCTCCGCCACGCGGACGCCTGGACGAAGCTCGTCCGCCCCGCCCTCGCCGACTCCGGCATCGAGATCACCGAGTGGTCGGATCTCACCGACGACGAGCGCAGCGCGCTGTCCGACTACTTCGGCGCGCAGGTCTTCCCGGTGCTGATGCCGCTGGCGGTCGACCCGGCGCACCCGTTCCCCTACATCTCCGGACTCTCCCTGAACCTCGCCATCCGCATCCGCAACGCGCGGACCGGCCGCCAGGAGTTCGCCCGCCTCAAGGTGCCGCCCATGCTGCCGCGCTTCGTCGAGGTGCCGTCCACCGGCGAGATCAAGCGCTTCCTCCGCCTCGAGGAGCTCATCGCCAACCACCTCGGCGACCTGTTCCCCGGCATGGAGGTGCTCGACCACCACGCGTTCCGCCTCACCCGCAACGAGGACGTGGAGATCGAGGAGGACGAGAGCGAGAACCTCATCCAGGCGCTGGAGGCCGAGCTGCTGCGCCGCCGGTTCGGGCCGCCGATCCGGCTCGAGATCACCGACGACATGGACGAGGTCACGATGGACCTCCTCGTGCGCGAGCTCGACATCACCGACCAGGAGGTCTACCGCCTCCCCGGGCCGCTCGATCTGCGCGGCCTCTTCGACCTGTCGCGCATCGATCGCCCGGATCTGCGGTACCCGCCGCACCTCCCCACCACCGCGCTGGCCTTCCAGCCGACGGGCTCCAACACCCGTGCGGACATCTTCAAGGCGATCCGGAAGTCCGACGTGCTCGTGCACCACCCGTACGAGTCCTTCACCACGAGCGTCCAGGCGTTCCTGGAGCAGGCCGCCCGCGACCCGCACGTGCTCGCCATCAAGCAGACCCTGTACCGGACGTCCGGCGACAGCCCCGTCGTGCAGGCCCTCATCGACGCCGCCGAGGCCGGCAAGCAGGTGCTCGCGCTCGTCGAGGTGAAGGCCCGCTTCGACGAGGCCAACAACATCGTGTGGGCGCGCAAGCTCGAGAAGGCCGGCGTGCACGTGGTGTACGGCCTCGTCGGGCTCAAGACCCACTGCAAGCTCGCCCTCGTGATCCGCGAGGAGGAGGGCAAGCTCCAGCACTACTCGCACGTCGGCACCGGCAACTACAACCCGAAGACGAGCCGCATCTACGAGGACTTCGGTCTGTTCACCGCCGATGCCCAGGTCGGCAAGGACCTCACCCGGCTGTTCAACGAGCTCAGCGGCTACGCGATCGAGAAGAAGTTCAAGCGTCTGCTCGTCGCCCCGCTCCACCTCCGCAAGGGCCTCGTGCGGCTGATCGACGCCGAGCGCCGGATCGCCGAGTCGGGCAAGCCCGCGCACATCCGCATCAAGGTCAACTCGATGGTCGACGAGGAGATCATCGACGCCCTCTACCGCGCCAGCGCCGCAGGGGTGAAGGTCGACGTGTGGGTGCGCGGAATCTGCAGCCTGCGGCCCGACCTCGACGGGATCAGCGACAACATCACCGTCCGCAGCATCCTCGGCCGCTACCTCGAGCACTCGCGCATCTTCACGTTCGAGAACGACGGCGACCCGCAGGTGTACATCGGCAGCGCCGACATGATGCACCGCAACCTCGACCGGCGCGTCGAGGCTCTGGTGCGGGTGACCGACCCGGCGCACCTCAAGGAGCTCACCGCCTTCTTCGACCTGGCGATGGACGACCGGACCTCGTCGTGGCACCTTGGCCGCGACGGCGTGTGGGAGCGCCACGCCGTGGATGCCGACGGCAAGCCGCTCACCGACCTGCAGGATAAGACCATGGGGATGATCCAGCGACGTCGTCGGGCGCGGGCGGTTCGATGACGGCGCGGCAGGTCCAGCTCCCGCCGTCCGCGGCCGACGCGAAGTGGGCGGACAAGGCCGTGTACGCGGCCGGCGCCGTCGTGTGGCGTCTGGTCGACGGCAAGCTGCGGATCCTGCTCATCCACCGCACGAAGTACCGCGACGTCACCCTGCCGAAGGGCAAGGTCGACCCGGGCGAGATGCTCGCGGAGACCGCTGTCCGCGAGGTGCACGAGGAGACCGGCATCCGCGTGGCCCTCGGCGTGCCGGTCGGGATCAGCCGCTACCACCTCGCGTCCCGCAAGCAGAAGGTCGTGCACTACTGGGCCGCCGAGGCGACGGACGCCGCGATCCGCGCCTCGACCTTCGTGCCCAACCGCGAGATCGCCGCGCTCGAGTGGGTCAGCGTGAAGAAGGCCCGTGCCGCGCTGAGCTACCCCGTCGACCTCGAGATCCTCGATGCGTTCGCGGCCCTCGTCGACGACGGCGTGCTGCGGACCTTCCCGGTGATCGCCCTCCGGCACGCGAAGGCCCTGCCCCGCTCGGAGTGGGACAAGGCCGACGCCGCGCGTCCCCTCACCGACCGGGGGAAGCGGCAGGCGAAGGCCATCGTCGGTCCGCTCCGCGCGTTCGGCGTGCGCAAGATCGTCACCAGCGACGCGGTGCGCTGCGTGCAGACCGTCACGCCGCTCGCGAAGGCCCTGGACCGCCAACCGGTACTCACCGAGAAGATCAGCCAGGACGCCTGGGAGGACGGCGTCGCCGATCTCCGCTCCGTCGTCGGCCGCCGCATCCGCGCCGGCAAGCCCGCCGTGCTCTGCAGCCACGGCCCGGTGCTGCCTGCGCTCCTCTCGGAGATCGCCCTCGCGACCGGCACCGTGCACGGCTCGTACGTCGGCAGCGCCGCCGACCTGGAGACCGGCGCGTTCTCCGTGGTGCACGTCTCGGCGACCAATCCCGGCTCCGGCATCATCTCGATCGAGACCCACGCGCCGAAGGTCTGACCCCCCTCGTTCGAATCGCGCACTTCGCTGCATCTCGGCCGGAAATGGCGCAAAGTGGGCGATTCGAAACGGAGGGGGCCGCGCGGTGACGGGGATCGGCTCCAGAGAGTCGCCGGTCGTTCACCTGCCGTTCACCTGCGCGGGAGAGTCTCGTTAACCGTCGCCCCTAGCGTCACTGTGTGCCCTGCACCGGGCCCCACCCCTCCAAGATCGAAGGATCCACAGTGAAGATCTCCCGAATCGCACGAATCGGCGCCATCGGCGCCGTCGCCGCTCTCGCCCTCGCCGGCTGTGCCGCGAACGAAGGCGGAGCCGGCGGCTCCAGCGAAGAGCCCTCGGAGTCCACGCTCTCCGGCACGATCGACGCGACCGGCGCGTCCTCGCAGACCGCAGCCCAGGAGGCCTGGGTCGCCGCCTTCCAGACCGCCAACCCCGACGTGACGGTCAACTACGAGCCCACCGGCTCCGGCACCGGCCGCGAGAACTTCCTCGAGGGCGGCAGCAACTTCATCGGCTCGGACCGCGCGTTCAACGACGAGGAGATCGCCGCAGGTGGCTTCGGCGCCTGCACCACCGACGACATCGTCGAGGTCCCCCTCTACATCTCCCCCGTCGCCGTCGCCTTCAACCTCGAGGGCATCGACACGCTGAACCTCGACGCCGCCACGATCGCGGGCATCTTCGCCGGCACGATCACCAACTGGAACGACGAGGCCATCGCCGCCCTGAACGACGGCGTCGAGCTCCCCGACCTGGCGATCTCGCCGGTGCACCGCTCCGACCCCTCGGGCACGCAGGAGACCTTCGCCAAGTACCTCAGCGCGACGGCCCCCGACGTCTGGACCTACGAGGTCTCCGACGAGTGGCCGATCCAGGGTGGCGAGGCCGCTCAGGGCACCTCGGGCGTGAAGCAGGCCCTCACCGCCGGCAACGGTGCGATCGGCTTCCTCGACGCCTCGCAGGCGGACGGCCTCGGCCAGGTCGCCGTGGGCGTCGGCGAGGACTTCGTCTCGTACTCGGCCGAGGCCGCCGCGAAGCTCGTCGAGGGCTCGCCCCTCGCCGAGGGTCGCGGCGAGGGCGACCTCGTCTTCGACGTCGACCCGGCCGCCGCCGCGGACGGCGCCTACCCGATCGCCCTGGTCAGCTACCTCATCGGCTGCGAGCAGTACGAGGACAGCAACGTCGCGGAGCTCGTGAAGGAGTACTTCACGTACATCGCGAGCGCCGAGGGCCAGGACGCCGCCGCCGAGAACGCCGGCAGCGCCCCGATCTCGGACGGCCTGCGCGAGCAGGTCCAGGCCGCGATCGACCTCATCCAGGTCGGCTGATCCTGCCGATCCACTGACGACGGTGCCCCCGCGTCCCCGAGCGGGCGCGGGGGCTCCGCCAGGTCAGCACCCGATCCATCTCCACCCGGCCCGAAACAGGGAGATCATGAGCACGACCGCGCAGGAGCCGACAACGGCACCGGCACCGACACCGGCGCCGCCCACACCGATCAAGGCCAAGCAGCGCCTCGGCGACCGGGTCTTCTCCGGCACCGCGCTGGCCGCCGGCATCATCATCCTGATCGTGCTGGCGCTCGTCGCCGCCTTCCTCATCATCCAGAGCCTGCCGGCGTTCCAGCTCGACACCACCGACAACCACATCCTCCGGGGCGAGTCGTTCTGGGTGTACGTCTGGCCGCTCGTCTTCGGCACCCTCTGGGCCTCGTTCATCGCCCTGCTGATCGCCGCCCCGATCGCCATCGGCATCGCGCTCTTCATCTCGCACTACGCCCACCGGCGGCTCGCGTCGTTCCTCGGCTACATCATCGACCTGCTCGCCGCCGTGCCCTCCGTGGTGTTCGGCCTCTGGGGCGGCCTCGTGCTCGCCCCCATGCTGCAGCCGATCTACGTGTGGCTCAACGAGAACGCCTCGTGGGTGCCGTTCTTCGGCGGCCAGGTCTCCGCGACGGGCAAGACGATCCTCACCGCCGCGCTCGTCCTCGCCGTGATGTGCATCCCGATCATGACCGCCATCTGCCGCGAGGTCTTCCTGCAGACCCCCAAGCTCCACGAGGAGGCGGCCCTCGCCCTCGGCTCCACGCGCTGGGAGATGGTCCGCATGGCCGTCCTCCCCTTCGCCCGCGGCGGCATGGTGTCGGCGGCGATGCTGGCCCTCGGCCGCGCGCTCGGCGAGACGATGGCCGTGACGATGGTGCTCTCCCCCTCGGCGGTCGTCAGCTTCCTCGTGCTCACCGCCACGAACCCCACGCCGATCCCCGCGAACATCGCCCTCGCCTTCCCGGAGGCGCACGGCACCGGCGTGAACACGCTGATCGCGACCGGCCTCATCCTCTTCGTCGTGACCTTCGCGGTCAACGCGCTGGCGCGCTGGATCGTCGCCCGCCGCGCCGAGTTCTCGGGAGCGAACTGACATGACCGCCCTCACCAGCGCTCCGCCCGCCGCGAGCACCACCGCCCTCACCTCCGGCCGCCTGCCGAAGTGGGCTCCGTGGGCCCTCCTCGGCGTCTCGTTCGTCGTGTCCGCCGCGGTGTTCGGTGTCGCCGCCGCCGGCTCGGACACCCCGCTCGCCGACTTCAACATCGCGGGCACCGTCGTCGTCGGCATCCTGCTCTACATGGTGATCATCACGGTGATCTCCTCCATCGCGGAGAGCCGTCGCAAGGCCGTCGACCGCCTGATGACGGCTCTCGTCGCCACGGCCTTCCTCATCGCCCTGCTGCCGCTGATCTCCCTGCTGTGGACCGTGGTGGCGAACGGCCTCGAGCGCTTCGATGCCGAGTTCTTCACCTACTCGATGCGCAACGTCGTCGGTGACGGCGGCGGTATCGTGCACGCCATCTGGGGCACGATCCTCATCACGCTGACGGCCACGATCATCTCCGTGCCGGTCGGTCTGATGACCTCGATCTACCTCGTCGAGTACGGCCGCGGCAAGATCGCCAAGGCCATCACGTTCTTCGTCGACGTGATGACGGGCATCCCCTCGATCGTCGCCGGTCTGTTCATCTACGCGGTGTTCGCCCTCCTGATCCGTCCCGGCATCTCGATGGGCTTCATGGGCGCTCTCGCCCTCGCCGTGCTGATGACGCCTGTCGTGGTGCGCGGCAGCGAGGAGCTGCTCCGGATCGTCCCGAACGAGCTGCGCGAGGCCTCCTACGCTCTGGGCGTGCCGAAGTGGCTCACGATCCTCAAGGTCGTCCTGCCCACCTCGATCGCCGGCATCATGACCTCGGTCATGCTCGCCATCTCCCGCGTGATCGGCGAGACCGCCCCGCTGCTGCTCACCGCCGGCTTCACGCAGAGCCTCAACACGAACATCTTCGACGGCCAGATGATGACCCTCCCGGTGTTCGCCTACAACCAGTACATGAACCAGGGCACGAGCCCGGACGCCGCCGTCGCGCGCGCCTGGGCCGCCGCCCTCACCCTCATCCTCATCGTCATGGTGCTGAACCTGCTCGCCCGCCTGATCGCGAAGCTGTTCGCCCCGAAGGTCAACGGCCGCTGAGCGCCCGACCACTCAGAATAGGAATCCACGTGTCCAAGAGCATCGAAGTCAACGACCTCAACGTCTACTACGGCAACTTCCTCGCGGTCGAAGGCGTCTCCCTCGACATCCAGCCGCGCAGCGTCACGGCCTTCATCGGCCCGTCGGGCTGCGGCAAGTCCACCTTCCTCCGCACTCTCAACCGCATGCACGAGGTGATCCCCGGCGCCCGCGTCGAGGGCGAGGTGCTGCTCGACGGCAAGGACCTCTACGGCGCCGGCGTCGACCCGGTGCTCGTGCGTCGCCAGGTCGGCATGGTGTTCCAGCGGCCGAACCCGTTCCCCACGATGTCGATCAAGGAGAACGTGCTCGCCGGGGTGAAGCTCAACAACAAGCGCATGTCGAAGAGCGAGCAGGACGACCTCGTCGAGAAGTCCCTCACCGGCGCGAACCTGTGGAACGAGGTCAAGGACCGCCTCGACCGTCCGGGCTCCGGCCTCTCGGGCGGCCAGCAGCAGCGTCTCTGCATCGCCCGCGCGATCGCCGTCTCCCCGGAGGTGCTGTTGATGGACGAGCCGTGCTCGGCCCTCGACCCCATCTCGACCTACGCGATCGAGGAGCTGATCGGCGAGCTCAAGAACGAGTTCACGATCGTCATCGTGACGCACAACATGCAGCAGGCGAGCCGGGTCTCCGACAAGACCGCGTTCTTCAACATCGCCGGCACCGGCAAGCCCGGCAAGCTCATCGAGTACGACGACACGACGAACATCTTCACGACCCCGTCCGTCCAGGCCACCGAGGACTACGTCTCCGGCCGTTTCGGCTGACCCGTCCCCATCCCCCGGCCCAGTCCCTCCTGCCCCCGGGCACAACTTCGGAGATGTTCGGCGACACGCCGTCGCCTGGCCTCCCGCCTCGGCGTGTCTCCTTCGATCTCCGAAGCTGCGCACGGGTCGTGACTCCTGCACGGATCGCGAGTGGCGAAGATCGTCCACAGACGGCGGGCTACCGAGTCGTGGCGCGGCCAGTGAGGGCGAGGCGGCGCGACCTCATCGCCTTCTCGCGGGCCGATGCCGACAGCGGCCTGGAATCCTTGGTGCGGCTGAGGATCCGACGCTACGGGTGGCGCGTGCGGACGCAGGTCGGCGTGGTCGGGACGGGCCGGGTCGACCTCCTCATCGAGGACTGGCTCATCATCGAGACGGACGGACGCGCCAACCACGAGGAGAGCTCTCTCCGGCACCGCGATCTGGTCCGCGATGCGACCGCCGCCGGCTGGGGCCACGCCACTCTCCGCTTCGACTACGCGATGGTCCTCCAGGACTGGCCCCTCGTCGAGCGCGCCATCGTCGAGACCATGCGTCGCCGCCCCTGATCCCGCCCCGTGCCGGCACAGCTTCGGAGATCGTCGACGACACGCCGGTGTCGGGGCGCGGCCCACGGCGTGTCGTCCGGCATCTCCGAAGTCGTGCCCGGGGACCCGGAGGACTCAGTCGCGCGGGGAGAGGAGGTAGGCGTTGAGGTCGTCCGTGAGGGCGGCGTCCACAGCGACCGGCGTACCGTCGACCGCAGTGATGGCGGTCGCGAGACGCACGCTCGACACGAGCCATGCGGCGTCGGCCCGCGTCAGATCGGCGGCGGGGATGCGGTCGTACCCGACCTCGAAGCCCCGCGCGAGAAGGTGGTCGTAGACGCTGAGCTGCGTGGTGCCGTGCAGGATCCCGCCGTTCGGGGCCGGGGTCGTGAAGCGGTCGCCGAAGCGCAGGATGAGGGAGGCCGTCGGAGCCTCCAGCACGAAGCCGTCGCTCGACAGGAAGATCGCGTCGTCGGCTCCGCGGCGCTTGGCCTCGCGCAGGGCCGCCATGTTCACGGCGTAGGACAGCGTCTTCGCTCCGAGCAGCAGCCAGGGCGCCCGTTCCGCGGCGCCGAGGTCGTATCCGCGGTCGAGGGTGACGACCTTGACGCCGTTCCGCCGTACCGCCGCGAAGTCCGCCGCCGGAGCCGCCGTGACCCAGGCCGTCGGCGTCGGCCCGTGCTCGACGCCGCGACTGAGGATCAGCTTGATGACCGACTCCCCCGCGCCGAGCTGTGCGGCGGCCTGCTGGATCGCCTGCCGCCACTGCTCCTGGTTCGGCACCGGGAGGTCGCAGAGTCGCGCCGAGTGCGCAAGGCGTTCCAGATGCGGGACGACCTCCTGCGCATGTCCGTCGATCACGCCGATGGACTCGAACACGCCGTCGCCCCGTTGCGTGCTCAGCTCGCCGACACTGAGGGCGGGGGCCGCGGCGTCCACCTGCGTGAACGTGTCGGCGTAGTCGGCACGCTGCTCGACGGCGGCGACGGGATCGATCATGAGGGCGAAGCGACGGGTCATGTCACCGAGCCTAGGCCGCCGGGAATACCCACCGCGTCCTCGCGTTACACTGGAGTGGCCGGGCCGCATAACCCCGGGCTCCAATTTTCGCCGCTGCGAGCGGCCTTCCGCCGAGAGGCGTTCTTGCGGCCCGGTCTTTCTCTGTCCGGACGCCGGCCCGCCCGCTCGGACTCAGGCCAGGGCGCCGGTGCGCCACAGGGCCGCCGAGGCCGCGAGGTCCTGGGCATAGCTGCTCAGCCGCAGCGCCCGCGTGGTGAGCTCGCTCGCCCGGGCGGGCTCCGTGGACTCGTAGTCGTCGGCGGTGTGCGTCGCGCCCGAGGCCTGGACGCGGCAGAACGCCGCGGCGCGCTCCAGTGCCACGGCGAAGTCGCCGCGGAAGGCGCCGCGCAGGATCGTGTCGATGAGAGCCACGAGCTCGTCCGGGCTCGCCGGCACGGGCGCCCCGGCGACCACGGCGTCGGCCGACGGCAGCTCGACCCGTCCCCGGTCGTAGAGCAGGGCCGCAGTGCGCGGATCGCCGTGGATCGCGAGCTGGAGCACGTACAGCCGCCATAGCGATCCGGGGAGGGTGCGCGACGGCGCTTTCGACCACAGCTCCGCGATCTCGTCGATCCCGTGCTCGCTCGTGAAGGCGATCAGCCGCTCGACGCTCGCCCCGCTCTCGTCCTCGCGCACGCGGGTCAGCAACGCGGAGGCGGTGGCGTGCGCGACGCGTGTCTCCTCGGCGGGATCATGGGCGCCGACGATGTTGTCGAAGGCGCTCGTCGGACGACGCACGGGGCGATGGTGCTGCTCGGGCATCCCTCCAGGGTACGCCCCGCCTCGGACGGTCAGGCCGTCGGGATGACGATCACCGGGTCGGTCGTGGGGAGCCCGGACGGCGATCCGCCCTCCTGCTCGACCGTCACCGCGATGGCGTCGCCGGCCTGCATCTCGCCCTCGAGGAGCGCGGTGGCCTCCCCGCCGTCGACGTCGAACACACCCGCGGCGATGGGATCCTCTCCGCGCACGAACCACAGCTCATAGGTCTTGCCGTCGGCCGCCTCGGGCAGCCCGTCCGTGACGAGCACGGCCTTGCCGACCGAGCCCGACCAGTGCGCCGTCGCCGTCGCGCCGTCGTCGAGCTCGACCGTCGCCTTCTGTGCGTCGCCCGCGGATTCGATCTCCTGCAGCGCGACGACACTCGCCGGGCGGTTCAGCTGCTCGTTCAGAGCGACTGCACCGATCCCGACGCCCACGAGGAGCGCGAGGCACGCGGCGAGCGCGAACGCGAGCCGGGTCCAGCGGCGAGCCGGGCCGGGAGAGGCGGCGCCGGAGGCAGGGCTCTCGTCCGCGGGTCCGTCGGGCTCACCCGAGTCGGACGCGGAGTCCGCGGCGGCGCCCTGCGGAGTCTGGGCGATCTGCGCGAGCAGAGCCGCACGGATGCCGGCGGGTGGGGCGACCGGAGTCGCGCCGTCCGCGAGGAGAGCGGCCGTCTCGGTGTCGGTGTCGTCCTGCGCCGCCCACTCCGGGTGCTCGGCGAGGGCACGGCGGTACCGGCGCTCGTCGTCCGCCGAGAGCGTGTGGAGCGCGGCACCTGCCGCGAGTTCCGCGAAGTCCTTCTCGTTCATGCCGTCACCCCCATCGCCGTGCGGAGCCGGGTCAGCCCGTCTCTCATCCGTGTCTTGATCGTGCCCAGCGGTGCTCCCACGAGCGCCGCGATCTCGTTCTGACTGTAACCGCCGTAGTAGGCGAGGACGAGCGCCTCCCGCTGCGCCTCCGGAAGCCCCGACAGCGCCGCGACGACCCGCTCTCCCTCGATCCCCAGCTCCACCCGTTCCGCCACGCTGTCGTGCGCGACGCCGAGGTCCTTGAAGCCCGCGCGCACGTCCCGGTCCGCACTCGACTGCGAAGCCCGCACCCGGTCCACGGCCCGGCGATGCGCGATGGTCATCACCCAGGTTCGTCCCTGTCCCTTGTTCGGAGCGAACCGGGAAGCGGATTGCCAGATCTCGAGGAACACCTCCTGCAGCACTTCCTCGCTCTGCGCGCGGTTCACGAGTACGCGGAGGATGAGGCCGAACACACGGGAGGAGAGGGAGTCGTACAGCGTGGCGAAGGCAGCCTGATCACCGGAGGCGACGCGGACGAGGAGGTCGGCGACAGCATCCTGCGGCGCCGTCCCGTCCTCGGGGACGTCCATCCCATCGATGACCATCTCCATAAGCATGCCGTATCTCCTCCCTCTTCCCGTGCAGACGTCACCCGAATGTGAACGAATACACCTCGACGCCGGTGGGAACCTCGAGCGTGAACGTGCCCTTCTCGATGTCGTCCTGCTCGAGCAGGCCGTAGGAGCGCGGCGTCCCGTCGATCCGGATCGTCTGCGCGTTCCCGTCGGCGTCGGTGACCACCACCTCGCCCGACCCCGCGACGACCATGCGCACCTCGGCCGCCCGATACTGCAGCCGGATCCGCGCGTCCTCAGCGGTCGGCGTGACGTACTGCGTGTCCACGGTCCAGTCGCCGTCCAGCGCGAAGCTGTCGTTGGGCTGGTCGTCCGGGAAGCGGAAGCTGCCGTCGCCGCGGCGGTACTCGTCGCCGCCGCCGTAGTTGACGTCCTTCGAGGAGCCGAGGAAGGTCTCCCGGGTCGTGGCTCCCACCTCGGGGGTCTCGTCCTTCACGTGCGTGGCTGCGGGGAGGTCGACGTCGGGGTCGGCGTCCTGCAGCAGCTCCCGGATCATCGCCTCCGTCGCGGCGTAGTTGCCCTCGCCGAAGGAGATGTGGCGGACGGTCCCCTCCGCGTCAATGAGGTAGTGCGCGGGCCAGTACCGGTTGCGGTAGTTGGTCCAGGTGGAGAGGGTGTTGTCGAGAGCGACCGGGTACTCGATGCCGAAGTCGCGCGCGCCCGCCGCGACGTTCCCCGGATCCTTCTCGAACGCGTACTCGGGCGAGTGGATGCCGATCACCTGCAGCCCCGCGTCCCGGTAGGCCTCGTCCCAGGCCACGACGTGCGGGATGGAGCGCTGGCAGTTGATGCAGGAGTACGCCCAGAAGTCGATGAGGACCACCTGTCCGCGCAGGTCCTTCAGGTCGATCGCCTCCCCGTCCGGGGTGTTGAGCCACTGCTGGATCCCCTTGATGGACGGCGCCGTCCCGCAGGACTCCAGCTCGGTCGCGCCGTTCGTGCACTTGTCGAGGTCCTTGTTCTCCTCGTTCACCAGGCCGCCGAGGTCGAGGGCGTCCTGCACCTGCTCAGAGTCGGCGATCTGCTCCTGCAGCGGTGCGGTGTAGTCCGGGAGCAGACGCTGCAGCGCCTGCGGCACGTTGAACACGAGCCCCACGGCGAGCGCGATCATCGCCACGCCGGCGGCGATCCGCAGCGCGCGCTCCTTCGTCCGGAAGGCCCGGATGCGCTCGATGACGCTGCGACCCGCGAGTGCGAAGACCAGCAGCGGCACCGCGACGCCGATCGCGAAGGAGACGGTGAGGAGCACGGTGCCCACGCCGATCTGCCCCGTGGAGCCGGCGACGATGATGGCCGCGAGGACCGGGCCCGCGCAGGGGACGAACACGGCCCCGAGAGCGAGGCCGACGCCGAAGCCGTTGCCGCGGTTCTTCACCTCGCGCTGTCCGAAGCGCTGGAACGGCCGCTCCAGGATGTGCTGGAACCGCGGCACGATGAGCCCCACCCCGATGACGACCAGCACGGCGATGCCGACCCAGCGGATGATGTCCTGCGGCAGGTTCAGCAGGCCCAGCAGGAGCGACCCGGCGAGCGTCACGAGCGTGAAGCTCAGCACGAGGCCGGCGATGACGAAGTAGGGGCGGCTGCGCTTCGCCGGCACCGCCTCCCCCTCGTAGGACGCCGACTGGGCACCGCCGGTGAGGAAGATCACCGGGAGCACGGGCAGGATGCACGGCGAGATGCCGGTGATGAGCCCGCCGAGCAGGCCGATGATGATCAGGTCCATGAGGTCCTCGTCTCTGTCGGGTGCTGTTCGCGCCGACCCCCCGGAGCGGATTGGATCGGATCCGATCTCGGGGAATCTCGAAATTCCTCCCATCCGATTCCGGAAGGCTTCCGAACAGCCCTCGACGCCACGGAGAGGCCGTGGCCGGAGTTTCGAAGGAGCTCGACATGTTCAGCACCAAGAAGAAGGTCACCGCAGCAGTCACCCTGGGTCTGGCGAGCGCATTCCTGCTCTCGGCATGTTCCATGGGCAGCGGAACCAGCACGGAGGAGTCGTCGGAGCCGACGACTCCGGAGACGTCGGAGTCGACGCCGATGGAGATGGACCCCGCGGCCAACCTGGTCGGCCCGGGCTGCGCGGCGTACGCGGAAGAGGTCCCGGACGGCGCCGGTTCCATCCAGGGCATGTCCCAGGACCCGGTGGCGGTCGCCGCCTCGAACAACCCCATGCTGACGACGCTCGTGTCGGCGGTGAGCGGTGAGCTGAACCCCGACGTGAACCTCGTCGACACGCTCAACGGCGACGAGTTCACCGTGTTCGCGCCGGTCGACGACGCCTTCGCGAAGATCGACCCCGCGACCATCGAGACGCTGAAGACCGACAGCGACCTGCTGACCTCAATCCTCACGTACCACGTGGTTCCGGGCCAGATCGAGCCGTCCGACATCGAGGGCATGCACACCACCGTCCAGGGTGCCGACCTCGAGGTGACCGGCAGCGGTGACGAGTGGATGGTCAACGACGCCAACGTCATCTGCGGCGGCGTGCAGACCGCGAACGCGACCGTGTACCTCATCGACTCGGTCCTGATGCCCCCGGCTGAGTAAGCCAGGGACGGTGCCGGCGACCCGACCGGCACACGGCCTCCCCTGTTGTCAGGAGGGACACGGGGCAGGTGAAGGGGCCGTCGGCGGCTGTGGCGCCGACGGCCCCTCGTCGTGCGCCCCCTAGACTGGGAGCACGGGCCTCTAGCTCAGTTGGCAGAGCATCGGACTTTTAATCCGCGGGTCGTGGGTTCGAGCCCCACGGGGCCCACCGCATCCTCAGTCGTCGCCGCCGAGGGGAGTCGCACCGTTCCCCGCACGGCGGCCCTGTATCACCGTCGTTCACGGCTGGCCACCCCCTGGTGAGGCCCGGCGACCCGCGAGAGGGTCGAGGAGTCCCCGGAACAGGGCGACTTCCCACCGAAAGGACGGACCATGACTCTCACCGGAAACCGCGTGGCATTCCTGGCGACGGACGGCTTCGAGGACAGCGAGCTCACGAGCCCCTGGGAGGCGGTGACGGCGGAGGGCGCGAGCGCCACACTCATCGCCCCGGACGGAGCGGCGATCACCGGCAAGAACGGTCACGAACAGGCCGTCGACCTGAAGGCCGCGGACGCCAGCGCCGACCAGTTCGACGCGCTCGTGCTGCCGGGCGGCGTGGTGAACGCCGACCACCTCCGCATGGATCAGGCCTCCATCGACCTGGCCCGCGCGTTCTTCGAGCAGCACAAGCCCGTGGGCGTGATCTGCCACGGCGCCTGGATCCTCATCGAGGCCGGCGTCGTCGACGGTCGGACCATCACGAGCTACCCGAGCCTGAAGACCGACCTCCGCAACGCCGGCGCGAGCTGGGTGGACGAGGAGGTCGTGGTCGACGAGGGTCTCGTGTCGAGCCGCACCCCCGATGACCTCCCGGCGTTCAACGCCAAGCTCGTCGAGGAGATCGGCGAGGGCAAGCACGCGGGGCAGACGGCCTGACCTCAGCTGACCCGCGCCCGATGGCGCCGCACGGCCGCCCGGTTCGCGCACCTCACGGAGCAGAACCGCTGGCGGCCGTTGCGCGTCACGTCCGCGACGACGTTGGTGCACGGCGGCGCGTCGCAGCGCCCAAGTCGGTTCATCCCTCGGGTCACGAGGTGCAGCGCCGTGCCGAGGTTGATGATCGCGCGCAGCACGAAGGGCAGCGAGCGCACGTCGTCCCGGTAGTGCAGGTGCCAGCCCTCGTCATCGTGATTGGTGAGCCGCGGATAGGCACCCGCGGTGGCGAGCTGATCGTTGAGCAGGGCGGCCCGCGCATCGGGGTCCGGCTCATCCACGATGGCCAGCCAGTCATCGATCACGGCGCGCACCTGCGCGTGGTCGTCCGGGGCCGGCGGAAACGTCTGCGTCATCCCGAGCGCGAGCGACCGCTCCTCGATGCCCGCGCGATCGGCCGGCCAGTCGTTCGCGAGGGAGGCCGCGAGGAGCACCGCGTACTCACCGTAAGGGTTGAGATGCATAAGACCATTACATCACGCTGGTCCCATGACCTCCTCCGACACCCTCCCGATCCCCCGGCTCGCCTCCGCCGCCGACACCCACGAGCACGCCTGGCTCGTGGAGTCGCGCCATCCCACCAGCGAGGGCGTCGTCGTCTACGTCCGGTGCGCGGGCTGCGACTCCCGCCGGGTCGACCTCGCCACGCATCCCCCGATGCCGCCGACCGCGCTGAGCCGGGCCGTGGTCACGCCGTCAGCGCGATGAGCTTCCGCACGGTGCGCAGGTTGCGCGCCGTGCCGGGTACCCCGAGCGCCCGGTCGAGCACGGCCTTCGTGAGCTTCGTCGTGTGCACCCCGCCGGGGGCGTAGTCGATCCACAGATCGTGTCCGACCAGGGCGAGACGCTCCCCCGGGACGAGGCGCTCGTGCAGCGCCTCGAGGGCGCCCGCGGCGGGAGCGCCCTCGAGAAACATCGCGTGCACGAGCTGCAGCTCCCCCTCCGGGAAAGGCTGGGCCGCTTCGGACTCGGCGAGCTCGGCGTGCGTGCGGTGGATCACCGGAGTGTCGACACCGAACTCCTCCGCGACGACTGCCCGGATCGTCGCGCAGGCCGCCGCGGGTTCCCGCGGCGTCCGGCAGAGGATGTTGCCGCTGGCGATGTAGGTGGAGACGTCCTCCAGGTCGGTGGCGGCGGCGAGAACCTCCCGCAGCCGGGCCATCGGCACGCTGTTGCGTCCGCTGAGGTTGACCGCACGGAGGAGGAGGACGCTGCGGCTCATGCCTCCGTGCTCTCGAGGAGCTCGGCACCGGCGTGCGCGAGTTCGGCGAGGGCCACGGCACTGGGCTCGGGCGCCACTCCGGCGACCAGGTCGGTGAGGACGCGGACGTGGACGCCGTGGGCGATCGCATCGAGTGCGGAGGCACGGACGCAGTGGTCTGTGGCGATGCCGACGACGTCGGCCGTCACGACGCCGGCCGCGCTCAGTACCGCGGCGACCGTCGCCCCGTCGTCGGTCACCCCCTCGAACATCGAGTAGGCCGGACGGCCCTGCCCCTTGCGCACGTGATGGGTGACGCCGTCGGTCACGAGCAGCGGGTCGTAGTCGGCTCCGGCCGTGCCGGCGACGCAGTGCACGGGCCAGGAGTCGGTGTAGTCCGGGGTCGTGGAGAAGTGGCCGCCGTTGTCGCCGTCGGGATCGTGCCAGTCCCGGGAGGCCACGACGACCTCGTAGTCGTCGGCGTGGGACGCGAGGTAGGCGGAGACGGCGGCGGCCACCGCATCACCGCCCGGAACCGCGAGGGCACCGCCCTCGGTGAAGTCGTTCTGCACGTCGACGATGAGAAGCGCTCTGCTCATGCTCCGAGCGTACGCCCCGCGGCCGGGCCCGGAGACGAGGAAACCCCCGGGACCACGAGGGTTCCGGGGGTTTTCCTGAGCCGCTTGTCAGAATCGAACTGACGACCTTTTCATTACGAGTGAAATGCTCTGCCGACTGAGCTAAAGCGGCGTGCGACGCGTGAGCGGCGCGATCACCGATATTACCCTGTCTCGCGCTCGCTCGCGAATCGAGGCTCTCTCACTCGCAACGCAGGCCGTCTTCCGGCACCACGTCGTCGAGGAGGAAGGCCTCCACCGCCTCGTCGACGCAGACGTTGCCCTTGTTGTAACCGGTGTGGCCCTCCCCCACGCGGGTGATGAGGACGCCCTCGGAGAGCTGGTCGGCGAGCGACTCCGACCACTCGTACGGGGTCGCCGGATCGTTGGTGGTACCGACGACGACGATGGGACCCGCGCCTTCCGCCGTGATCTTCTCGCGGGTGCCGGTGGGCGGATACGGCCACACCTCGCACGGGTCGGGGCCCGACCAGTACGGAGCGATGGTCGGCGCCCCCTCCGCGATCTTCTTCTCCGTGGCCGCCTCGGCCGCAGGGTCGTCCTCGACCGGGTAGTCCATACAGTTGTACGCGCGGAAGGCCTCGGTCGAGTTGTCGATGTAGGTGCCGTTCTCCCGGCCGTTGTAGAAGTCGGCGAGGCGGAAGGCCGTCGACGGGTCACCCTGCAGCGCCTCGTCCAGGGCCTGGGTGAGGATCTCCCAACTGTCCTCCGAGTACAGCGCCGCGATGATCGCCGTCATCAGGGCGTCGGCGCCCATGAACCGGCCGTCACCGTTCTTCAACGGCGTGCGGTCCGCACTCGCGAGCAGGGCGCCGAGATCGGCCATCGCCTCGTCGACCGTCCCGCTGAAGGGGCACGAGCCGGAGTCGAGGCAGTTCTGCATGTAGGCCCGCAGGGCCGACTCGAAGCCGAGCGCCTGCGTGGCACCGACCTCGAGACCGGGGACGGAGGGATCGATCGCCCCGTCGAGCACGAGCCGCCCGGCCTTCTCCGGGTAGAGCTTGGCGTAGGTCGCCCCGAGGAACGTGCCGTACGAGTACCCGAGGTAGTTGAGCTCCTTGTCGCCCAGGACGGCGCGGAGGAGATCCATGTCGCGGGCGGCGTTCACCGTCGTGATGTACGGGAGGATGCCCCCGCTATTGGCGTCGCACGCCTCTCCGAAGCCGCGCGCGGAATCGAGCAGCTCGGTCTCCCACTCCGGGGTGCCCCGCGGCGCGGAGGGGATGCCGTAGAGGTACTCGTCCATCTCCTTCGCGTCGTAGCAGGTGACGGCGGTGGAGGCGCCGACCCCGCGCGGGTCGAAGCCGATGACGTCGTAGTTCTCGATGAGCGCCGGACCCACCGCGTAGTCGAGGCTTCCCTGGATGAGGTCGACGCCGCTGGAACCGGGGCCACCGGGGTTCGTGAGCAGCGAGCCGATCGCCTCGCCCTCGGCGCGATGCCGCACGACGGCGAGCTCGATCTCTCCCGCTCCCGGGTCTTCCCAGTCGAGCGGCGCGGTGACGGTCGTGCAATCGAAGCCCGGACCGCACTCGGTCCAGTCCAGCTCCTGGGAGTAGAAGGGAAGCAGATTTTCCGCGACACCCTCGGTGTCCGGGGTCTTCTCCACGGCCGGCTTCGAGGACTGCTCCGGGATCATGGCGTAGAGGCACCCGGAGAGCACGACCGAGGCGGCGGCCAGACCGGCGATGAGCGCCGCGGAGCGACGGAGGCGGGGCAGGGATCGAGTCTTCACGGTTTCCTCCCGCTCGTGACGGTCACGAGCAAACTCTCGAGTGCGAGCAGCGGGGCGACGTTGCGCTCCAGCGCCTCTCGGGTCTCGGCCAGGTGGTCGAGCACGACGAGCGTACGCTCGACGCTCCAGGCGGCGGCGAGGGCGGCCAGCTCGGCGTGCAGCTCGCGATTGATGAGATCGTCACCGCGGCCGTACTGCAGCATCACGACATCGCGGAAGAGCGACTGCAGATCCGTGAGGACGCGGTCGATGCCGTCCCGCAGACTCCGCGTCGCCCGCTTCTTCTGTTCGTCCTCCAGCGCGGACACCTGGGCCCGCAGCGCCGGAGGCACGGCCTGCCCCTCGGCGACCCCGACGGTGCGCAGGAGCGCGGCACGTTCCGCCGCATCCCGCTCGGCCGTGAGTGCCTTGGCGTCTTCCGTCGCCGCCTGGATGATGCGCCCGGCGACCTCGACCGCGTCGTTGACCCCGCGCACGCCCATCACGGCGCGGAGCGTCTCGTCGCGGCGTCGCCGGGCGGCGTCGTCGGTGGCGAGTCGCTGGGCCATGCCGATGTGGCGCTGCGCGTGTCGGGCGGCCTGCTCGGCGACGGCCTCGTCCACCCCCGTGCGGAGGCTGATGAGGCGGGACACGTCCGCCACGTCGGGTTCGCGGAGTCGGAGCGACCGCACGCGTGACCGGATGGTCGGGAGGAGGTCGGCCTCACTCGGCGCGCAGAGGATCCAGACGGTCTGCTCCGGCGGCTCCTCCAGCGCCTTGAGCAGCACGTTCGAGGTGCGCTCCACCATCCGGTCGGCGTCTTCGACGACGATGACCCGATAGCGGCCGGCGGACGGGGCGAAGTAGGAGCGCTCGACGAGAGCGCGCGCCTCGGCGATGGTGATGATCACCTTGTCGGTGCGCAGCGCCGTCACATCGGGGTGGGCGCCGGCGAGGACCTGGCGCATCGTGGCCTCGTCGTCCGGCCCGTCTGCGATGAGCGCCGCGGCGAAGGCATAGGCGAGCGTCGAGCGTCCGGATCCCGGAGGGCCCGTGATCAACCAGGCGTGCGAGAGCGCGGCCGGATCGGCCGAGGCGGCGCGCAACGTCTCGACGGCGGCCTCCTGCCCCCAGACATCGGCCCAGGGAAACGGCGGGGCGAGGGTCGAGGGCATGCACTCAGCCTAATCGGGACCGCCGACGCTCCCACCACCCGCTGACGGACCGTGCGTCCCGTCGGACGAAGCCCTCTCTGTGGAGGATCAGTCGAAGAGCGCCGAGACGCGGGCGCGGATGCGGTCGGCGATGCGCTCGGGCGACGCCGCGGCGTCGATCACGAGGAACCGGGCAGGCTCCGCACGGGCCAGTTCGAGGTAGGCGTCGCGCACGCGGGCGTGGAAGGCCTCCTTCTCGGCCTCCAGCCGATCGAACGGCTTGTCCGCCGAGTCGAGGCGCGTGCGCGCCGTGGCCGGATCGAGATCGAGGAGCACGGTGAGATCCGGAAGAGCACCCTCCGCGGCCCACAGCGACAGGTCGCGGATCTCCGTGGCGTCGAGGACGCGTCCGGCGCCCTGATACGCCACCGAGGAGTCGAGGTAGCGGTCCTGCAGCACGATCTCGCCGCGGGCGAGCGCGGGACGCACCACCGTCGCGACGTGGTGCGCGCGGTCGGCGGCGTAGAGCAGCGCCTCCGCGCGCGGCGCGATGTCGCCGCGGTGGTGGAGCACGATGTCGCGGATGAGCTGTCCGACCTCGGAGCCGCCCGGCTCCCGGGTGCGCACGACCGTCCGACCGCTCTGCTCGAGCCACGTGGCGAGGAGGTTCGACTGGGTCGTCTTCCCGGAGCCGTCCCCGCCCTCCAGCGTGATCCAGAGGCCGGGGCCTGCGGTCACGAGTCCGCCTTCTCTGCCGCCTTCGCCGCCGCGTTCGCGGCCCGGGTCGCCGCCGCCTTCTTGGCCGCCGCCGAGCGGGCTGCCGACGTGGCCGACGTCTTCGCCGCCGTGGACTTCTTCGCCGTGGAGGCCTTCGCCGGCGTCTTCTTGGCGGGCGCCTTCTTCGCGGGAGCCTTCTTGGCCGGAGCCTTCTTCGCCGCTCCCCGCTTGGGCGCCGGACCCTTGGCGCGCTTGTCCGCGAGCATCTGCACGGCGATCTCGAACGTGATGTCGTCCGGGGTCTGTCCGCGCGGGATGGTGACGTTCGTCTCACCGTCGGTGACGTACGGTCCGAAGCGGCCATCGCGCACACGGATGGGCTTGCCGCTCACCGGGTCGGCGTCGAACTCCGCCAGCGCGCTCGACGCCCGGCGGGCGCCGTACTTGGGCTGCTGGTAGATCTCCAGCGCCTGTTCCAGCGTGACGTCGAAGATCTGCGACTCGCTCTCCAGCGACCGGGAGTCGGCACCCTTCTTCAGGTAGGGACCGAAGCGGCCGTTCTGCGCGGTGATCTCGTCGCCCGACTCCGGGTCGACGCCGACCACGCGCGGCAGGCTCAACAGCTGCAGCGCGGTGTCGAGGTCGATCGTGTCGACCGACATCGAGCGGAACAGCGAGGCGGTGCGGGGCTTGGGCGCCGCTTCCTTCTTCGCGCCGCGCTTCCCCTTCGCGCTGGGTGCCTGAGCCTGCCGAAGGTCGACGACCTCGCCGGTGGCCTCGTCGACGACGGCGTCGTCGGAGACCGGATCGTTCTCCTGCACGTAGGGGCCGAAGCGGCCGTCCTTGACGACGACGACCTTGCCGTTCTCCGGGTTCACCCCGAGGACACGATCGCCGGCGACCGGCGCGTCGATGAGCTCCTGGGCCTTCTCCGCCGTGAGCTCGTCGGGCGCGAGGTCTTCGGGGACGTTGACGATGCGCGGCTTGGCCTCCGGATCCTTCGGGTCCGTCACCTCGAGGTAGGGGCCGTACTTGCCGAAGCGCAGCGTCGCGGTGT
The DNA here is from genome assembly GCF_002871415.1 of Microbacterium sp. UMB0228. Taxonomy (NCBI): domain Bacteria; kingdom Bacillati; phylum Actinomycetota; class Actinomycetes; order Micrococcales; family Microbacteriaceae; genus Microbacterium; species Microbacterium sp. UMB0228. The sequence goes on along the minus strand of NZ_PNFU01000003.1, from coordinate 292,397 downwards.
CGGTGATCCGCGTCGAGTTCAGCGCGCGGGCATCGATCTCGCCGAGGTTGTCGACGACCTGGCGCAGACCCACGTGCGAGTCGGACCCGAAGTAGAACGACTTCAGCCATTCCACACGGTTCTGCTCGCCGCGGGCGATGGTGTCGAGGTCGTCCTCCAGCGCCGCGGTGAAGTCGTAGTCGACGAGCTCGGCGAAGTGCTCCTCGAGCAGGCGCACCACGCTGAACGCGAGCCACGTCGGCACGAGTGCCTGGCCGCGCTTGACCGCGTACCCGCGATCGAGGATGGTCTCCGGGATCGTGGCGAAGGTCGAGGGACGGCCGATGCCCTTCTCCTCGAGCACCTTCACCAGCGAGGCCTCGGTGTAGCGCGGCTTCGGCGTGGTGCGGTGACCCTTCGCCTCGGCGGCGGACACGGCCAGCTCGTCGCCGACGGAGACGGCGGGCAGGGACTGGTTCTCCGCGGCGTCGGCGTCGCTGCGCTTCTCGTCGCGACCCTCCTCGTACGCCTCGAGGAACCCCTTGAACGTGTAGACCGTACCGGAGGCGGTGAACTCCGCCGTCTGGCCGTCCGCCTCGACCGCGATGGTGACGGTCGTCGTCTCGTATTTGGCGTCCGACATCTGGCTCGCGACGGTGCGCTTCCAGATCAGGTCGTACAGCCGCTGCTCCTCGCGGTCGAGCTCGCCGGACAGCGAGGACGGCGTGCGGAAGTTCTCCCCCGAGGGGCGGATCGCCTCGTGCGCCTCCTGGGCGTTCTTGCTCTTCGACTTGTAGACGCGCGGCTTGAGCGGCACCGCGTTGTCGCCGTAGAGAGCCACGGCCTGACTCCGGGCCGCCTGCACCGCCTGGGAGCTCAGCGCCGTGGAGTCGGTACGCATATAGGTGATGTACCCCTTCTCGTAGAGGCGCTGGGCGACGCTCATCGCCTGCTTCGCGCTCATCGAGAGCTTGCGGCCCGCCTCCTGCTGCATGGTGGAGGTCGTGAAGGGTGCGTAGGGGCTGCGGGTTCCCGGCTTGGCCTCGACCTTGGTGACGGTTCCCGCCCCTGCGGCGTCGACGGCGCGCGCAAGGGCCGCCGCCTTCGCCTCGTCGAGGACCACGACCGCCTTCTTGAGCTTCCCGGTGTCGTCGAAGTCGGAGCCGCGGGCGAGCTGGCCGCCGTCCACGCGCACCAGGCGGATGCGGAAGGACGTGCCGGTCGCGGCCGCGTCGGCGTCGACGTCCCAGTACTCCGCGGAGACGAAGGCCATGCGCTCGCGCTCGCGGTCGACGATCAGACGGGTCGCGGCGGACTGCACGCGGCCGGCCGAGATCCCCGTCTTGACCTTGTACCAGAGCACCGGCGAGACGTCCCAGCCGTAGAGGCGGTCGAGGATGCGGCGGGTCTCCTGCGCATCGACGAGGGCGTGGTCGAGTTCACGGGTGTTGCCGACAGCGGCCTGGATCGCATCCTTGGTGATCTCGTGGAAGACCATGCGCTTGACCGGCACCTTGGGCTTGAGCGTCTCCAGCAGGTGCCAGGCGATGGCCTCGCCCTCGCGGTCCTCATCAGTGGCGAGCAGGACCTCGTCGGCGTGCTTGAGCGCGCGCTTGAGCTCGGCGACCGTCTTGGTCTTGCGGTCCGACACCACGTAGTAGGGGTCGAAGCCATTGTCGATGTCGATGGAGTACTTGCCGTACGCCTTCTTGTCCTCGGCCGGGATGTCCTTCTTGTCGGCGAGATCGCGGATGTGGCCGACGGAGCTGAGCACCTCGTAACCGTCGCCGAGGTATCCCTGAATAGACCGCATCTTCGTCGGGGACTCGACGATGACGAGCTTCTTGCCTTCAGCCAAGGGGCGTCCTTTCTTCGAAGCACACCATACACACCGCTATCAGGGGTCGTTCACAGCGGGCGAGGGGTAGAGCCGCCGTCATGGTTCCTCGGGTGGCCCGGCACGAGCGCGGGAGACGGCAGCGAGTCCAGCGTACGCCGCCTCCACCGACACGGTCGCCACATACCCTTCCAGCGAACAGCTCGTCAGGGCCGCCCCGCTCGCCGCGGCGACCCTGGCGGCCAACGCGCAGGGCTCGTCCGCCGTCGGCACCGCGCCGCTCGCGGCATCGGCGGCGGCGAGCGCGGCGGCGTCGGCGGCGCCCGCCGCACGCTGTGCCGTGACCGCCGCACCGCCCACGGCCGCAAGACCGACGGACAGCGTGGCGCTCACCACGAGGAGCGCGGCTGCGAGCGCCGACCCGGCCATCAGCGGCCCCCGTCCAGGGCGCAGCTCGAGGCGCGCAGCGGGACGCTGATGACCGCTCCGAGGGAGAACCGGAGCGTCGCCGTGGCGCACACGAGGTCGCCGGCAGGGGCGAAGGCGGCACCGGCGCCCGGGATCGCCTCGTGGACGACCCGGGCAGCCGCCGCCGCGTCCTCGCCACGGCCGAGCAGCCGGGCGGCGTCGGCGGCAGCATCCTGCAGCGCGACCTGCCGCGACGCCGCCAGGAGAGCTCCCGCCCCCAGCAGCAGCACCAGCACGATGGCCGGTAGTGCCAGGGCGAGCTCTGCCGCGACGGCACCGCGGTCGCCCCGCCACCACGACGGGGCCGCGGTCGCGCGAGTGTCGTGTCCGCCGTGCGTCATGACACGGTCAGGGCTCGACGGACGAGACCGGTGAGGATGCCCCGCACCTCGTCCGAGCGCATGATCGCCACGAGCAGACCGGCGAAGGCGACCGCGGCCATGGTGGTGATGGCGTATTCGGCGGTCGCTGCGCCGGTGTCGTCTCCGAAGAGGGCCCTGGCGCGGCGCCGGTCCAGGGTGGGGAGCGTGTCGTTCATCTTCGTACCTCTTTCTTTGTCGGTGATCACGGAAGGGTCAGGTCGGCAGCGGCGTGGAGGCGAGCACACTGAGCAGGAGGGGCGCCACACCGAGCAGGAGGAACGCCGGCAGCGTGCAGACGCCGAGCGGAAGCAGCAGGCGCGTGGAGAGGCGCGCAGCGCGGAGACGCCCCTGGACCCTGGCGCGATGCCGGTCCTGCGCCGCCGCCGCGCGGAGCAGCTCCACGGCGGGGACGCCGGCCGCGCGGGAGAGCTCGAGCACCTGGCCGACGCGGTCGCGCTCGGCGGGGTCGACGACGCCGGTCTCGGTGACGAGCGCGACCGCGCGGTCGATCGGTGCGCCGCCGGCGAGCGCCACCGCGACGAGTTCCGCGGCCATGCCCGGCGTGCCCGGCGCTGGGCGAGCTCGGCGCAGCAGCCACCGTGTCCAGAGCCGAGCGGCCGCGACCAGCAGCAGCCCCGCGACGACGCACCCGGCCCCGAGAGGAGTGCCGAGAGCGGCGCCCAGGGTGTCGAATCCCAGCGCGACGCCGAGCAGCAGACCCGCCAGCGGCATCCACAGCAGCAGGCGCGCCGTCCCCGCAGGCTCGGCGAGAGCCACTCGGACATCGTCGGCCGCCGACGCGGCATCGCGCAGCGCCTCGGCGATGGTGCGGAGCACGTCGGCCAGCGGCGCTCCCACCGTCGTGGCGACATCCCAGGCCGCCGCCAGCTCCGTCCACATGCCGCCCTGCGCCTCGATCGCGGAGACCAGCGGCATGCCCTCGCGCGTTCGTTCGAGCACCGCCGTCGCGGCGGGGTCTCCCGTGCCCGCGAGGTGCCGCCAAGCGACCAGGGGGATGGCCCCGGCCTGCAGGAGCACGGCGAGCGTCTGGACGGAATCGGCGACGTGCGGACCGGCATCCGGCACCGGACGCGCCGCCCGGAGCGTCACCACGGCTCGACCTCCTCGACCGTCAGACGGTCGCCCTCGAGCGCGAGACGGCCGGCCTTCGCGATGCGTCGGACGCCATCCCGAGCCCGCTCCAGGTGCAGCACGATGGTGAAGGCACTCACCGCCTGACGCGCGAGGGCCACCGCGTCCATGCCGGCAAGCGCTCCCAGAGCCTCCAACCGCGCGGGGACGTCGGCCAGGCCACTGGCGTGCAGAGTGCCGGCGCCGCCGTCGTGCCCGGTGTTGAGCGCGGTGAGCAGCTCCCGCACCTCCACTCCTCGGCATTCGCCCACCACGAGGCGGTCGGGCCGCATGCGTAGGGACTCCCGTACCAGCCGTGCCAGATCGATCTCACCGGCGCCTTCGAGGTTGGCCTGCCGGGCCTCCAGAGCGACATGGTGCGGGTGTCCGGGCCGCAGCTCCGCGACGTCTTCGATCGTGACGATGCGCTCCTCGGGCGGGACCTCCGACAGCAGGGCCGACAGCAGCGTCGTCTTGCCGGAGCCCGTGCCCCCGGTGAGGAGGAGGTTGGCCCGGTCGCGGACGAGCGCGCCGAGCCATCGCCGCTGCCGCGGATCGAACGCTCCGCGCGCTGCGAGCGCATCGAGGTCGGCGGCATGCACGCGAGGGACGCGGATCGACACGGCTGTGCCTCGCGCCGACACCGGAGCCAGCGCGGCGTGCACCCGGACCCCGGACCCGAGGCGGACGTCGACGCACGGCGTCTGATCGTCGAGGTGTCGCCCGCCGATCGCGACGAGCGCCACGGCGAGCTCCCGGACCTCCCGCTCCGTCGCCCGCCAGTCCGGCACACGTACCGCGCCCCTCCCCCTGTCCACGAACAGCGCATCCGCGCCGTTCAGGAACACGTCCGTGACCTCGTCGTCGAGGAACGGCGCGAGCGGGGCGAAAGCCGGCTCGGTCCGGAGAGCCTCCTGCGGCGAGCGTGGCGCCGCGTGCGTCTCGGACGAGCGCGGCTGGATGACGAATCGGTCAGGCATACGGCGACGGTAGGCCGCAGGACGCCGGCCTCGACCGCGCGGTGCCCGCGCTCCCGCGGCGCGTGTGCACAAGCCGGCACCGTCTTCCGCTGTGGAGGAGCCGATCGCGAGCGAGCGCGGACGGGAACGCTCCCATGAGAAAGGGCGGCATCTCACGGGGGGAATGAGATGCCGCCCACGGCGGCTCTCGATCGGGGGAATCGGGCACGCCAAGGCCGGAATGAGATTTCGGCTGCCGTCGAGTGTACGCAAGGCGACCGTCCTCACAAAACCCACCCGACTACCGACTTTCGGCAGTATTCGACGGTGGAGGGCGGGGATAGATTCACCCTGACCTGGTCGCACTCCCCCTGCGGCCATGCCTGCACGACCCGAACGCCGCAAAGGAGCGCCTGCCGATGAGCAGTCAGATCGATCACCTTCTCGACGAGACCCGGCGCTTCGCGCCGTCGGAGGAGTTCGCCGCCCGATCCGTCGCCTCGAAAGAGCTCTACGAGCGCGCCGCTGCGGATCGCGAGGGCTTCTGGGCCGATCAGTCGCGCGAGCTCGTGCACTGGCACAAGCCCTTCACCCAGGTCCTCGACTGGAGCAACCCGCCCTTCGCCAAGTGGTTCGACGACGGCGAGCTCAACGTGGCCTACAACTGCCTCGACCGCCACGTCGAGGCCGGCAACGGCGACCGCGTCGCGCTCTTCTGGGAGGGCGAGCCCGGCGACAGCCGCCGCATCACCTACGCCGAGCTGACGGACGAGGTCAAGCGCGTCGCGAACGTGCTCGAGGGGCTCGGCATCGGGCAGGGCGACCGCGTCGCGATCTATCTGCCGATGATCCCCGAGGCGATCGCCGCCATGCTCGCGGTGGCGCGCGTGGGTGCCATCCACTCGGTCGTCTTCGGCGGGTTCAGCGCGGACAGCCTGCGTTCCCGGATCGACGACGCCGGCGCCAAGCTCGTCATCACCGCGGACGGCGGCTACCGCAAGGGCCGCGTCTCCGCGCTGAAGCCCGCGGTGGACCAGGCGCTGGCCGACCGCGGCGAGGGCGAGCAGCAGACCGTCGAGCACGTGCTCGTGGTCAAGCGCGGCGAGAACGAGGTGGAGTGGACGGAGGGCCGCGACCTCTGGTGGCACGACGTCGTCCCCGCGGCCTCGGCCGACCACACGGCGCAGGCGTTCCCCGCCGAGAACCCCCTCTTCATCCTGTACACCTCGGGCACGACGGGGAAGCCGAAGGGGATCCTGCACACCTCCGGCGGCTACCTCACCCAGGCGGCGTACTCGCACAAGAACGTCTTCGACCTGAAGCCGGAGACCGACGTCTACTGGTGCACCGCCGACATCGGCTGGATCACCGGACACAGCTACGTCACCTACGGCCCGCTCGCGAACGGCGCGACCCAGGTGCTCTACGAAGGCACCCCGGACACCCCGCACCCCGGCCGCTGGTGGGAGCTCATCGAGAAGTACAAGGTCTCGATCTTCTACACGGCGCCGACCGCGATCCGCTCGTTCATGAAGATCGGTCGCAGCGTCCCGCAGAAGTTCGACCTGTCCTCGCTGCGCGTGCTCGGCTCGGTGGGCGAGCCCATCAACCCCGAGGCGTGGATGTGGTACCGCGAGGTCATCGGCGCGGGCACGACGCCTATCGTCGACACGTGGTGGCAGACCGAGACCGGCGCGATCATGGTGTCGGCACTCCCCGGCATCACCGCGACGAAGCCCGGCTCCGCCCAGGTGCCGCTGCCCGGCATCTCGATCGACGTGGTGGACGAGCAGGGCGTCGAGGTCGGCAACGGCAACGGCGGGCTCCTCGTGATCACCGAACCCTGGCCGAGCATGCTGCGCGGCATCTGGGGCGACCCGGAGCGCTTCCGCGAGACGTACTGGGAGAAGTTCGAGAAGCAGGGCTACTACTTCGCCGGCGACGGCGCGCGGCTCGACGAGGACGGCGACCTCTGGCTGCTCGGACGCGTCGACGACGTGATGAACGTCTCGGGTCACCGGTTGTCGACCGCGGAGATCGAGTCCTCCCTCGTCGCGCACGAGGCCACCGCGGAGGCCGCCGTCGTCGGCGCCTCGGACGAGACCACGGGTCAGGCGGTCGTCGCGTTCGTGATCATCAAGGAGAGCTACCTCTCCGCGCACGACCCGGCGGGACTCGCGCAGCAGCTGCGACTCTGGGTGGGCGAGCAGATCGGCGCGATCGCCCGTCCGCGTGACGTCTACATCGTCGGCGAGCTGCCGAAGACCCGCTCCGGGAAGATCATGCGGCGACTGCTCCGCGACGTGGCCGAGGGTCGCGAGGTCGGCGACACGACGACGCTCGCGGACACCGCCGTGATGAGCATCATCTCCGCCCAGGTCAAGTAACGCGAGACCCCGGGTTCACGTCGAGACCCCCTGCTGCAGACGTCTGCAGCAGGGGGTCTCGTCGTGTGCCCGGGGTCTCGGCGAGCCGGGCGCGGGAACTACGCGAGGCGGAACGTGACCTCGACCTCGACGGGGCTGCCGAGCGGGAGCTCCGCGACGCCGACGGCGGCACGCGCGTGCCGGCCCTCCTCGCCGAAGATCTCGCCGAGCACCTCGCTCGCGCCGTTGATGACGCCGGGCTGTCCGGTGAAGCCCTCCGCCGAGCCGACGAACCCGCCGACGCGGACCACCCCGGCGATGCGGTCGACACCGCCCGCGACGTCGGCGGCAGCGGCCAGCGCGTTCAGAGCGCACGTCCGCGCGTAGGCCTTCGCGTCTTCGGCGGACACCTCCGCGCCGACCTTGCCCGTCGCGGGGAGGGCGCCGTCGACGAACGGGAGCTGGCCCGACGTGTAGACGAGGCCGCCGTGCACGACGGCCGGCACGTAGGCGGCGACCGGAGCGGCGACGGCGGGCAGCTCGATGCCGAGCTCGGAGAGGCGGGCGGCGATGCTCATGCCTGGCCTCCCTCGAACTGGCGCGAGGCCTCGGCGGCGGCGGCGAGACCGGCGTTGGTCGAGCCGTCCGTGGTCACGGGGCGCTTGAAGTAGGCGACCAGACCGCCTTCGGGGCCCTGCACCACCTGGACGAGCTCCCAGCCCTGCTTGCCCCAGTTGTTGAGGATGGCCGCGGTGTTGTGGATCAGCAGCGGCGTGGTGAGGTACTCCCACGTGGTCATGGCACTCCTGTCGATCAGGGCGCGTCCAGGGCAGACCGGGCCGCGCTCGTCAAAGCCGGTATTCAGGGAACTCCCCTACGATCAAGCGTATGCCCCAAAAGAACCGCACGGTGAAGGGCGTGCTCGGCGGTCTCGTCGGGCTCGTCGGACTGAGCGCCATCGCCGGTCTGCTGGTCACCGCCAGCGTCACCCCCGTCCTCGCGATGACCGGCGTCGCCGGCACCACGGCGCTGACGATCTTCGATGAGCTGCCCGAGGTGCTGAAGGTCGACACTCCCATGGAGCAGTCGACGATCTACGCCACGAACCCGGAGGGCCAGCCGGTCGTGCTGGCATCGTTCTACGAGCAGAACCGCGTCCCGGTGAAGTACGAGGAAGTCTCGCCGATCCTCTACGACGCGATCCTCTCCAGCGAGGACAAGAACTTCTACACACACGGCGGGGTCAACCTCGGTGCGACCGTCAAGGCGCTCGTCGACAACGTGCGCGGCACGTCCAGCCGCGGGGCGTCGACCATCAGCCAGCAGTTCGTGAAGAACGTCCGCATCCAGCAGTGCGAGCAGGACGTCGACACGGCCTCCGACACGTACTCGGACGAGCTGCAGCAGTGCTGGCAGGACGCGACGAACGCGTCCGGGGTGGATGGCATCGAGCGCAAGCTCCAGGAGATGCGCTACGCCATCCAGATCGAGAAGGACTACTCGAAGAACGACATCCTGCTCGGCTACCTGAACATCGCGAACTTCGGCGGCACCGTCTACGGCATCGAGGCCGCCGCCCGGTACTACTTCTCCACGACGGCCGCGAACCTCACGGTCGCGCAGGCCGCGACCCTCGCCGGCATCGTGCAGAACCCCAACACCTATCGGATCGACAAGCCGGAGGGCACGTACACGCAGGACGGTGTGTCGCACAACTCCGCCGCCGACGGCTACAAGGACGCCAAGGACCGGCGCGACTACGTTCTCGGGCGCATGCTGGACGACAAGAAGATCACGCAGGCGCAGCACGACGAGGCCATGGCATCGGCGATCGAGCCGGCCATCACCGTGCCCGTCCAGGGCTGCGCGGCAGCGGGACGCAACGCGTACTTCTGCCAGTACGTGAAGTCCATCGTCGAGAACGATGAGGCCTTCGGCGCGGACATCCAGGAGCGTCGTGACCTGCTCCGCCGCGGCGGCCTGAAGATCTACACGTCGCTGGACTTCCGTGTGCAGGACCCGGCAGCCGAGGCGATGGCCGACATCGTCCCCGCGAACTTCGACAACAAGTACTTCGGTGCCGCCGGGGTCTCGATCGAAGTCGGCACCGGCCGAATCCTCTCCATCACGCAGAACACGATGTTCTCCGAGACGCCCACCACCGACCAGGCGTATTCCTCCCTCGTCTTCGCCGGCGACCAGAAGTACGGCAAGTCCGGCGGCTTCCAGGTGGGCTCTACCTACAAGCTGTTCACCCTCATCGACTGGCTCGAGAAGGGGCACTCCGTGCGGGAGAACCTGAACGGCACCGTGCAGACGAACCTGAAGATCCCGGTGTGCGGCAGCCCGCAGGTGACGAACACCGCGGAGATCGGCAACTTCGGGCGCAGCCGCGGGTACCCGGGCACTCCCATGACGTTCACGGCCCAGTCTCTCAACAGCGGCTATTTCGCCATGGCGTCCAAGCTCGACGTCTGCGACATCAACGAGGTGGCGGACAAGATGGGAGTGACGCTCGCCAGCGGCGAGAAGGTCACGGAGGAGAACGTCCCCTACGACGTGCTCGGCCCGAAGAACATCTCTCCGATCGCGATGGCCAACGCCTATGCGACCGTGGCGAGTGGCGGGACGTACTGCACGCCGCGCGCGATCGACAAGGTGATCGACGCCGAGGGCAAGGAGCGCGAGCTTCCCAAGGCCTCCTGCACCGAAGGCGTGCTCGCGGAGGAGGTCGCGGCGACCGCGGCCTATGCTCTGCAGGGCGTCATGACGTCGGGCGGCACCGGCGCGGTGGCCAACCCGTTCGACGGCACCCCGCTGATCGGCAAGACCGGAACGCACGACCTGTGGTCGACCATGATGATCGAGTCCAGCACCAAGGTCGCCACTGCGGTCTGGGCGGGTCGCTCCAACGGAAACCACGACAACGTCTTCAACGTCTGGACGGGTAACCATCGTCTGAACGAGGTCCGTTATCCGCTGGCGAAGGCGGCGCAGCGCGCCGCCAACCAGGCGTACGGTGGAGACGACTTCCCGCGGCCGGACAACAACCTCATCCGTCAGGTGCAGGTCTCGGTGCCGAGCGTGATCGGGCAGACGATCGAAGAGGCCACCGCTACCCTCGAGCGCGCCGGGTTCACGGCGTCGGTGGGTCAGCCCGTCGACAGCGACAAGCCGACGAACATCATCGCGGCGCAGGATCCGTCCGGGCAGGCCGCGGCGGGCTCCACGATCACGATCTCGCCGAGCAACGGGAACGGGGTGACGGTTCCCGATGTCACCGGACAGTCGCCGACGGCGGCGAATGCCGCACTCATCGCAGCCGGCTTCACCACGGTCGAACGCGCCGGCTCGTGCAACGCGGAGGGAGCGACCGTGACGGCCACAGACCCGGCGGCGAACTCTGCGGCCACGAAGTCCACACCGGTCAGAGTGACGTGCAACTAGACGGATATCGCGCGGCACACCCGGCCCTCATCGCGCTCGGCGCGGTGGGGGCCGTCGGTGCGGCCGCCGCGGTGTGGGGCATCGGGATCGAGCGCTACCTGTTCACCGTGCGGGAGGTGACGGCTGAGGCCCTTCCCGCCGAGGCGGCGCCGCTGCGGATCCTGCACCTCTCCGACGCGCACATGGCGCCGTGGCAGCATCGGAAGCAGGACTGGCTCGCCTCGCTCGCCGAGCTTCAGCCCGACCTCATCGTCAACACCGGCGACAATCTCGGTCATGAGGACGGGCTGCAGGGAATCCGGCGCGCCTTCGCTCCCCTGGCGGGCATCCCCGGTGTGTTCGTGCACGGGTCCAACGACGTCAACGTGCCCACGCCGCGCAATCCGCTGCGCTACTTCGCGGGCCCGTCTCGGAAGATCCGACAGCCGGCGCTGCTCGACACCGCCGCGATGGACGACTACTTCATGGACGAGCTCGGCTGGACCGATCTGAACAACACCGCGGCGCGGCTGACCGTCCGCGGAGCGTCCGTCGATCTGTTCGGCGTGAACGACGCGCATCGCGACTGGGATCGCCTGGATCTGCTCCCCGACGCCCTGGCCGCCCTCGGCCCTCGCCCGGACGGTGCTCCCGTGCTGGGGGTGACGCACGCCCCCTATCAGCGGGTGCTCAACGGCTTCGTCGACCTCGGCGCGGACGCGATCCTCGGCGGACACACGCACGGGGGCCAGGTATGCCTGCCGGGGTACGGCGCGCTGGTCGCCAACTGCGACATCCCCCTCAAGCAGGCCAAAGGGCTGAGTACCTGGACGCACGACGGGCGTTCGGCGCCGCTGAACGTGAGCGCCGGCTGCGGACACTCGATCTACGCCCCCGTGCGCTTCGCGTGCCGCCCCGAGGCGACGTTGCTCACCCTGACACCGCGCGCCTGAGCAGGCCGAAGATACGGGTACGGATCCCCGTGCCGACGGCTCCCGCACGGCGCGCCACGCGGATGTGCGTGCTCGATTCGGTGCTGGAGGCATTTCGCTGTAGACTCGGAGGGTTGCAAAACGGGGTGTGGCGCAGCTTGGTAGCGCGCTTCGTTCGGGACGAAGAGGTCGCAGGTTCAAATCCTGTCACCCCGACCAGTGACACGAGAAGGCCGCCCGCAGGGGCGGCCTTCTCTGTATCGGGATGTCGTGCGAGAGGGGAACGCATGGGGAGGCTCCTGCCGCCGCCGCGCCGTTCGACACGCGTCTGGGCGCTCGCTCTCGGGCTTCCGTTCCTCGCCGTCATCGCCTTCCTGACGCTCACGCCCGCGCGAGTGGAGCAGACGATGCCCTCCGTGATTGACCTCGTCCTCAGCGCGCTCCACCGCATCGGCTGGACGGGCCTCGACTTCACGCGCCTCGAGATCCTCGCGAACGTCGTCGTCTTCGTGCCCGTCGGCATCCTCGCGTTCCTGCTGCTGCCCCGTCGGCTCTGGCCGCTGTCGCTGCTCGTGGGCCCGACCCTCTCGCTTGCGATCGAGACGGCGCAGTACCTGGCCCTCCCCCACCGCGCCGCGACCGTGAGCGACGTACTGGCCAACTCCACCGGGGCGACGATCGGCATCGTCCTCGCGGTGTTCTGCACGCTGCTCGCCACCACACCCTCCTCCCGGCCGCGAACACCTACAGTGGAGGCATCATGACATCGCCCTCTCTCGTCGCCTTCGACCTCGATGACACGCTCGCGCCGTCCAAGGGCACGATCGACCCGCGGATCGCCGCGCTCCTGACCGAGCTGCTCCGGTCCGTCGACGTCGCCATCATCTCCGGGGGCAACGAGGCGCAGTTCCGCACGCAGGTCGTCGCGCAGCTCGCGGACGCCGACCCGGAGGCGCTCGCCCGCCTGCACCTGCTCCCGACGTGCGGCACGCGATACCTGCGGCATGACGGCAGCGATTTCGTGGCCGTGTATGCCCATGACCTGAGCGACGAGGAGAAGACCGCCGCCCTGACCGCGCTTCGCGAGGAGGCGGAGCGCCTCGGGCTCTGGGAGACCGAGCCCTGGGGCGAGATCCTCGAGGACCGCGGCTCGCAGATCACGTTCTCGGCCCTCGGTCAGCAGGCACCGCGTGACGCGAAGCACGCCTGGGATCCGACCGGCGCGAAGCGCGGCGCCCTGCGCGATGCCGTCGCCGCGCGGCTGCCGGGCCTCGAGGTGCGCTCCGGCGGCTCGACCTCCATCGACATCACCCGCGCCGGCATCGACAAGGCGTTCGGCATGCAGCAGCTCGCCACCCACACCGGGATCGAGCTCACGGCGATGCTGTTCTACGGCGACCGTCTCGACGAGGGCGGCAACGACTACCCCGTCCTCGCGCTGGGCGTGCCGTCGGTCGCCGTCGAGGGCTGGGAGGACACGGCGGCTCGCCTCGAGGCGCTCCTGCCGACCCTCTCCACCCGGGTCTGACGCGCACGTTCGCACGACCTCGACCCGCCTGCACGACCGGAGGATCGAATCCGTCGTGCAGGCGTGGTCTGGTCGTGCAGAGGGGTCAGCGCACCTCGACGCCGGCCGCGCGGGAGACGGGCACCAGACGCGTGAGCTGGGTCACGTGTCCGGGCTCGAGCTCCGCGAGCGAGGCCACGCCCAGCAGCCGCATCGTGCGCTCGATCTCACCGCGGAGGATGGCGATGGTACGGTCGACGCCCTGACGACCTCCCGCCATGAGGCCGTAGAGGTACGCGCGGCCGATCAGCGTGAAGTCGGCGCCGAGCGCGACGGATGCCACGATGTCGGCGCCGTTCATGATGCCGGTGTCGATCATGACCGTGAAGTCGTCGCCGACCGCACGCCGGACCTCGGGCAGGAGGTGGAACGGGATCGGGGCGCGGTCGAGCTGGCGCCCGCCGTGGTTCGACAGCACGATGCCGTCGACGCCCGCGTCCCGCAGGCGCACGGAGTCCTCGATGTTCTGCACGCCCTTGATGACGATCTTGCCGGGCCAGATGTCGCGGATGACGGCGAGGTCGTCGTAGCTGATCGTCGGGTCCATCGCCGCGTCGAGGAGCTCGCCCACGGTTCCGCCGGTCGTGCTCAGCGACGCGAACTCCAGCTTCGGCGTGGTCAGGAAGTCGAACCACCACCAGGGCCGCGGGATGGCGTTGATGATCGTGCCGAGGGTGAGCTGCGGCGGGATGCTGAAGCCGTTGCGCTTGTCGCGGAGACGGGCACCGGCGACCGGGGTGTCGACGGTGAACTGCAGGGTGTCGAAGCCCGCGGCGGCGGCGCGGCGGGCGAGCTCGTACGAGATCTCGCGGTCGCGCATGACGTAGAGCTGGAACCAGTTCCGACCGGGCACGGGGCCCTGCGGCTCCCGGACTGTCGCCGCCTTGACGTCCTCGATCGAGGTGGTCCCGAGGGTGGACAGCGTGAACGGGATGCCCGCAGCGGCCGCGGCTCCGGCACCCGCGACCTCGCCCTCGGTCTGCATGAGCCGGGTGAAGCCGGTCGGCGCGATGCCGAACGGGAGCGCGGACGGACCGCCGAGGATGTCGACGGCCGTGTCGACGTCCGGCGCCGGCTTGAGGATACCGGGGTGGAACTCCACGTCCTGGAACGCCTGGCGGGCCCGGCTCAGCGACAGCTCGCCCTCGGCGGCGCCGTCGGTGTAGTCGAAGGCAGCCTTGGGCGTGCGGCGCTTGGCGATCGTGCGCAGATCGTCGATGGTGAGCGCGGCGTCGAGGCGGCGCTTGCGCCCGTCGAGCTCGGGCTTCTTGAACTTCATGAGCTCCAACAGCTCGGCGGGGTTGGGGAGCTGGCGCTGGACCATGTTCTGCCTCTCAGTTCTGCGGGGGGACGGTGCGGGTGAGGCCCGCGGCGGTGTAGTAGCCGGTGATGTGGGCGCGGACCAGGCGTCGGGCGGTGTCGACCTCGCCCGCGTCGATCGCCGCGACCAGTGCACGGTGCTCGGACCGGAGGCGGTCGGCCATGCGATCCCAGTCGTCGACGGTCGCCGCGCCCGCGAGCACGTACGACTCGATGGCGGAGCGGAGGCCCGCCATCATCGCCGCGATGACGGTGTTGCCGCTGCCCTCCGCGAGGGAGAGGTGCAGCTGCGCGTCGAGGGCCAGGAACTCGGCCGGAGTGAGGGCGCCGTCGTCCATGGCGGTGAGCAGCTCGTGCGCCCGGACGGTGTCGCGCTGGGTGGCGCCTGCCATCGCCTCCACGACCGCGTCCTCGAGCACGAGTCGCGTGCGGACGACGTCATCGAGCGGGAAGCCTTGCGCGGCCACCTGGAGCCGCAGGAGCGCGGACATCCCGCCGGTGGGGGTGGCGATCACGATGGCGCCCGCCTGCGGCCCGGAGCCGGTTGCGGTACGGATGAGGCCGAGCACCTCGAGCACGCGGAACGCCTCTCGCACACTCGACCGCCCGACGCCGAGGTCGCTCGCGAGGTCCCGTTCGGACGGCAGCCGGTCCCCCGGGCCGAGACGACCGTCGAGCAGGTCACGCTCGATGTGCTCGAGCACGAGTCGCCATGCACGAACCGGCTGCTCCGTCATCTCGCCTCCTGTGGTCAGACCACAGGTTAGCGCGTGTGGTCAGACCACGCAACGCGGCGATGCGGCGCGCGCGAGCCACCCCTCTTCGTGCGTCCCGGCCCGGTGCGTACGCACGCAGAGGGGTGGGGCGACCGGAAGGGGGTGGGTCGGCGGGTCAGCCCAGACGGCCGCCGGACTCCTCCAGGTAGCAGGTGCCGCACAGCGACTCATAGGTCGTGAGCTCGGGCGAGGCGGAACCGTCGGCGCCCTCGTCGATCGCGACCTGGTCGCCGTCGAACACGAAGCGGCCGCCGACCACGCGGCCGTTGAACACCGCCTTACGCCCGCAGCGGCAGATCGTCTTGAGCTCCTCCAGGGAGTGCGCGATGGCCAGGAGCCGGGCGGAGCCGGGGAACGCGTGCGTGCGGAAGTCGTTGCGGATGCCGTAGGCCATCACCGGAATGCCGTCCTCCACCGCGATGCGGAACAGGTCGTCGATCTGTGTCGGCGTGAGGAACTGCGCCTCGTCGATGAGGAGACAGGCGACGTCGATCGGGCCGGTCGGGAGGAGCTCCTCCTCCGTGGACCGCTGCATCCGCTCGCGGTGGACCCCGAAGAGCGCGCGCACGTCATCGTCCGGACCGACGAGGAAGTCGACCGGCCGCGTGACGCCGAGGCGACTCTCGATCTGCCCCGCACCCTTGGTGTCGATCGCGGGCTTGGCGAGGAGCACGTGCTGGCCGCGCTCCTCGTAGTTGTAGGCGACCTGCAGCAGAGCGGTCGACTTGCCCGAGTTCATCGCGCCGTAGCGGAAGTAGAGCTTCGCCACGGGCCCAGGTCAGACGTTGATGCCGAGGACGGCGGCCGTCGCGGCGGTCGACTCCTCCGCGAGCTCCGCGTCTCCGTTGAGCTTCCTGCCGAAGGTGGGGATGAGCTCGCGCAGCTGCGACTCCCAGCCCGGGTACTCGCCGGGGAAGCACTTCTTCAGCAGGTCGAGCATGATCGGCACGGCGGTCGAAGCCCCGGGCGATGCACCGAGGAGACCGGCGATCGAGCCGTCGCCCGAGGCGACCACCTCGGTGCCGAACTGCAGCACGCCGCCCTTCTTCGGGTCCTTCTTCATGACCTGGGCGCGCTGACCGGCGTCGATGAGCGTCCAGTCCTCGTCCTTGGCCGTCGGCATGAACGTGCGGAGGCTGTCGACCTTCTTGCGGTGGTTCTTCATCAGCTCACTGATGAGGTAGGTGATGAGGTCGGGGTTGGCGAAGGCGACCCGCAGCATCGGCCAGAGGTTGTGCGGCCGGACCTGCGTGACGATGTCGAGCATCGAACCGTTCTTGAGGAACTTCGGGCTGAACGTCGCGAACGGCCCGAACATCAGCGAGGCCTCACCGTCGACGACACGCGTGTCGAGGTGCGGGACCGACATCGGCGGCGCGCCCACCGAGGCCTGCGAATAGACCTTGGCCTTGTGCTGCGCGACGATCTTCGGGTTCGTCGTCTTGAGGAACTGGCCGCCGATCGGGAAGACGCCGTAGCCCTTGATCTCAGGGATGCCGGAATTCTGCAGGAGCTTCAGCGCCCAGCCCCCGGCCCCCACGAACACGAACTTCGCCTTGATCTCGTTCGGGGTGCGGCCGACCGTCGTGCGGTACTTGATGAGCCAGGTGCCGTCCTTCTGACGCTTGAGCGACTTGACCTCGTGGTTCGTGCGCACGGCGACGCCCGAGTCACGCAGGTGATCGAAGAGCTGATGCGTGAGCGCGCCGAAGTCGACGTCGGTGCCGGCGGGCACCCGGGTGGCCGCGAACGGCTCGCCCTTCCGCCGCTTCTGCATGAGCAGCGGCGCCCACTGGTTGATGACGCGGGAGTCTTCGCTGTACTCGATGCCGGCGAACAGCGGCTGCTCCTTGAGCACCTCAAAGCGCTTCTTGAGGTAGGCCACGTCCTTCTCACCCCGCACGAACGTCATGTGCGGCGTCGCGTTGATGAAGGTCGACGGCTCGTCCAGCACGCCCTTCTCGACGAGGGAGGACCAGAACTGGCGGCTCTGCTGGAACTGCTCGTTGATCGAGATCGCCTTGGCGGGGTCGAGCGGAGCGTCGCCCTGCTGCGGCATGTAGTTCAGCTCGCACAGGGCGGCATGCCCGGTCCCGGCGTTGTTCCAGGGATTCGAGCTCTCCTGCGCCACGTCCGACAGCCGCTCGAAGGCGACGATCTTCCAATCCGGCTGCAGCTCGTGCAGCAGGGTACCCAGGGTGGCGCTCATGATGCCACCGCCGATCAGGACGACATCGACGTTTTCAGTCACCCGAACAGTCTAGTTCGCGGGCAGGACCCCGCCGACCACCGGGCGGTCAGGACACCGGGGCGAGGCGCTCGGCGAGCACTTCGGCGATCTGCACCGCGTTCAACGCCGCCCCCTTGCGGAGGTTGTCGTTGCTGATGAAGAGCACGAGACCCTTGCCCTCCGGAGCCGACTGGTCGGCGCGGATGCGACCCACGAAGCTCGGGTCCTTGCCCGCGGCCTGCAGCGGGGTCGGCACCTCGTCGAGCACGACGCCGGGCGCCGCGCTCAGCACCTCCCTGGCGCGCTCGGGCGTCAGGTCGCGGGAGAACTCGGCGTGGATCGAGAGCGAGTGGCCCGTGAACACCGGCACGCGGACGCAGGTACCGGCGACGCGGAGGTCGGGAAGTTCGAGGATCTTCCGGCTCTCGTTGCGGAGCTTCTTCTCCTCGTCGGTCTCGTTGTCCCCGTCGTCCACGAGGTTCCCCGCGAACGGGATCACGTCGAAGGCGATCGGCGCGACGTACTTCTCGGGCTCGGGGAAGTCGACCGCGGAGCCGTCGTGCACGAGGCGGAGGGTGTCGCCCTGCGCGAGCACGCCCTCGACCTGGCCGAGCAGCTCCTGTGCGCCAGCGAGTCCGGAGCCGGACACCGCCTGGTAGGTCGACACGATCAGGCGCTCCAGGCCGGCCTCGGCGTCGAGGACCTTCAGCACCGGCATCGCCGCCATCGTGGTGCAGTTCGGGTTCGCGATGATTCCCTTGGGGCGGTCGTCGATCGCGTGCGGGTTGACCTCGCTGACGACGAGGGGGACCTCGGGGTCCATGCGCCAGGCGCTGGAGTTGTCGACGACCACGGCGCCGGCCTCGGCGAAGCGGGGGGCGTAGGCGCGGCTGGCAGTGGCACCGGCGGAGAACAGAGCGATGTCGATCCCGGACGGGTCCGCGGCCTCGACGTCCTCGACGATGACCGTCTGTCCGCCGAACTCGATCGCCGTGCCCGCGGAACGCGCCGACGAGAACAGCCGCAGCTCGCGGATCGGGAACGAACGCTCCGCGAGAATCTCGCGCATCACGGTGCCCACCTGGCCGGTGGCGCCGACGATGGCGACGGAGAGTCCTGATTCGGAGATGCGGGTCATGATGTTCCTTGGCTTCGTGCGGTACGGCGTACGAGGCTTCGGGCGCGGCGTCGGGATGCTGATGCTGCGCCTGGCGCCGGTGTCAGGGTTTCCGCGAGTCTATCGCGCTGCGACCACCCCGAAGCCCGTCCGTTTCACGAAGGCAGGCGCGCCCGGTACATCAGGCGAACGCGGGACAACAGGCACGCGTGGCCAGCACAGCCTGAACCCGCGCGAACGCCTGAGCTGACGCGGGCCCCGGGAGAACAGACAGACCCGCGAGAACAGGCGAACGCGAGACAACAGGCACGCGTGGACAGCACAGCCTGAACCCGCGCGAACGCCTGAACCCGCGCGAACGCCTGCGGCGGTGTGGGGTCAGCGGCCGGTGCCGGCGTGGACCGTGGCCTCCGCGTCGCCGTCGAGACCGTAGGCGGTGTGCACGGTGCGGGCGGCCTCGGTGAGGTCGGTGTCGCGGAGCACGACCGAGATGCGGATCTCCGAGGTGGAGATCATCTCGATGTTGATGCCGCCGGCGGACAGGGCCTCGAAGAGGGTCGCCGAGACACCGGAGTGCGTGCGCATCCCCGCGCCGACCACGGACAGCTTGCCGATCTGGTCGTCGTGGATGAGGTTCTGGAAGCCGACCTCGGTCTGCTCGCCGGCGAGGGCCTTGAGCGCAGCAGCGGCGTCGGCCTTGGGGACCGTGAAGGAGATGTCCGTGCGCCCGGTGGCGGAGACGTTCTGCACGATCATGTCGACGTTGGCGCCGGACTTCGCGACGATCTTGAAGATCTCGGCGGCCTTGCCCGGGACGTCGGGCACTCCGGCGACGGTGATCTTGGCCTGGCTGAAGTCGGTGGCGACGCCGGCGACGATCGGTTCTTCCATGACTGCTCCCTCGGCTTCGCGAGGGTTCTTCATGCCCTCGCCCAGAACGTATGTGCCCTCGGCCGACGAGAACGTCGACCGGGCGTGGATGAGGACGCCGTGCCGGCGGGCGTACTCCACGGCACGGATGTAGAGGACCTTGGCGCCGTTGGCGGCGAGCTCCAGCATCTCCTCGCTGGAGACGTGGTCGAGCTTCTGCGCCTTCGGGATCACGCGCGGGTCGGCGGTGAAGATGCCGTCCACATCGCTGTAGATCTCGCAGACGTCGGCCGACAGCGCGGCCGCCAGTGCGACGGCCGTCGTGTCCGACCCGCCCCGGCCGAGCGTGGTGATGTCGCGGGTGTCGCGGTTGAACCCCTGGAAGCCGGCGACGATGACGATGGCGCCCTCGTCGAGCGCCTCGCGGAGTCGCACGGGCGTGACGTCGACGATGCGCGCCGCGCCGTGCTGCGAGTCGGTGATCATGCCGGCCTGGCTTCCGGTGAATGACCGCGCTTCGAAGCCCATCGAGTGGATCGCCATCGCCAGCAGCGCCATCGAGATCCGCTCGCCGCTGGAGAGGAGCATGTCGAGCTCGCGCGGCGCCGGGATCGGCGCGACCTCGTTCGCGAGGTCAAGCAGCTCATCGGTCGTGTCGCCCATGGCGCTCACGGCGACGACGACGTCGTGACCGGCGCGACGGGTGTCGACGATGCGCTTGGCGACGCGCTTGATGCTCTCTGCGTCGGCGACGGACGAGCCGCCGTACTTCTGCACGATGAGGGCCACGTTCACTCCCTGGGATGTCGGGCGGATCCGCCCACGGTCATTCTACGATCGGCGCGCATGCCGCCCCGCGCATGTGACGGCTTAGGCGGGGGCGGGCGGGACGGGCGTCACCGGGCGCAGGCGCCCTCCGGTGGCGGCGAACCAGCACCCGACGATGATCAGCGGGAATCCGAGGAGGAGCCCAGGAGTGAGGGGCTCGGCGAGCACGACGGCCCCGAGCACGATCGCCACGACGGGGTTCACGTAGGTGAACAGCGGCGCCCTGACCGGTCCGACCTCGCGGATCAGCGCGAAGAAGGCCAGGAACGCCAGCGCCGTGCAGATGACGGCGAGAGCGAGGAGGGCGCCGATCGACGGGAGCGTCGGCACCTCGTGCTGCGTGAGCAGACCGATCGGGAGATAGAAGATGCCGATCATGAGCAGGGACAGCGTGATCGTGCCGAGCGAGGGCACGTCGTTCAGCTTGCGCGCCACGATGAACGGTGCGATCGCGTACAGCACCGCGACGAGCAGCACCTCCCCGGCCGCGAGCAGACTCACCTCTCCCCCGAAGAGCCCGGGCCCCGCCACGACGATGGCGACGCCGATGAAGCCGACGAGCAGGCCGATGCCACGGGCGGGACGCAGCACGCCGCGGTCGCCACCGCCCAGCGCGATGAGGGCGGCGAACAGCGGCACGGTCGCGACGAGGAGTCCGGTCATTCCGGAGGGCAGCGTCATCTCGGCATGCCCGAGGAGGAGGAACGGTCCGGCCATCTCCACGGCCCCGAAGGCCAGCACCCACGGCCAGTGCCGCAGTGCCGCGCGGAGGGCCCCGCTGCGCAGGGCGAACGGCAGCAGGAGGAGAGCCGCGATCAGCGTCCGTCCCGCCACGATCGCGGGCGGGGAGATCGAATCCACCGCCACGCTGATGAAGAGGTAGGGAACGCCCCAGAGCAGGGCCATGACCCCGAAGAGCAGCCAGCCCCGGCGGGAGAAGCCGGACTGCGGGGTCACAGCACGCGCCGGCCCTCGAAGGCCCGGCCGAGCGTCACCTCGTCCGCGTACTCGAGGTCGCCGCCGACCGGGAGGCCCGAGGCGAGCCGCGAGACCGTGATCTGCATCGTCATCAGGAGCCGGCTCAGGTAGCTCGCCGTCGCCTCGCCCTCCAGATTGGGGTTCGTGGCGATGATGACCTCCTGCACGGTGCCGTCGGCAAGCCGCGTCATGAGCTGGGCGATCCGGAGGTCGTCCGGACCGATGCCCGCGATGGGGCTGATCGCGCCGCCGAGCACGTGGTACAGGCCGCGGAACTCCCGCGTGCGCTCGATCGCCGCGACGTCCTTCGCGTCCTCGACCACACAGATCAGTGCCTGGTTGCGGCGGGGGTCGCGACAGATCGCGCAGCGTTCCTGCTCCGCGACGTTGCCGCAGATCTCGCAGAAGCGGACCCGGATGCGGATCTCGGTCAGCAGCTCGGCGAGACGGGCGACGTCGAACGTCGGCGTCTGCAGGATGTGGAACGCGATGCGCTGCGCCGACTTCGGGCCGATGCCGGGAAGGCGGCCGAACTCGTCGATCAGCTCTTGGACGATGCCGTCGTACATCAGGAGAACCTCGTGGGGGGCTCGTAGGGCTCTTCGCGAAGGAACGTAGCGCCGAGCACCTGGCGGATCACGGCCTCTCCGTAGCGCTGCACGCCGCCGGCGGCGGGGGTGCGCTCGACGACGACCGGTGGAGCGGCCGCGGGGGCCGTACGGGCGGCCGCCTGCGGGGCCGCCGCCGGAGTCGCACGTGGGGAGGGAGGGCGGTCGTACGGAGCCGGGGGCTCGTAGGCCGGATCGTACGGCGGCTCCTCGTCGAACGCGGGAGCGTCGTCGTCGCCGGGCAGCGGCGGCTCATCGCGATCGATCCTGCCGTCGGCCGGTGGGGTCGGGGCGGCGGAGGCGGCCTCGACCTCCTCCGGCTCCTCGTCGACGGCGAGGGGCGCTGCGGGCGCGGCGGCCGCTGTCGTCGGGATGGGTGCGACGGCCCACTCCGTCACGGGGGCCGCGGCGGCGCGGGTCTGCGGGCGGGAGGGACGCGCTGACGCAGGCTCCGATGCGGGAGCGGTGTCGGCCGGGGCGGCGGATCCCGAGGAGGCGGGCTGCCGCGGCGCACCGCCGGGCGGCATCGGGGCCGGCAGGTACTTGACCCGCACCCCGACCTCCTGCTCGATGGCCGTGCGGAGGTGGTCTGACGGTCCGGAGCCGGGCGTGGTCCCCTTGAACTTCGCGACGTCGTGCTGACTCGTGAATCCGAGGGTCAGCACCTCGGACTCGCCGTCGTAGGCCAGCGGCTGCACGGCGGTGGCGAGGAGCCAGGACGTGCGGCTGATGCCTTCGAGGCGCTTCAGCACGGCCGGCCAGGCGTCGCGGACGCGGTCGAACGTGACGGGAGCGGACGGCGCGGACGACTCCGGGGCCGGAGCGGGCGTGGGGTCGGGCTCCGCGGGACGGGCGGGTTCCGGCGCCGGCTCGGGCTCCGGGGAGCGCTCGGGCTCAGCGGCGGCCACAGGGGCGGAGACGGCCGGCGCGGAGGGAGCCGGTGCCGCGGGCGGCGCGGGCACTGCCGGCGCGGTCTCCGTGTCGGGCGCAGCCGTGCGAGATGGCGCCGCGGCCGCCGGCGGGATCACCGGCGGATGCGTGGTGGCCGGCGGGTGCAGCGCGCCCGACGCGGCCGCCCCGGACGAGGTCGACCCCCCGGATGCGGCGAGGACGCGGGCCACCATGAGCTCGAGGTGGAGGCGGGGGGACGTGGCTCCGGACATGTCGTCGAGAGCCGCGCTGACCACGTCGGCCGTACGGGAGAGCCGCGCGGCGCCGAACGACTCGGCCTGGCGGCGCATGCGGTCGAGCTCGTCTTCGGCGATCCCGCGGAGCACGGCGGAGGCACCGGAGCCCACGGCGGCGATCACGATGAGGTCGCGCAGGCGCTCCAGGAGGTCGTCGACGAAGCGGCGCGGGTCTTGTCCGGTCTGCACGACGCGGTCGATGGCCGGGAAGGCGGTCGCGGCGTCGCCCGCCGCCAGCGCATCGACGATCTCGTCGAGGAGAGCCCCGTGGGTGTACCCGAGCAGAGCGACCGCCCGCGCGTAGCCGACGGTGACGGTCTCCGAGCCGGCCGGGGCATCCGATCCCGCGATCAGTTGGTCCAGCAGCGACAGGGTGTCGCGGGGAGAGCCTCCCCCGGCGCGGACGACGAGCGGCAGCACACCCTGTTCGACGATGACGCCCTCTTCGGCGCACAGCTTCTCGACGTACTCGAGCATCGCGGCGGGCGGCACCAGCCGGAACGGGTAGTGATGCGTGCGCGAGCGGATCGTGCCGAGCACCTTCTCGGGCTCCGTCGTCGCGAAGATGAACTTGACGTGCGGCGGGGGCTCCTCGACCAGCTTCAGCAGCGCGTTGAAGCCCTGCGGGGTGACCATGTGCGCCTCATCGAGGATGAAGATCTTGAAGCGGTCGCGACTCGGGGCGAAGGTCGCCCGCTCGCGCAGGTCGCGCGCGTCGTCGACGCCGTTGTGGCTCGCCGCGTCGATCTCGACGACGTCGAGCGATCCGCCGCCCGCCCTGGACAGCTCGACACAGCTCGGGCAGGTCCCGCACGGGGTGTCGGTCGGCCCCTCCGCGCAGTTCAGGCACCGGGCGAGGATGCGCGCCGAGGTGGTCTTGCCGCAGCCGCGCGGGCCGGAGAACAGGTAGGCGTGGCCGACGCGGTCGCCACGCAGCGCGGTCATGAGCGGATCGGTCACCTGCGACTGCCCGATCATCTCGCCGAACGTCTCGGGTCGGTAGCGGCGGTAGAGGGCTGTGGTCACCCCTCCAGCCTACGGCGTGCCACCGACGTTGCTCCCCTCCCGGTCGACCCGGCCCCTTTCACGCGAGCCACCCCTCTGCGTGCGTCCGCAACGGGGTGGGACGCACGCAGAGGGGTGGGTCGGCGGTCAGTCGAGGTTCTCGATGACGGGGATCGCGCTCGTGATCACGGGGACCGAAGCCGAAAGACGCGTGCCGTCGTCGCGGCGGGCGTCGGCGAACTCCTGCAGGGTCGGGCGTCCCGGGATCACGGGTCCCTGGTTCGCGAGCGGGACGATGACCTCGTCCTCCAGCGTCGCGATGTACGCGTTGTCCCGCACGCTGAACGGCACCGGAGGTCCGCTGCGCACCTCGACGCGCAGCTCGTGCCGCGTGAGGGTCACCTGCATCGCGGTCCCCTGCCACTGCAGCGAGAACGACAGCGACGGCCAGGACTCCGGGAGCCGCGGGTCGAAGCTGAGGTCGCCGCCGTAGTCGCGCATGCCGCCGAAGCCGCACACGAGGGCCGTCCACACGCCACCGGCCGAGGCGACGTGCACGCCGTCCGCCGCGTTGTGGTGCAGGTCGTGCAGATCGACGAACAGCGACTGCTCGAAGTACTTCTGCGCGAGGTCCTGATAGCCCACCTCGGCCGCAAGGATCGACTGCACGACCGCCGAGAGGGTCGAGTCGCCCGTCGTCAGCGGGTCGTAGTAGTCGAAGTCGGCCTTCTTCTCCTCGGGCGAGAAGTGGTTGCCCTGGAGGAACAGCGCCAGCACGACGTCGGCCTGCTTGAGCACCTGGAAGCGGTAGATCACGAGCGGGTGGAAGTGCAGCAGCAGCGGGCGCTGGTCGGCCGGGGTGTTCGCGAGGTCCCAGACCTCCCGCTCCAGGAACAGCGAGTCCTGCGGGTGGATGCCGAGGCTCTCGCTGTACGGGATGTACATCGCCTCGGCGGCCCGCTCCCAGGACTCCGCCTCACCGGAGCCGAGGCCCGTGCGCTCGACGAGGGCCGCGTAGTCCTCGGGGTAGCTGTCGCGGATCTCCCGCACGACCTTGGCCGCGTACCGGAGGTTGTACCGCGCCATGACGTTCGTGTACAGGTTGTCGTTCACGACGGTCGTGTACTCGTCCGGGCCGGTGACGCCGTGGATGTGGAACGTCTGGAGGCCGTCGCCGGCACCGGACTGCTCCACGAGCCGCGACCCCCGCCAGAAGCCGAGGGTGGCCCAGAGCCGCGCGGTCTCGATCGCGACGTCGGCGCCCTCGCGCCGCAGGAAGGCCTCGTCCCCGGTCGCCCGCACGTACTTGCCGAGAGCGAAGCTGATGTCGGCGTTGATGTGGTACTGCGCGGTGCCGGCGGCGTAGTACGCCGAGGCCTCCTCGCCGTTGATCGTGCGCCACGGGAAGAGCGCTCCGGCCTCGTTGAGCTGAGCGGCCCGGCGGCGCGCCGCGGGGAGCATCTTCACCCGGGCCCGGAGAGCGTTGTAGGCCCAGCGCGGCGTCGTGTAGGTGAGGAACGGGAGCACGTAGATCTCGGTGTCCCAGAAGTAATGGCCGCTGTAGCCCGAACCGGTGAGTCCCTTCGCGGGGACGCCGGCGCCGTCCGCCCTGGCCGAGGCCTGAGCGAGCTGGAACAGGCACCAGCGGGTGGCCTGCTGCAGGTCGTCGCGCCCGCCGATCTGCACGTCGCTGCGCTCCCAGAACGCGTCGAGCCACTCGCGCTGACGACGGAAGACCGTCTCGACGCCCTCGTCCGCTGCCCGGTCGAGAGAGCGACGGCAGCGGTCGACGAGCTCCCGCGGGGGCACCCCGCGGGACGAGTGGTAGCTGACGAGCTTGGTGATCGTGATGGGGACGCCGGCCTTCGCCTGGACGCGGAAGACGTTCTTGGCGATGTCCGGCTCGATGAGCGTGCGGACGTTGTAGTCGTTCTCCGTCTCGATGATGTGATCGGCGACGACGGCGACGGTCATCCCGGATGCGGCGACCCGGTACGACAGCGCGGAGCGCAGCCCGTCCTGCCAGTGCTCGGCCGGCTCCAGCACGCGGTCCGCGATGCGCTCGGCCTTGCGCGGGTCGAAGGCGGCGCCCTTGGTCGTCATCGGGGAGCCGGCGTAGACGCCCGCCCCGTCCTGACGGTTGAGCAGCTGGCAGCTGATCGTGACCGGGGCGTTGGCGTTCTCGACAACGACCTCGAGCCGCAGCACGGCGAGGTGGCGCTCCTCGAAGCTCACGAGACGCTGATCCCGCATGCGCACCCGCTTGCCGGACGGGGTCTCCCAGACCACGCGCCGTTCCAGCACACCCGTGCGCATGTCGAGCGTGCGGGCGTACTCGCGCACGTCCGCGTCGTCGAGGGAGATCGGCTCGTCGTCGACGTAGAGCCGCATCACCTTCGCGTCGGGGGCGTTGACGATCGTCTGGCCGACCTCGGCGAAGCCGTAGGCCTGCTCGGCGTGCCGGATCGGCCACGTTTCGTGCAGGCCGTTGATGAAGGTGCCGTGCTCCTGCGCGCCGCGCCCCTCGATGTGGTTGCCCCGGAGCCCGAGGTAGCCGTTGCCGACCGAGAACAGCGTCTCGCCGACGCCCTCCTCCGAGTAGCGCGTCTCGATGAGACGCCACGGGTCGACGGGGAAGCGGTCGCGGTCGATCATGCGGTCTCCGAGGTGTCGGTGCGGGCGGCGGGAAGCAGGACGCCGAGGTCGTCGACGACGTGGGTCGCGCCGGCGGCGCGGAGTGCGTCGGCGCCGGCGCCGCGGTCGACGCCGATGACGACGGCGTAGCCGGCGGCGGCGGCCGAAGCGGCGCCGGAGGTGGCGTCCTCGACGGCGATGCTGCGGGCCGGGTCGACGCCGAGGGCCGTGGCGCCGGCGGCGAACATGTCGGCCGCGGGCTTGGAGGCGAGGTGCTCACGCTCCGCGACGACGCCGTCGATCACGACGCGGAAGAAGGACCGGATGCCGGCGGCCGCCAGCACCTCCTCGGCGTTCTTGGAGCTGGAGACGACGCCGAGCGGGATCCCCGCGGCGTGCAGCGCCTCGACCACGGCGAGGGAGCCGGGGAACGGAGCGATGCCCTGGCTGCGGAGCGACGCCGCGAACGCGGCGTTCTTGCGGTTGCCGATCCCGCAGATGGTCTCGGCGGACGGGTCGTCGTCCACCGAGCCCCAGGGCACCTCGACGTTGCGGCTGCGCAGCAGGCTCGCGACGCCGTCGTAGCGCTTCTTGCCGTCGACGTAGGCGAAGTAGTCCTCGTCGGTGTACGGCGGCGTGATGTCCCAGCGGGCGAAGACATCATCGAAGACCGCCTTCCAGGCGCGCATGTGCACCTCGGCGGTCGGCGTGAGGACGCCGTCGAGGTCGAACAGCACACCGTCGGCGTGGAACAGGTCGGGCAGCGCGTCTGGCACAGAGCCTCCAGGAGAAGGACGAGGGTCGGGTCGGCACCTCTCCGTGCCACTGTGCAAGCGTAATGGCGGTGGCGCGCGCGGGGTAACCCCGGACCGCGATCAGAGCAACTCGGCGGTCTGCCTGGCGATCTGGAGCTCCTCGTCGGTGGGGACGACGAGGACCGTCACGGCCGAGGCATCCGTCGAGATGACGCGGACGCCGCGCTCCTTCGCCTCGTTGCGGGCGGGGTCGATCTCGATCCCCGCGAAGCCGAGCGTCGCCATCGCCGCCGCCCGCACGGGCGCCGCATTCTCCCCGACGCCGGCGGTGAAGGACACGACGTCGACCCCGCCGAGCTGGGCGATGTAGGCACCGGCGTAGGCCCGCAGACGGTGGACGTAGACGTCGAAGGCCAGCGTCGCGGCCTCCTCCCCCGCGGCGACGCCCGCGAGGATGTCGCGCATGTCGCTGCGTCCGGCGAGTCCCGCCAGTCCGCTGCGGGTGTTCAGCAGCGCGTCGAGGTCGTCGATGGTGTAGCCGGCGCGGCGGGACAGGTGCACGAGAGCGGCCGGGTCGATGTCGCCCGACCGCGTGCCCATGACGAGGCCCTCGAGCGGCGTGAGGCCCATCGAGGTCTCGACCGAGCGACCGCCGTCGATCGCGGTGACCGACGCACCGTTGCCGAGGTGGAACACGAGCTGCCGGAGGGTCCCGAGGTCGCGACCGAGGAAGCGCGCGGCGGTCTCGCTGACGTACTGGTGGCTCGTGCCGTGGAATCCGTACCGGCGGACCCGGTGCTCGGCGGCGAGCGCCGCATCGATCGCGTAGGTGTAGGCCGCCGGCGGCAGCGTCTGGTGGAACGCGGTGTCGAACACCGCCACGTGCGGGACGCTGTCGAACACGGCGCGGGCCGCCCGGATGCCGGCGAGGTTCGCCGGATTGTGCAGCGGCGCGAGCACGGCGAGCTCGTCGATCTGCCGCTCGACGTCGGCGTCGATCAGGGTCGGCGCGTAGAAGCGCGCACCACCGTGCACGACCCGATGCCCGACCGCGACCGGGGGATGCGCCTCGAGGGAGGGGCCGTGCGCGGCGAACTGCGCGCGCATGACCTCGAAGGCGGCGGCGTGGTCGGGGATGGACTGTTCGTCGCGGTAGGTGGCGTCGAGCATCGTCGCCGACGGTCCGTCACCCGGCTCCGGGCGCACGGTGTGGGCGACGGGGCTGGAGTCCTGCCCGATGCGCTCGATGAGCCCGCTGGCGAGCTCGTCCTCGTGCGCCGTGTCGATGAGGCTGTACTTCAGCGAGGACGACCCGCTGTTGATGACGAGGATCGCGCTCATGCCTCCTCCCCCGCTCGCTCGTCGCCCTGGGCCTGGATCGCCGTGATGGCCACCGTGTTCACGATGTCGTCGACGAGCGCGCCGCGGGACAGGTCGTTGATCGGTTTGTTGAGCCCCTGCAGCACCGGACCGATGGCCACGGCGCCGGCGGAGCGCTGCACCGCCTTGTAGGTGTTGTTGCCGGTGTTGAGGTCGGGGAAGACGAACACCGTCGCCCGCCCCGCCACGGCCGAGTCCGGCAGCTTCGCCTTGGCGACCGCCGCATCGGCGGCGGCGTCGTACTGGATGGGACCCTCCACGAGGAGTTCGGGAGCGCGCTCGCGCACGAGCGCCGTCGCCGCCCTGACCTTGTCGACGTCGGCCCCCGACCCGGACTCGCCGGTGGAGTACGACAGCATCGCCACGCGGGGGTCGATGCCGAACTGCCGGGCGGTGGTGGCGGACGAGATCGCGATGTCGGCGAGCTGCTCGGCCGTGGGATCGGGGATGACCGCGCAGTCGCCGTACACGAGCACGCGGTCGGCGAGGGCCATGAGGAACACGCTGGAGACGACGTTCACCCCCGGCTTCGTCTTGATGATCTCGAAGGACGGACGAATCGTGTGCGCCGTGGTGTGCGCGGCGCCGGAGACCATGCCGTCGGCGAGCCCGAGGTGCACCATCATCGTCCCGAAGTAGGAGACGTCGGTGACGGTGTCGGCGGCCTGCGCGAGCGTGATCCCCTTGTGAGCGCGCAGCCGGGCGTACTCGGCGGCGAAGCGCTCCACGAGCTCTGGGTCGGTGGGACTCAGCACCTGCGCGCCGGCGATGTCGAGGCCGAGTTCCGCCGCCCGCGCGCGGATGGCGCCGTCGTCGCCGAGGATCGTCAGCTCCGCCACCTCGCGGGACAGCAGCGCCGCCGCCGCCCGGAGGATGCGGTCGTCGTCGCCCTCGGGGAGGACGATGTGGCGGCGGTCGGCCCGCGCACGCTCCATCAGGCCGTACTGGAACATGAGCGGCGTGACGACGTGCGACTCGGCGAGCCCGAGCTGCTCGGTGAGCTCGACCACGTCGACATGCGCCTGGAAGAGTCCGAGCGCCCGGTCGTAGCGACCGCGCGAGTCGGCGGAGATGCGGCCGCGGGTGCCCATCACCCGCACCGCCGTGTCGTAGGTGCCGAGGTCGGTGGTGATGATCGGCACCGAGGAGGCGAAGCCGTCGAGCAGCTGGAGGATCGGGTCCGGCAGCGGGAACGGCCCGTTGAGGATGATCCCGGCGATCCGCGGGAACGTGCCGGAGGAGTCGGCGAGAAGGGCGGCGAGCAGCACCTCGGTGCGGTCTGCGGGGATCACGACCACGGCCTCGTCGGTGAGGCGCGGCAGGACGTTCACCATCGACATGCCGGCAACGACGATCGACAGCGCGACCGCGGTCAGACGATCCTCGTCGCCCTTGAGCAGCGTGCCGTCGACGGCCGACACGATGCCGCGGATGGACGGGGCGACGAGCGCACGGTCCTCGGGCAGCGCCCAGACCGGGGTGCCGGCGGGGACGACGGCCCGCACCGCGTCGACGATGGCATCGAGCCCGTCGGGGTCGGCCCTGTTCACGGCCACCGCGAACAGCTCCGCGCGCTCCTCGGCCAGTTCCGGCAGCGCCAGGGCGGCGATCTGGCCGACGGCGGCGGCCTCCCTCGCCGTGGTCGTGCCGAGCTGCTCGGCCTGCCGCTGCTGGTCGCGTCCGCTCAGCACGAGCAGGACGGGGGCGCCGAGGTTGGCCGCGATCCGGGCGTTGAAGCCGAGCTCGGCGGGGCTCGCGACGTCGGTGTAGTCGCTGCCGACGATGACGACGGCGTCGCACTGCGCCTCGACGGCCTTGAAGCGCGCGACGATGGTCGACAGCGCACCCTCGGGATCGGCGCGCACGTCGTCGTAGGTGACGCCGATGCAGTCCTCGTAGTCGAGCTGGACGCCGTCGTGGGCGAGCAGCAGCTCGAGGATCTCGTCTCGCTCGGCGACCGCGCGGGCGATCGGGCGGAACACCCCCACGCGCGGCGAGACGCGCATCAGCGCATCGAGCACCCCGAGGGCGATCGTCGACTTCCCGGTGTGGCCTTCGGCCGAGGTGATGTAGATGCTCCGCGACACGGCTCCAGCTTAGGCGGGCACCCGGACACCGCGCCCCGCCGCTACCGTGACAAACGCACGCGTCACTCGCACGGACCGGACAGCACGTCGACGACGGCCGTCGCATCCTCCTGGTACCGCGTGTAGTAGTCCCGGTCCGTGTTCACCTGCACCCGGTGGATGGCGTGCGAGGGCGTCATCGACGGCCAGTCGGGGACCCGCGCGAGGCGCTCGAAGAACAGGCGGGCCGCGGTGGCGGGATCCATCCGCTGCTCCGCGCTCCCCCACCAGTCCTGCTGCTGGAAGAGGCCGATGCTCGTCGTGCGCGAGCCGTCCGGATTGGTCCAGCCGCGCGTCTCCCAGTCCCCGTAGTCGATGTTGCGCAGGCTGCTCTCGCCCATGGCGGTCATGACGCCGAGGATCTGGCCGTCCCGCGCGAACCCGAGCTCGTCGGCGGTGCGGATGATGGTCGCGGCGTTCTCGAGCTGTTCGCCGCTCCACCCGGCGACGCCCGCCTGGGGAAAGGTGGACGGGCGGTCGAGGCAGACCGGCGCCGGATCCCTCGCCAGCCCCAACGGGATGAGCACGAGCAACGCCGCCCCCGCGGCCACCACGGCGGCCGACACGGCGACGCGCCGCAGGATCCGCTTCCGCTGTGCGCGCCGCGCGGCGCGACGGCGGGCCTCGCGGCGTCGGCGGTTGGCGGCCTCGCGCGAGGCGGCGGGCCGCCGGGTCGACGTGGTCCGCGTCCCCGTCGTCCTCCTCGTGCGCGGAGCCGTCATCGTCCGACGGCGCGGCGCTGGTCGGGACGCCGTCCGGCGAGCGCGGCCGCACCGCCCCCGATGCCGCCGAACAGATGGCCCTGCCAGGACACGCCGTCCGCGACGCCGAACACCCCGGCCAGCATGGTGCCGCCGTACAGGCCGACCACGACGACCGCGATCACCGCGTAGAGGATGCGGTGCGACACGCGCCCGGGGGCGAACACCCGCATCACCACGTAGCCGAAGTACCCGAACACGAGCCCGGAGGCGCCCACGGTCAGCGTGCCGGGGGCGTTCACGAGCCAGGTCCCGAGCCCGCCGACGACCGCGACGGTCACGGTGACGGCCCAGAACCGGCGCGTGCCCTCGACCGCGACCAGGCAGCCGAGCACGAGGAACGGCACGGAGTTCGCGATCAGATGCGCCCAGCTCGCGTGCAGCAGCGGGGCGAAGACGATCCCCAGGAGTCCCGCAGGGTCCCACGAGCGGATGCCGAGGCCGCTGAAGGAGCCCGGCAGCACGGCGTCCGCGAACTGCACCGCCCACATCGCCGCGAGCAGGAGCACGGGCGACGCGAATCGCCGCAGTGGATGCTCGGGCCTGGCCGACGGAGGAACGGTCACCGCTCGATTCTCCCAGGAGCACCCGGGGGCCGGCTGGACGCGGGCAAAAGAAAAGACCCTCCGCGCACCCAGCAGAGCCCGGTTACCCTTGCTGCGTTTCCGCCCTGGGGGAATTGGCCTGGATGCCGCCACGCGGAGAGCCGTCGTCCACTCTACCCGACGCCGACCGGTGCGATGACACACCCCGCTCTTTGAGAGACTGTGCAGGTCATGGATCCGCTCGCCCTCCCGCTCTCGTCCTGGCGGTTCCGCGGACCGCTGCGCACGTACCAGGCCGAAGTGCTGGAGCGCATCGAGGGCGGCGCCGACGAGAAGATGCACATCGTCGCGCCGCCGGGGTCCGGCAAGACCCTGCTCGGGCTGCTGCTGGCCGCGCGGGAGGGCAGCCGCACGCTCGTTCTGACTCCCACGCTCACCATCCGCCAGCAATGGCTCCGAGAGGCGCGGAGGCTCGCCCCCGAGGACGACGCCGTCTCGGACGATCCGCGGCGACTCGGCGACCTCACGGTGCTGACCTATCAGCTGCTCAGCGTCACCGGCGATGGCTCTCCGTTCGAGGAGCTCGCGCGTCACCGGTGGATCGCCGAGCTCGCCGAGACCGAGCGGTCCGAGGCCGAGGCGGCGACCTGGCTCGCCACGCTCGAGGTCGACAACCCCGATCGCTACCGCGCAGGACTCCGCCGACGGATACGCCGGGTCCGCCGCTCGTTCTCGCAGCAGCGTCCGGAGGAGCTGGCCCGGGTGCTGCACCCCAACGCCGTGGCGCTCATCGACGCGATCGTCGGGTCCGGTGTGCGCACGATCGTCCTCGACGAGTGCCATCACCTGCTCGATCACTGGGCGCTGGTCGTCGCCTATCTGGCAGCGCGCATCCGGGCCGCGGGATCGCCTCCGGTCCTGATCGGCCTGACGGCGACGCTGCCTTCGCCCGACGACGGGGTCGAGTACGAGAACTACACGCGCCTGCTCGGAGACGTGGACTACGAGGTGCCGGCTCCTGCCGTCGTCAAGGAGGGCCACCTCGCGCCCTATCGGGACTCGATCTGGTTCACCCAGCCGGATCCGGCCGAGGCCGCCTTCATCCGACGGCACGAAGCCCTGCTGGCGGACCTCGTCGGGCAGGTGCTGTCGTCGCCGGACGGCGTGGCCTATCTCGAGGCGACGCTGCAACCGGAGCCCGGAGCCGCCGCTGACCCCTCCGACGACACGAGCGCGCCCGACGTCGCTCGGCGCGCACGGCTGGAGCAGGCGCTCTCGACAGACTTCCCGCTCACCAGGGCCGCCGGAGTCGTCCTCCGCGCCGTGGCGCCGGGGCATCCGCTGGGCGCGCTCCTGCCGCCGGTGCTGTTCGGCCGCTGCACGACCGACGACCTGCTGACCGTCCTCACCCGCTTCGCACAGACGCGCCTGCTCACCGACCCCGCCGCCCGCGGCCAGTGGGAGCACGTGCGCGGAGCCCTCGCGGACTTCGGCCTGCACCTCACCGACCGGGGGCTGCGACGCGGCCGGGACCCGGTGGAGACCACGCTGACGTCCTCGGTGGCGAAGGACCGCGCGGCCGTGGACATCCTGCACCGCGAGGTGAGCGGAGACGCCGGCGCCCAGGTGCGCGCGGTGGTCGTGACCGACTTCGTGGAGCATGGCAGCCGCCGCGGGCTCACCGGGCAGCCCGCCGGAGCGCTCCGCGTGTTCGATCTGCTGGCCGCCGACGAGGTGACGGGGGCGCTGCGGCCGGTGCTGCTGACCGCCCATCACCTGCGGGTGCGGGCGGCCGACGCCGCCGATCTCGCGGAGCAGCTGTCCGCGGTGCTCGGAGACGAGGTGACGGTCGCCGACGGAGCGGGAGCCACCCGGGATCTGCGCGTCGCCGAGGCCGGACGAGGCCAGGTCGTCGCGGCCGTCTCGGAGCTGATCCGACGCGGCACCGTGCGGGTGCTCGTCGGCACTCGCGGGCTCCTCGGCGAAGGGTGGGACTGTCCGTCGGTGAACACCCTGATCGATCTCACCGCCGTGGCGACCAGCACCGGGACCCCGCAGCTCCGAGGGCGCACGTTGCGTCTCGACCCGGCGTGGCCGGAGAAGGTGGCGCACAACTGGTCGGTGGCGTGCCT
Organism: Microbacterium sp. UMB0228; assembly: GCF_002871415.1. Taxonomy (NCBI): domain Bacteria; kingdom Bacillati; phylum Actinomycetota; class Actinomycetes; order Micrococcales; family Microbacteriaceae; genus Microbacterium; species Microbacterium sp. UMB0228. The sequence goes on along the minus strand of NZ_PNFU01000003.1, from coordinate 258,118 downwards.
CATCCCCGCGTCCGTCGACCTGGACAGCACCGCCGAGACGCAACGCCTGCGGCGACGGCACGGTCATCTCTGGGGGCTCAGCGCCGACGACGGCACCCGGGTTGTCTCGGGGCTGGATCACGCGCTCCCCTCCGCCGCGATCGCCGCCCTCGACGACGTCCTCGACAAGGTCCCCGGCGCCACGATCGAGAGGATCAACGAGGAGACGCTCTCCCGGCTCCCGACCCGCGCGCAGACCAGAGCGGACTGGCGGATCGGCGAGCCGCACGACTCCCGGGAGCGCGACGTGGTGTCCGTCCGCCCGACCCCGGGGACCCGACTGCTGCGGACGGGACCGACCCTCGCCGCCGCCGTGCCCCTGACATTCGGATTCAGCGCGACCGGCGTCGCCCTCGGGACCGGTGCGCTGGGCGCGGTCGGCGCGCTCTCCCTCCCGCTGGAGGCGGGCATCACCGCCGCGGCGCTCGGCGGCGTGCTGGCGACCGCCGTCGTGTGCGGCTCCAGCGTGCTGCGCGCCCTGCGCCGCCTCCGTGACCCCGCCGCCCTGTATGCGGGCGCCGCGCTGGCCATCGCCCGCTCCCTCCACGACGCCGGGCGGGCGGGTCCCTTCGATCTCTCGACGGTCCGGGTGCGCGGCGGCTCCGACGGGGAGTTCTGGATCGAGATCGCCGGCACGCGGAGAGACCGCGCCCTGGTCGCCGACGCCCTGCAGGAGCTGTTCGCCGTGGCCGAGAGCCCGCGCTTCCTCCTGCGGGTCGACCAGGGCGTCTTCGGACGCCCCGGTCCTGTGCTCGACCGCGTCCGCTCGCTCGTCGACCGGGCCCTCCCCGACCGCCGTCTGCTGCCGGTGCCCACAGCACTCTCCCGTCGCCGGGCCGACGCCGAGGCTTTCGCGGCGCGGTGGCGGGAGAGCGTCGGGCAATGTGAACTCCACGAGCTCCGCGGGACCGCCGGTCTCGCGCTGCTGCAGGTCGCCCGGCTCACCCCCGCCCTGCTCGACCCCGCGGAGCCGCGGTACCGGATCTGGGGCTGACCGTCGGCCCGCTGTCTCCGGGATACCGGGCAGCCCGGCATGGTCCCGCGGGCCGTGCGGAGCGTACGATCGATGCACGCGCATCGTTGCGCCGGACGAGAGGGAACGCATGCCAGAGAACGCCCCCCTGAGCCCGGTCGCGATCGACGCCGACGGATTCGCCGCCCAGACCGCGGCCATCCTCGGCTCGATCAGCCAGGTGATCGACGGGAAGCCCGAGGCCGTGCGCAGCGCCCTCGTCTGCCTGCTCGCCGAAGGCCATCTGCTCATCGAGGACGTGCCCGGCGTCGGGAAGACGATGCTGGCCCGCGCGCTCGCCGCGACCGTCGACGCCACCGTCCGGCGCATCCAGTTCACCCCTGACCTCCTGCCCGGCGACGTCACGGGGGTCTCGGTCTACAACCCCGTCGATCGCGAGTTCGAGTTCAAGCGCGGCGCCGTCTTCGCCCACATCGTCATCGCCGACGAGATCAACCGTTCCTCCCCCAAGACCCAGTCCGCACTCCTGGAGGCCATGGAGGAGGGGCAGGTCACGGTCGACGGCTCCACGCATCGGCTGCCCGACCCGTTCCTCGTCGTCGCCACGCAGAACCCGCTGGAGATGGAGGGCACCTACGCGCTCCCCGAGGCGCAGCGCGACCGGTTCATGATGCGCATCTCGATGGGCTACCCCGACCCCGCGGCCGAGGCCCTCATGCTGCGGCAGCGTGACGTCGTGAACCCGCTGGCGACCGTGACCCCGGTCGCGGACGCCTCCGCGATCTCGCAGCTCATCGCCTGGGCCCGGGCCGTGCACGTGGCGCCCGCGCTCGAGGAGTATGCGGTCGCCCTCGCCCAGGCCACCCGCACCGACCCGAGCCTGCACCTCGGCGCCAGCCCGCGGGCCACGCTGCAGCTCGTCCGCGCGGCGAAGGTCTGGGCCGCGCTGGACGGACGCGACTACGTCATCCCGGATGACATCACGGACCTACTGATCCCCGTGTTCGCCCATCGGCTGCTCCCCGCCCGCGGCGCACATCGGGCAGGGGCCCAGCCGGTCGAGGCGGCGCTCACCCAGATCGCGGAACGCGTGCGCGTGCCCGTCGCGACCCGCTCCTGAGGAGACCGCCATGCGCCGACGTCGACTGCTCACGCCGCGCGGCACCGGTGCGCTCATCGCCGCGCTCGGATGCGTGATCGCGGCCAACATCCTCGGCGCGCGGATCCTGCTGTACCTCGGGGTCCTGCTGGCCGCCCTCACGCTGTTCGCGGCTCTCGCCGTCCGCCTCCCCCGCCGCTCCGGAACGGTCACCCGGCAGATCTCGACCGACCTCCTCACGGTCTCGGAGACCTCGCGCGTGACGGTCCGCTTCACGCTCCGGGCCCTCCGGGTGCCGCACGGACTGTGGCACGATGTCCTCCCCTCCGCCGTCACCGGCGACTCGGGAGGCGAGTACCCGGCCGACACCCCGCAGCTCAGCTACCTCGTCACCGGCGTCCGTCGCGGCGTCTGGCCCCTGGGGCCGCTCCTGCTGCGCACCGTCGATCCGTTCGGCCTGGCGCAGCGGGAGCAGGCGTTCGGCGACACGCGGACGATCACGGTGGTCCCGGAGGTCTTCGCGCTGACCCCGCTCACCGTCCGCATCGGCGCGGCGGGCGGCACGGCGCACACCTCCTCCACCCGACTCGGCCAGGGCAGCGACAACCTCTCGCCCCGCGGCTACGCGCCCGGCGACTCGATGCGCCGCATCCACTGGAGGGCGACCGCGCACCGCGGAGAGCTCATGGTCCGGCAGGAGGAGGAGGAGTCGAGCCCGGACGCCGTCGTCGTGCTCGACCGCTCGGGCAGCGGATGGACCGCGAGCGCCGACGAGATCGATCCGACGTTCGAGGCCGCGGTCTCCCTCTGTGCCTCCGCCGCCCTCCATCTCGCCGCCGAGGGATACAGCGTCGACGTCCTGGACAGCGCGGGCACGCTCCTCGGTGCCCTCCGCGGACACGAGGACGACCGGGACGGCCTGCTCGTCGCGCTGGCGATGGTCACGCCGCGCGGCGAGCGCCGCGACCTCGTCGCCCTGGTCGGCGGGACACCGCCCGGACCGCTCGTCTACGTGACCGGGCGACTGGACGAGGAGGACGCCGCGCTGCTCCGCCCCGCCGGCGCCGCCGCACCGCTCCTCTTCAGCACCGACCCGCTGCCGGGCGCCGAGGAGACCGCCCGACAGCACGGCTGGACCGTGGCGCGACTGGGTACCGACGTCGCTGAGGCTTGGGATGACGCGCTCTCTGCGCGGACGGGAGCCGTCGATGTTCCGGGCTGAGCGGCCGCGGCCCGCCGCCGTGCCCGCCGACACGCGCCCGCGCTGGCACCGCGATCGGGAGGAGCCGGCCGGGATCCTCCCCCTCGGTGCCCTCGCGGCCCTCGCCGCGCTCACCGCGCTGTGGCCCTTCACGTCTGTCATCGAGCCGGGTGCCTGGTCGTTCGTCGTGGCCCTCGTCGTCGTCGCGGTGATCGGTGTCGGCATGCTCGTGCGGCATCTGCTGCGCGAGCGTCCTGCGACCGTCGTCGGGCTGGTCGCGCTTCTCGCGCAGCTCCTCGTGGCCGTCGGCCTCCTCACGCTGCTCCTCGCCGGTGAGACCGCCGTCGCGGGAGTGGTGCCGACGTCCGACACGCTCACACTGTTCCAGGCTCTCGGCGCCGCCGCAGTCCAGGAGATCGTGTTCGGCTCGGCCCCGCTGGAGGCCTCCCCCGGGCTCGCGGCCGCCCTGGGTGCGGGCTTCGCCATCGTCGCGATCCTGCTCGACCACCTCCTCGCCCACCGGGCCGCCGTCCTCGCCACCGTCCTGCTGGGTGCCGTGGGCGCAGTGCCCATGATCGTCACGCTGGGGCCGCCGAACGTCGCCTGGTTCGCCGTCGCGGCGGTCGTCGCCCTCCTCCTGTTCCGGGTCACGGCGCGACGGCACCCCGGGTCCCCGCGCCGCGCCTCGGCGGGTGTCGCCGTCTCCGTCGGCGCGGCCGCCATCGCGACCACGCTCCTCGTGGCCCCGCTGCTCCCGGTCGCGTCCAGCATCGCCGGGACCGGGGTCGGCGTCACGGTCGACGCCTCCCTGCGTCTGGGCGATGACCTGCGGCAGCCGAGTCCGGTCGAGGTGCTGACGGTGGCCACCGAGGCGGATGCCGCTCCCTACCTCCGCCTCACGACGCTCTCCCGGTTCGACGGCCGCGTCTGGCAGCCCGACCGCGGCGACCTGCAGTCCCAGGTGGACGGGTTCGGTGACCCGGAGTGGAGCGCGGACGTCACCGCCGCCGAGCAGACGACCTCCATCCGGGTGCTGCGGATGTCGAGCTCCTGGCTCCCCCTGCCGTATCCGGCCACCGACGTGCAGGGGCTCAGCGCCGCGTGGCGCGTCTCGCCCGAGAACCGCACGCTGTTCTCCCGCCGCGCCGACGCGGTCGGCAATGACTACACGGTGACCTCCGTCCGCGTGACGCCGACACTGGAGCAGATCCGTGCGACGGAGGCGGCCCCACCCCGGGAGACCGACGAGGACGAGGAGGTGGAGCTCCCCGCCATCATCCCCGAGCTCGCGGCCGAGGTGACCGCGGACGAGGAGACCGACTACGACCGTCTCGTCGCACTGCAGAACTGGTTCCGGTCGCAGTTCGAGTACTCGCTGGAGACGCCGGTCGACGAGGGCTTCGACGGCACCGGCGCCGACGCGGTGGCGCGATTCCTCGAAGAGCGATCAGGGTACTGCGTGCATTTCGCCGGCTCCTTCGCGCTCATGGCCGAGAGCCTGGGTATGCAGGTGCGGATCGTCGTCGGGTACCTCCCCGGCTCCCGCACCGACGAGAAGCGTGGTGACGAGTCGATCTTCTCGGTGTCGAGCGATCAGCTGCACTCCTGGCCCGAGGTGCTGTTCCCCGGTATCGGCTGGGTGCCGTTCGAGCCGACGGCCTCGCTCGGCGTCCCCACGGCCTTCCGCGCCGGCGCCACCGGGGGCGGAAGCAGCAGCGGCCCGGCGGCCCCCGCGCCCACGACGGCTCCGCAGACCGAGGAGACCTCCGGCCCGGAGGTCGACCGGAGGGATGCGGATGCCGGCTCGACGGACTCCGGGGAGCTGCGCCGGCTCGACCCCACGCCGGTCCTCCTCACGACGCTCGGTGTCGTGATCGTGCTCCTCCTGCCCGCTGTCGTCCGGCTCCTCGAGCGGCGCCTCCGGATGCGCCGTGCGGCACGGGGAGACGCCGCCGCAGCATGGGCGGAGCTGCGCGACACCCTGATCGACCTCCGGATCCCCGTCTCGGACGCGGAGAGCCCGCGGATGCGTGCCGCCGGACTCGTCAGGGAGGCCGGTGCCGACAAGACCGCGTTGGGCCGGTTGGTCATGGCGGTGGAGCGCGCGAACTACGCGCGCGCGTCCGCCGCTGCCGACGACCTCGCCGTCCCCCTTCGGGCCGTGCTCGTCAGCCTCCGCGCGCACGTCGCCGGAGGGACTCGGGCCGAGGCGCTGCTGTTGCCGCGGTCGCTCTATGCGCCGCGGGGTTCCGACTCCCGGCTCCTGGTCTGACGGGCGGCAGGCGCCGCGGTCAAGGTTGCGCGGCGGACGCTGCGGCGTGCGTCGGGCAGGCGACCGCATCGCAGTCCGCGCAGACGACGAACTGTGCCCGGCAGGAGGGGTCGGGGCAGTTCGCGGTGCGCTTCGTCGCCGCCCCGCATCCCGCGCAGACGCCGATCACCCGCGCGTGGTCCGAGAAGTCGACGGATCCGCGCCCGTCGAAGACGTAGAGGGATCCGTCCCAGAGGCCGTCGTCGCCATAGGTCTCGCCATAGCGGACGATCCCGCCCTCGAGCTGGTAGACCTCGCCGAAGCCACGGGACACCATGAGGCTCGACAGCACCTCGCAGCGGATGCCCCCGGTGCAGTAGGTGACGACGGGCTTGCCCTTCAGATCGTCGTACACGCCGGAGTCGAGCAGACGCACGAAGTCCCTGGTGGTCTCGGTATCCGGCACGACGGCGCCGCGGAAGCGTCCGATCTCCGCCTCGAGCGCGTTCCGGCCGTCGAAGAACACGACCTCGTCCCCGCGCTCGGCGACCAGGGCGTGCAGCCCGTCGGGGGTGAGCCGCGCCCCTCCGCCGACGACGCCGTGCGCGTCGACCCGCAGCTCATCCGGGGCGCCGAACGACACGATCTCGTCGCGCACCTTCACGCTCAGCTTCGGGAAATCGAGGCTGCGGCCCGCCTCGTCCAGTCCGGTGCCCTCGCTCCATTTGATGTCCGTGTCCCGGAAAGGGGCGTAGGAGCGGAACGAGCGCGCCCACTTCTTCAGAGCCGGCAGGTCCCCGCCCAGAGTGCCGTTGACGCCGTGCGACGAGATCAGCAGCCGTCCGCGCAGCCCCAGCGCCTCGCCGAGGTCACGCTGCCAGACGCGGATGGCCTCCGGATCGGCGAGCGGGGTGAACGCGTAGAAGAGGACGATCTTGGGGGTGGCCACCCAGGAATCCTACGTCGCCTCCCGTCGCGCTAGCTCACGTCCCGCCGCAGGAACACCGCCGCTCCCGCCCCGACCGCGAGCAGGATCCAGCCCGCCGCGATCGGCACCGCCGCCGGCCCGAGCCCCTCTCCCGCGGGAATGCCCAAGCCGGCCACGTCGAACCGGAAGGCGTCGAGCAGGGCGGGGAGCGGCAGATAGACGGCGCCGGCGCTCCAGAACATCGCCACGAGGAGGCCCACCCCCATCGAGAGGACGGCGGCGAAGAGCGCCGCGAGATGCGCCTGCACGACGATCCCGATCCCCAGACCCCACAGCGCCGCGGCCGCACCGAGGGCGACAGCCGACGCGACGGCCGACGCGTGCACGGGGACGCCACCCAGGGTGACGAGAAGCGCCATGTGTCCGCCGACCACGGCGGCGACCGCCACGACCGCGCCGCCCAGCGCCGCGGCGGGCACGCGGACGACGAGCATCGCCCACCGGGACTCCAGCATCAGCCGCTGCGCGACGACGCCGTCCCGCCGGTCGATCGTGTAGCGGAAGGAGCCGTAGACGGCCGCGAAGATGCCGGCGTAGGTCGCGAGCACGGCGTCGAACGGGGCGACGAGCTCCTCCCGGGCCGCCGACGGGGCCTCGGCGAGCTCCGCCGGAATGCTCGTCGCCAGGGAGAGGGACAGCAGGAAGGCCGCCAGCGCGACCCCGAGGAGGACGACGTCCCCGGCCGCGCCCCGCGCCTGCGCCCGCAACGCTCGACCGATCACGCGACGCTCCGGCGTCCCCGGACGGCGGCGAGCGCGACCAGGCCGACCGCCCACGCCGTCCCGATGGCGAGGGCGGGCGCGAAGGCGAGCAGTCGGCCCTGGTACTCCGGCACGCTCAGCGCCGCGATGGCCATGCCGGGAGAGAAGCGCGCGATCTCCGGCGCCGTCCGGAGCATGGCGAACTCCAGCGCCATCGGGAAGACGAGCACGATGATCGCCGTCGCGTAGTAGTTCCGGGTGATCCAGCCGATCGCTCCGCCGATGAGGGCGCCGAGGACCACGCCGCCCAGAGCCCCCGCGACGATGCGCCCTGCCTCCGCCGTGAACACGAGGCTGAGCCCGTGCCGGGCGAGGAAGACGGAGATGCCGAGCGTCCACAGCAGGATGACGATCACGGCCAGCCCGAGGGCGATGACGACGCCGGCGACCAGCTTCCCCGGGAAGGCGCGACGGAACCCGACCGCCGTGAGCGTCCGGTCCATGGAGCCGTAGTAGTACTCCCGCGTCACCGGGTACGCGCCGACGAACGCCGCCGAGATGACCGACCACGCGAGCGGCTCCAGCAGCCGGGCCGTCGCCGCGCCCGCGTCGAGGCCGTCGACCGCGAGACGGGAGCCGTCGGAGAAGAGCACGAAGGCCGGCATGAGGACCGCGACGAGGTACACGGCCAGGATCGACAGCCCGCTCACCGCGCGCAGCAGTTCGCCGCGGATCACGCCGCTCACGCGGGGGCTCCTTCGACGAGGTCGAAGTACCGGCTCTCGAGCGAGTCGGCCCTGCCCGTGACGAGGTCGTCCAGCCTCCCGGCGAAGAGCGCGCGCCGTTTGATGACGACCACCTCGTCCACGACCTGCTCGAGCTCGGAGAGCTGATGACTGGAGACGAGCACCGTGCCGCCGCGTTCGGCGAAGCCGCGGAGGAACCGGCGCAGCCAGCGGATGCCGTCGGGGTCGAGACCGTTGGCCGGCTCGTCGAGGATGAGCGTCCGCGGCGCACCGATCAATGCCGCGGCCAGGCCCAGCCGCTGCGCCATGCCCGTCGAGTAGGTCTTCACACGACGGCGCGCATCGGCGGCGAGGCCCACCTCGTCCAGCACCTCGTCGACGCGGCCGCGGGGCGCACCGGCTGCGAGTCGGCAGATCTCCAGGTGCCGTCGCCCGGAGATGCCGGGCTCGAAGCCGAACCCGTCCATGTGGACGCCGACGTGCGCGGCCGGGTTGTCCAGCGCCCCGAACGGCGCCCCGTCGATCACGGCCTCTCCGGCGGTCGGCCGCACGAGACCGACGATCGCGCGCAGCGTCGTCGACTTTCCCGCGCCGTTCGGGCCGAGAAGCCCGACGATCGCCCCGCGGGGCACCGCGAACGACAGATCCTCGACAGCGGTGCGGCGTCCGAACCTCTTCGTGAGGCCGCGTACCTCGATGGCGTGCTGATTCATGGTCATCCTCTCTCCTCCTCGCTCGTGAGAGCTGCCAGCGGCGACGCGACCGCCGCCCAGAGCGCCTGCCAGAGCGGCGCCGTGCCGAGCTCCACGCGCGCCTGTCCCGCTGCCGGGAGGGCGCTGCGCTCCCCTGACACCTCCACCTCCGCCACGGCCGTCGCCGGGACCGATGCCCCGGGTGCCCTGACCGGGAAGAGCGCCGCGATCGGCACCTCGATCTCCGTCGCAGGGCGGGTCCTGATCGTCCCCTCGCCGCGGTACTCGTTGGCGAGGATGCCCCGCGTCGACAGGATGACCGGAGCGCCGTCCGGGATGCGGGTACCGGGATCCCGTCCGCCCTGCACCAGGACCACCCGGTCGTCGTCCACGGAGAACCCCAGCACCGCGGCCGTCGGGACCGGGATGAGCATGCCGGCGGCCACGATTCCGCCCGCGAGCGCGGCGGTCACGCCGACGAGGCGGAACCGCGAGGCACCGGCGCGCCACACCCGGAGCAGAGCGCGCACCAGGAGGACGATGCCCGCCACGACCACGACGGCCTCCAGAGCGAGCACGAAGAGGCTCGCCGCCGGGCCGCCGCCGGCGAGCAGCTGCGCCGTCCGGACGACCGCGAACAGCACCATGACGACCGGGGCCGCCAGGCAGCAGAGACCGAACGGCACGCTCCACCACCGCTTCAGCGCCCGCGGCTGCCGCGGCGCCCCGAACACGAAGCGGGCGAGGAAGCCCGCGCCGTCGCGGATCGACCTCCTCCGGAGATTCGGCTCGTCCAGGGCGCTCATCAGGGCGAGGTACCCGTCGAAGCGCACGAAGGGGATCAGGTTCACGAACACGACGACCGTGCAGGAGATCGCGAGGAGCAGCAGTGTCTCGCGGGCCGCCGACGACGGCAGGGCGAGAGCGGCGAGCATCGCCACCGCCGCCACCGTGGCGTGGACGGCGGGGCCGGCCAGGGCGATCGCCACACGATGCCGGCGGTCGGGGAGCCGCCAGCCGTCCGTGACATCGACGAAGAAGGCGGGCGCGAGGTACAGGAGCATGAACCCGGCGCGCCGCGGCCGGCCTCCCAGCCGGGTGAGGGTGAGCCCGTGCGCGGTCTCGTGGACCAGGGTCGCGAGCCCGAGCGCCACGACGACGAGCGCGAAGCCGGCGAGCGGCACGGGACGAGCGAGCACGGCACCCAGCTCGCCGAGGTGCAGGGCCGCGCCGACGGTCCCGGCCGCGACCACCGCGGCGACGAGCGCGAGGACTGCACGACGCGGTACGGGCACGACCAGACGGTCGAGCCGTGCGAAGAGCGCGGACGCGCGGAGGGTCGCGAACTGCACGGTGAACGGCGGCCGATACGTGACACGGCCGGGCAGCCGGGACGCACCCCCGTCCAGGAGCCCGTTGTCGCGGAAGCGCTCCATCAGTCGCAGCACGCTCTCGTCGGTCTCCCCCGCCGCGAAACGGGCGCGCAGCGCGGAGACCGCGGTGCGGCCGTCCATCGCCGTCAGCAGGTCGACGACCGGTCGGGACAGCCGCGCCGACGGCACGCCCTGGACGGTGGCGAGCCACCCGGAGCCCTCCGCCGTCGGCTCGAACGCGACGCCGGCGGCCAGGGTCGGGCACGAGTCGGCGGTGAGGGCGTCCCGCCCTCGTCCGCGACGTCGCCGCACGGCTCGTGGCTCTGCCGTCGTCATCACCCCGCCCTCCCATCCTCGGCGCGGGTGGTGGTGAGGAGGAGGATCTCCACGCCGACGGGCGTCCGCACCGGAGACGTCTCGGGCACCGCGAAACCGGCTTCGATGAGCTCGTCGGCGAGGAGTCGGGGGTTCAGCACGTGCAGGCGACTCGTGAGGACCGGAACCTCCGCGCGCGGGGCGATGTCCGCGAGGCGGACCCAGTTGACCAGCCGCACGGCACCGTCGTCCTCGATCTGCTGCGCGAAGAGGTAGGGCTCGTCTCCGGCGCTGCCGGGGACCGTGATCTCGCGGTCGGTCGGGAGTGCGAGAGTGTCCGCCGACGCCCCGTCCGCGATGGTGAGGGCGAAGACGCCGGCGGAGGCCAGATGACGTCGAACGCCCGCGTAGAGACGCGCCCGGTCTTCGCGGTCGAGCAGCGTGATGGAGGTCGCCCCGAGGACGACGAGGCCGAAGTGCTCGCCGAGCGCGAGGTCGCGCATGTCCGCCACGACGCACTCGACGGTCGCCCCGTGCGGCACGGCGCCGCGGAGACGCGCGAGCATGTCCGCGGAGAGATCCACCGCCGTGACGTGATGCCCGGAGCGTGCGAGCGGGATCGTCAGCCGTCCGCTTCCCGCGGCGAGGTCGAGGACGGGTCCGGGGGCCGTGCGCGCGAGCGCCAGGACCTCGCGGATCTCCGCCCGGTCCGGGCCGACGAGCCGGTCGTAGAACTCGGTGCCGGCTCCGGCGTACAGGTCCTGTGCCCTGGCGGTCGCGCCGACGAGGTCGAGCCGTGCCGCCACGGTCTCGGTGATCAGGGACGTCATCCGTGCATCGCCTCTCCTCGGCTGGATGGTCGGGGGTGCGGGCGGACGATTCCGCCCGCACCCGCTGTCAGGTCGCGATGGCGGCGGCTCCGCCGATGATCGCGATGATGTAGCTCGCGTGCTCCCACCACTCGAGCGGGGTGTCGATCTGTTCGAGTTCCAGGAACTCCAGCGACGTGGACTGCACAGTGCACCTCCTAGGTCAGAGCAAGAATTCCGATGATCACGCCCACGGCGAAGCCGCGGATGTAGTCATCGGCATCGCCCGGCGCGTCCATGGCCTCGAGTTCGGTGAACTCGAGCGCCGGCAGTGCTGCGGTCATGCGTCCCTCCTTCCTTTCTCCGATCGGGTGCTGCCGGACGGCATCACGTGGCGGCTGCCGCACCGATTCCGATGAGCACCAGCGCGCCGATCACACCCTGGTAGAAGCTGTCCCAGCTGGGCGCCTCCATCGGGTCGAGCTCCTGGAACCGGATGCTCGTCTCCGTGCTTTCGTTCATTCCCGTCACCTCCTCTCCGCTGCTCGGGCCGGCGAGCGCCGACCGAGGACGGGCTCCACCGGGACTCGTGGAGCACAGCGCGGACGTCCGCGGCGTGGATTCCGCGCAGCATGGGGCGGTGATCTCCCCACGCCGTCTCCACGGCGGCGGCGATCCGATCGATCTCCCGTGCGCTCGGGCGCGGCGGTGACGGGAGCCCTCCTTGATCGACGACGGCGGCGATGCCGGCGGCCGGGTCACGAGGCAGCGCAGTCCCCGCCGCGACACCGGCCCAGAAGGCGTCGAGGCTGGCGCGGTCGCCCCAGCGCGGATCGCCCGCACCGATCCGCCGCCAGACGGCGGCGATGACCGCTGCCGTGGCCGGCATCTTGCGGACGCCGAGATGGAAGGCGACCTCGTTCGCGAGGTACCAGTGGCGGGCGCTGTACGGATCGGGGCCGCGGAGGGCGGCCGTGCGCTGGGTCGCGGCGCTGAGCCGCGCGAGGCGCAGTCGTCCCGTCGTCGACATCACGTCGGCCGAAGCCGCTTCGAGCAGCGCCCGGCCGAGGAGCCGCGCGTCGCGGTCGGCCCGCGCCGTCCGCGGGCTCGTCGAGGCGCCGGCCACCCGGAGGAACGCCTCCAGCGCTCCCTCCTGGACGGCCGCGGGGGTGAGCGTGGCGAGCTGGTCGGCATCGAGGACGGCGTGGCGCGGACGCAGTGAGCGACCGACGAGGAGCCGGGCTCCGCGGCGACTCCGGAGGATGGCGACGCTGTTCGTCTCCGACGACGTGCCGAGCGTCGTCGGCATCGCGACGATGTCGACCGGCGGCGGCGCGTCGGGCAGGATCGTGAGCGCCGAGGTCGCCGCGTGCCGCAGGGCGAAGTCCAGAAGGCGTCCGGGGCTGAGCGCGAGTGCCGCGATCTTGCTCGCATCGAGGACGCTACCGCCGCCGACGGCCACGATGACCTCGGGCGGTCGTCGGACGAGCTCCTCGGCGATCAGGACGACGCCGAGCTCGTCCACTCCCGAGGCGTCCACCGTCATCGTCCGGCCCGGCTGCGCGGCGGGAAGGGTGTGTGCGACGGCGGCGTCGGCGATCACCAGCGTGTCGCGTCCGGCCGTCAGACCCGCCATCGTCTCTCGTGCGCGCGGCCCATGCCACAGCGTGGGGACGCGTGCGGTGAACGGCACGGTCATGCCGCCGCCTCCCGCACCCGTGCCAGGCCGCCTCGCACGGCTCGGTCGGTCTCGGCCACCTCCGCCGGAGTGAATCCGTAGCCGGGGATGAGCTGGAAGGAGCTCGGACCGGGGTGCACCACGACGCCGCTGTCCGCGATGGCGGACACCACGTCCAGGACGTCGGTCCCGGAGAGCGCGGACCCGTCCGGGCGACGGAGCCCCACCCCGACGAAGCAGCCGCTGCCGGTGACGTCGGTGACGATCCCGTCCTCCTGCCAGGTCCGCGCGAGGCGGTGCAGCGTCGACGCCAGGGCCTGCGTGGTCGCCTCGACGTCGATGCGGCGGAGCTCGTCGATCACGGCGAGGACCGCGGCCGCGCAGGCCGGCGTGCCCGCCTGCGTCTCCCCGTGCACGAACGTCCATCCGCCGCGGGCGAACGCCGTCGAGATGCGGTCGCCGACGAGGAGCGCCGCCGCTCCCATCGCCCCGTTCGTCAGCGCCTTCGACACGAGGAGGACGTCCGGTGCGGCCGCCCAGCGGTCGGTCGCGAACATCGCGCCCGTGCGACCGAAGCCGGTCGCCACCTCGTCTGCCACCAGCAGGAACCCGTGCCGCTCCCTCAGCTCCAGGAGACGACGGACGAAGGCGGCGGACAGCGCGTGGGCGCCGCTGCCGAGGACGGGCTCCACGACGACGGAGGCGACGCGGGAGCCTTCACGCTCCAGCAGCGCTTCGAGCTCCGCCCCGTCGTCGGCGTGCGACACGTGCCGCACCGTGCGCCTGTCGACGCCGTAGACCGACTGCAGCAGGTCGTCGCCGCTCAGCACGTGGCTGCCGTACATCGTGCCGTGATAGCTGCCGCGCAGGCCCACGACGAGCGACCGCGAGCCGGCGCCCTGCTGCGCCCAGTACTGCCGGGCGAGCTTCATGGCGGCGTCGTTGGCCGCCCCGCCGGAGGTGGAGAAGATCACCCGCCGGTAGCGGTCGGAACCCGCGAGGGCGACGAGGGCATCGGCGGCGTCCTCGGCGTACCGGTGCGGGGCGCGGAACAGCGAGAGGTAGGAGGCGTCGCGCGTCGCCCTGCTCACGGCCTCGGTCACCGCCGGGTTGCCGAAGCCGAGGGGCACGTTCCACAGGCCGCTGGTCGCGCAGAGGCGGTCGGAGCCGTCGGCGTAGAAGATCCGATGCCCGGAGGCGCCGACCGCCACCCGATCCGGAGGGAAGGCGGTGTCGGCGGGGAGCATCGACGTCCACAGCGCGTGCGGTGCGCTCATCGCGCTCCTCCCCCCGCGGCGTCCTCGGTCCGCGCACCGAGGTGGACGCCGAGCGCGGCGAGCGCCTCCAGACACAGCTGCCGCGCGTGGGCATCGGGCACTCCGCAGGCGCGGGCCACGCGCGCCGCCGCCCGCCCGCGTGTGCTCGAGGTCTGGATCGCGTCGACCACCGCAGCGGTCAGCGGGGACAGGAGGTGCCGGCGGAGCGTCCGGACATCGGCGAGCAGGAACCCCTCGGCGGTGTCGAGCAGGAACGGGTCGTCGGTCGGGGGCTCCGCATCCGCGAGGTCGTCGTCGAGGAGCGCCCACCCGAAGCCCGCGATCCGAGCGGCGCCGTTCGGCAGGCGGAGCATGGTCCGGAGATCGGCCGCGTCGAGGTACCGGCGGAGCCACGGCCGGCGGTCGAGCTCGACGATGAGGTCTGCCGAGCCGGGCACGCCCCCCAGCGCCGACGCCAGGGGCAGGGCCTTCCCGAGGGCGGCGGGGAGGTCGTCCACGTGGCCGATCGCCTCCCCCTGCAGTCCGAGATGCACCACGCCGTCCGCGTCGATGCGGAGGGCGCGCGGACCCTCCACCTCATCCGGTCGTGCGAGAGCGGAGCGGTCCGCGAGCAGCACTCGGGGGTCGAGCATCGCGGCGGCGAAGACCCCGGTCCCGCGAGCGAGGTCGGCGTCGTCGAGGAAGGCACGCCAGCTCGCCTCGTCGAAGAAGCGCATGGCCGTCGGTCCGACGATCTGGACGAAGGAGGCCGCGATGTAGTCCTGGAGCTCGACGCCGCGCTCCCCCAGGAAGAGCTCGTCGCCGAGGTCGGCGAGCCGTCCTCCGTAGCCGACGACCCGCGCCGCCCCCGGCCGAGGCAGCGATCCTGCGGGCTCGAGGATCACGTCCTCGGGGTCGGCCGCAGCCGCAAGGGCCTCAGCGCCGGTCTCCGCCTCGCGCAGGAACACGCGACCGCGTGCCGCATGCCCGCCCGTGACCCACGCCCGCAGGGCGTGCGGCCCGAGGAGCGGGTCCGCGCCCGTCGACCCGTCGTCCTGCCGTGCCGTCGTCGCACTCGTCCCCATGATCCCCCCAGAGAACCGGATCCGTCTGACGCGGTTGCGTCTTCATATGAAGATATCTAGCCCTCTGACGAGGTGCAATATAACAGCTTTCGCGACCGCAGGCTTGGATCGCCGGTATGTCACGAGGCCCCCGGGACATCGGATAGGATGGACAGGTTGTTCCCTGGTGACGTGTCCGAGCGGCCGAAGGAGCACGCTTGGAAAGCGTGTGTTGTGCAAGCAACCGCGGGTTCGAATCCCGCCGTCACCGCCACAGACGAAGAAGACCTCCGCATCGCGGAGGTCTTCTCTCGTTTCGGGCGGCGTCAGCCGTCGAAGCGCACCCCGTACGTCAGACCACCGGGCGCGGACGGGAGCACGATCATGCCGAGCCGCTCGTAGAACGCGGCCGCGCCGCCGTTCGCCGGATCCATACCGAGGTGCAGCGCGGGCACACCGCGCCGGCGCAGCTCGGCGAAGAGCGTCTCCATGAGACCGCGACCGAGTCCCTGCCCCTGGGTCTCCGGCAGCAGGTCGATGTGCAGATGCGCCGGGTACTCGGCGGCATGCGGCTCGACACCCGGCTCTCTGGTGTAGCCGTACTCGATCAGCTTCTCCTCGCGCGTCTGCGGGTCCGCCGATCGCGGATAGCGCGCGTGCAGGCCCGGCCACCACTCGTCGCGGAACCAGGCGTAGAAGGCGTCGGTGTCGTCGGTGGCGACGATGTAGCCGATGGTGCGCCCGTCCTCCGCCTCCACGACCCAGGCGAGGTCCGGGTGCCGCTCGACGTACGGCACCGCGAAGAGGTTCCCCCACAGCTCGTCATCGGACAGCACCCCGGTGGCGTCTCCCCCGGCGTCGGCCGTCCGCAGGCAGATCTCGAACATCGCCGCGCGATCGGTCGGACGGTAGGGACGGATGCGCGACACGGGGGCTCCTCGGACGGGTCAGGTTCCGCTCAGCCTATCGGCGCGGGCGGTCGCCTCGACGTCGCGTCGCACCCACGGCACCAGCCAGGCGGCGAGCACGAGGACGACGCCGGCGCCGACGAACGCCCCGCCGAGCGTGTCCGTGGCCCAGTGCACCGACAGGAAGGTGCGCGACAGGGCCATGAGCACGATCCAGGCCGCCCCCACGATCGCCACCCAGACCCGCGGGAAGAGCACCCAGAGCACCAGGGCGATGGTCGCCGCATTCGCGGTGTGACCGGACGGGAAGGAACCGTAATCGCTGACGACGAGCATGTCGTGCGGGCGGGCACGGCCGAAGATGTTCTTCAGGAGCTGGACGGCACCGGCGCTGACGAGGAAGCACAACGCGGCGAACAGCGCCCCCCGCCATCGGCGCAGGAGCAGCAGGACGGCGATGGTCGCCAGCGGCACGGCGAGGATGGCGACCCAGCCACCGCCGATCCAGTTCAGCGCGAGGGCGAAGCTCAGCATCCAGTCCGCGCGGACCGCGGCGATGGTGTCGTTCCACCACTGGTCGAAACCCGGCGTCTGCGGATACACGAAGACGACGAGAGCGCCGAGGGCAGTGGCCAGGAGGAGGCAGGCGACGCCCCACCACAGCAGCATCCGTCGATTCATCGTCCTATTGTGACGGACACCCCCGCGATCGCGGGTCGCCGTGCCGGTCATCGGGCGATGCGGGCGAGACCCTCCTCGAGATCCGCGATGAGGTCGGCCACGTCCTCGATGCCGACCGAGAGACGCACGACGTTCTCCGGCACCGCGAGCTCCGTACCGCGGACCGACGCGTGGGTCATCTCCGGCGGGTAGCCGATGAGCGACTCCACACCGCCGAGCGACTCGGCGAGCTGGAACACACGCGTGCTCTCGGCGAAGGCCCGGGCGGCGTCCGCACCCGCGGCGAGACCGAGCGACAGCATGCCACCGAAGCCGCTCATCTGCCGCGCGGCGATCTCGTGACCGGGGTGCGACGGAAGGCCGGGATAGAACACCTGCGCGAACTCCGGCCGCGCCTGGGCCCATTCGGCGATGGCCTGCGCGTTCTCGGAGTGCTGGCGCACCCGCACCGCGAGGGTCTTGATACCGCGGGTCGTCAGCCAGGCGTCCAGAGGCGCGGAGACCGCCCCCACCGCGAACTGCTGGAACTTCACGGCCTCGACGAAACGGTCGTCACCGAAGACGACGGCGCCGCCCAGCACGTCGGAGTGCCCGCCCAGGTACTTCGTCGTCGAGTGCACGACGAGATCGGCGCCGAGCGCGAGCGGCTGCTGCAGAGCCGGCGAGGCGAACGTGTTGTCCACCACGACGAGGGCACCGGCCGCGTGCGCCACCTCGACGATGAGCGCGATGTCGACGACCTTCAGCAGCGGGTTGCTCGGCGTCTCCAGCCACACGATGCGCGTCTCGGGACGGATCGCCGCGCGGATCACGTCGACGTCGGAGAGCTCGACCGTGGTCGTGTCGATCCCCCAGGGCGCGAGGACCTTCGTGAGCAGGCGGTAGGTGCCGCCGTAGACGTCGTTTCCGAGGAGCACGTGGTCGCCGGGCGTGAGGATGCCGCGCAGCAGCGCGTCCTCGGCCGCGAGACCGGACGCGAACGACAGCGCCCCTACTCCGCCCTCGAGAGCGGCGAGCTGCGTCTCCAGCGAGGAGCGCGTCGGGTTGCCCGCACGGTTGTACTCGTAGCCGTCCCGGAAGCCGCCGATGCCGTCCTGCACGTGCGTCGACGACTGATAGATCGGCGGGATGATCGCCCCGGTGATCGGGTCGGGCGCCTGTCCGGCGTGGATGGCTCGGGTGGCGAAGGCGTGGTCGTGGTCGGACATGCCCTCAGCCTACGTCCGGGCCCTCCGACGGGTGCCGGCCTGTTACGTCCCGCGTCACCGGGAGAGGTAGCCGAGCAGGTCCTGTCGCGTCAGCACGGTGTGCGGCTTGCCGTCCTCGGTGACGAGGAGGGCGTCGGCGTCAGCGAGCGCGGCCCGTGCCTGCGCGACCGGCGCGTGGATGCCGATGAGCGGCAGCCGCTCGCCCACGTGTGCGCCGACGGCGTCGCTCGGTTCGGCGTCGCCGCGGAAGAGCAGGTCGAGAAGGCCCTTCTCGTCGACGGTGCCCACGACCTCGCCCATCATCACCGGCGGCTCCGCGCTGAGGACGACGAGCTGCGAGACCTCGTACTCCGTCATCATGCCGATCGCCTCGAGCACTGTGTCGGTGGGATGCGCGTGCACGAGGTCGGGGAGGCCGTGGCGGGAGGCTCGGGCGGCGAGCACGTCGGCGACCGTCTCCCCCTCCTCCACCTCGCTGAACCCGTAGGAGCGCATCCAGCCGTCGTTGAAGATCTTGCCCAGGTAGCCGCGTCCGCCATCCGGCAGGAGCACGACCATGACCGCATCCGCCGGCAGGTCCTTCGCCACCCGCAGCGCCCCGACGACGGCCATGCCGCTGGAGCCGCCGACGAGAATGCCCTCCTCGCGGGCCAGGCGCCGCGTCATCGCGAACGACTCCGCATCGCCGACCGCGACGATCTCGTGCGGGACGGCGGGATCGTAGGCACCGGGCCAGATGTCCTCGCCCACGCCCTCGACGAGGTAGGGCCGACCGGTGCCGCCGCTGTAGACGCTGCCCTCGGGGTCCACGCCGATGATGCGCACCGCGTCGTCGGACACCTCGCGCAGGTAGCGTCCCGTGCCGGTGATCGTGCCGCCCGTCCCCACCCCGGCGACGAAGTGCGTGACGCGCCCGTCGGTGTCGCGCCAGATCTCCGGCCCCGTCGTCTCGTAGTGGCTGCGCGGCCCGTTCGGGTTCTCGTACTGGTTCGGCTTGAACGCCCCGGGGATCTCGCGTGCCAGCCGGTCGCTCACGCTGTAGTACGACTCCGGGCTGTCCGCCGGGACGGAGGTCGGGGTCACGACGACCTCGGCACCGTACGCGCGGAGCACGTCGATCTTGTCCTCGCCCACCTTGTCCGGGAGCACGAAGACGCACCGGTAGCCGCGCTGCTGCGCCACGAGAGCGAGCCCGACGCCCGTGTTGCCGCTCGTGGGCTCGACGATCGTGCCCCCCGGCCGCAGATCGCCCGCGGCCTCGGCGGCGTCGACGATGCGGGCCGCGATCCGATCCTTCGCCGACCCGCCCGGGTTCAGGTACTCGAGCTTCACGAGCACCGTGCACGCGATGCCCTCGGTGACGTGCTGGAGCTTCACCAGGGGCGTGTCGCCGACGAGGTCGACGATCGAGTCTGCGTACTTCATCTGTTCAGGGTACGGCGCAGGCCCTCGCCCCCGGGGCTGTGTTTCACCCGCGCTTCGACAGGCTCAGCGACCCAGAACGCGGGTCCCTGAGCCCGTCGAAGGGCCTGGTCCCTGAGCCTGTCGAAGGGCCTGGGTCCCTGAGCCTGTCGAAGGGCCTGGGTCCCTGAGCCTGTCGAAGGGCCTGAGCCCGACGAAGGGTCAGCCCTTCGTCGCGCCGGCCAGCAGGCCGCGCACGAAGAAGCGCTGCAGGGCGAAGAACACGATCAGCGGGACGATGATCGAGATGAACGTTCCCGCGGACTGCAGGAACCACTTGTTCCCCCAGGTCCCGGAGAGCGAGTTCAGCGCCTGCGTGATCGGCAGGGCGCCGGGCGAGGCGAAGATCGTCGCGACCAGCAGGTCGTTCCACACCCAGAGGAACTGGAAGATCGCGAAGGACGCGATCGCCGGAGCCGCCAGCGGCAGGATGATCCGGAAGAACACCTGGCCGTGTCCGGCGCCGTCCACGCGGGCCGCCTCGATGATCTCGCCGGGGATCTCGGAGATGAAGTTGTGGAGCATGAACGTCGCCAGCGGCAGCGCGAAGATCGCGTGCGCGATCCAGACGCGGGCGAAGCTGTACTGCACCTCGTTCAGCCCGAACCCGGGGAAGATCGGCACGTCGTTGATCGTCAGCCCGTCCGAGAACAGGCTCAGCAGCGGCACGAGGGCCATCTGCAGCGGCACGATCTGCAGCGCGAACACGAAGATGAAAAGCATGTTCCGACCCTTGAAGTCGATCCATGCGAACGCGTACGCGGCGAGCGACGCCATCACGATCGGGAACACGGTCGCAGGGATCGTGATCGCCAGCGAGTTGATGAACGCCGTCGCGAGGGTCGTCGAGGTGCCGCCCGAGTTCCACGCCTGCACGTAGTTGTCGAACGTGAACTCCGGGTTGGAAAAGACCGTCCACCAGCCGCTGTTCTGCGTGTCGGCGCCCGGGCGGAACGACGTCACGAAGAGACCGAAGGTCGGGATCGTCCAGAAGAGCGCGATGACCGCGGCCGCGATCGTCGCCCCCTTCGAGGTCAGCTTCTTGTGGGCGGTCGCCTCGTTGCGGCGCGTGTCCCGCGCCACCTGGCGCTTGGTGCGGTTGTCCACGACGGTGGCCTGCGTTGCACTCATCAGCGGATCTCCCTCTGCTTGGCCATCGATCGGGCGTTGTAGACGATCAGCGGCAACACGAACAGGAACAGCACGACGGCGAGCGCCGACGAGTGCCCGTAGCTCTGGAACCGCTGCTGCTGGTTGACCATCTCGAAGCCGAGGACGCTGGTCTCGTCCCGTCCGCCGGTCATCACGGCGACGATGTCGTACACCTTCAGAGAGGCGATCGTGATGGTCGTCAGCACGACGATCAGCGACGACCGGATGCCGGGAACGGTCACGTTGCGGAAGCGCTGCCAGGCATTCGTGCCGTCGAGTTCGGCCGCCTCCATCTGCTCGACCGGCACGGCCTTGATCGCGGCGGAGAGGATGACCATGGCGAAGCCGGTCTGGGTCCAGATGAACACGATGAGCAGCATGAGCGTGTTGAGGATCGGCTTGATCGCCAGCCACTGCACGGGGTCGCCGCCGAAAGCGGTCACGATCGCGTTGAGGAGACCGATCTGGTCACCCTGCCGGGCGTCGTACATGAACTTCCAGATGATGCCGGCGCCGACGAACGAGATCGCCACCGGCATGAAGACCAGCACCTTGAGGAACTTCTCGCCGCGAGCCCTGTCGATGAAGACGGCGTAGGCGAGGCCGATGACCACGGAGATCACCGGAGCGAGCAGCGCCCAGATGATCGTGTTGATCACCGACGACGTGCCGACCGGGTTGGTGAAGACCCAGATGTAGTTCTCGAGCCCGACGAACTCATCGCCGGTCTTGTCGAAGAAGGACTTGAAGATCGTCGAGATCGCCGGGTAGATGAGGCCGAGCAGCAGCATGATGGCCGCCGGGGCCATGAACAGCACGAGCTGGAAGAGATAGCCCGCTCCCTGCCGCGCGCGGAAGTCCGCGAAGAAGAGGAGCGCCCCGACGAGGAGCGCGATCGCGACGACGTACACGACGGCGTTCGCGTAAGGACGGAGCAGCAGCAGCGCGAGCACCGGGATGACGAGGCACGCGACCAGCCGCATGATGAAGTAGCCGCGACCAGGGCGGGGCGCGAACTCGATCAGCACGAGGATGATCGCCACGACCACGCCGAACACGAGCAGCACGGCCGGGATCTGCACCAGCGGGTTCAGTCCGCCCAGCCACAGGAAGAAGCTGTTGAGCGAGAACCCGATCGTGATCCGCGAGGACTCCTCGGTCGGAGCGGTGAAGACGAGGAGGAGAGCCAGCGCGACGACGACCACGAAGCCGATCGCGAGGATCGTGCGTGTGGTCTTCCTCCCCTTCTCGCCGGTGCCGTGCGTCGTCGGCGGCGCGTCAGCCTCGACGGGTTTCTCGATGGTCGCGTGCGACATGAACGTCCCCTTCTGGATCGTGCTGGGTTCCCGCGCAGTATGGATGGGTGGAGCGGGGCCGGGCTTGTGCAGCCCGGCCCCGCTCACTCTGAGAAGATCGCGTCGAGGCGATCAGTTCTCGTAACCGGCCTGGATGTCGGAGAGCACCGTCTCGGTGTCCTTGCCGTCGATCCAGTCGACCATCCCCTTCCAGAACGACCCCGAGCCGACGGTCGACGGCATCAGGTCGGAAGCGTCGAACCGGAAGGTCGTCGCGTCGTCCTGCATGATGGTCATCGCCTCCTGGAGGAACTCGCTCGAGGCGAGGCTCGGGTCGGCCTTCTTGTTGGCGGAGATGACGCCGCCGAGCTCGACGCGGGCGTCGGCGAACTCCGGCGATGCCATGAACTCGAGCACCTGCTGCGTGGCCTCGTCGTCAGAGAACGCCGCGACGAACTCGCCGCCACCCTCGACCTGGAGCTCACCGGCGGTCTCGCCCGGCATGATGAACGCGTAGACATCGCCGTCCGGCGCCACCTCGGGGACGTTGCCGTCCGCGGTCTCCGTGTCGAGGAAGTTCGCCGACAGGAACGAGGCCTGGTGGGTCAGCGCGCAGTCGCCCTTGGCCACCGCGCTGGCGACGTCGCCGAAGGCGGTCGAGTTGATGCTCTTGACGTCGCCGTACCCGGCGTTGACGTACTCCGGGTTGAGCAGGATCTCACCGACGGCGTCGAAGGCCTGCTTGATCTCGGGGTCGGTGAACTTCACGTCGCCAGCCACCCAGTCGTCGTAGACGTCGGGGCCGGACTGCCGCAGCACGAGGTCCTCGATCCAGTCCGTTCCCGGCCACCCCGACGCGGCCTCGGCAGCGAAGCCGGCACACCAGGCGGGACCGCCGGTCTTCTCGACGATCGTGTCCGTGAGCGCGATCATGTCGTCCCACGTCTCCGGGACCTCGACGCCCCACTCGGCGAACTGCTTCGGCGAGTACCAGACGTAGCCCTTGAGGTTCGCGAGCATCGGCGCCGCGTAGAAGGTGTCATCGAAGGTGCCGTACTTCTTCCAGTCCTCGGACCAGTTCTCGTCGACGGCGGTCTCCACGGCCTCGGGGGCCGGCATGACCTTCCCGGTGTCGACGAGGGTCTTGAGCAGACCGGGCTGGGGGACGATCGCGATGTCGGGGGCGTCTCCACCGGTCACCTTGGTGACGATGTTGCCCTCGAAGCCCTTGTCACCGGTGTATTCGACCTTGATGCCGGTGTCCTTCGTGAACTGCTCGAAAGACGCGTTCAGGTCGTCGGCCTCGACGCCGGTGATGCCGCCGGAGATCCGGACGGTGTCCTTGGTCTCCCCACTTCCGCCCTCGCCGCTTCCGCCCTCGGCGCAGCCCGCGAGCGCGAGAGACGCGACGCCGACGAGTGCGATGGGGGCGAGCAGGCGGTATCGCTGTGACAAAGCCATGTACTTCTCCTCTTCCGGTGGATCTTCAGTCCGCCCAAGGAGAGCAATCGCCGCAACCATTGGGGAACCGATTCCAGGCCAACCTACTCGGGTTCCTTCCCGCCGTACAACTGGGGAAGGTTACAAGATCACAACCCTTTGAGGTCAGTGCCGCTCGTGGGGTGGGAGCGCTCCCAGTTCCAGCCGTCTGGAACCGGTTCCTCCTCGCGTGTGGAACGGCTACGATGGCTCCCGGCGAGCGCCCGATGGCTCGCCGTCGTGGAACCGGGTCGAGGAGGACACGATGAGCACGATCGCCGACGTCGCGACGCGCGCCGGTGTGTCCAAGGCGACCGCGAGCCGCGCCCTGAGCGGCCGCGGCTACGTCTCGGAGGAGACGAGACAGCGCGTCGAGGAGGCGGCGCACGACCTCGCGTACGTCGCGCACTCCTCCGCCACCAGCCTGGCGACGGGGCGCACCGGCACCATCGGCCTGGTGATGCCTCCGGTCGACCGGTGGTTCTTCTCCGAGCTGCTGGCGGGTGTGCAGGAGGCGCTGCTCGTGCGCGACCACGACCTGTCGCTCTACGGCGTCCCCGAGCGCTCGGAGACCAGGGAGCGGCTGTTCGAGAGTGTGCTGCCCGGCCGGAGGTTCGACGGCATCATCGCCGTCGGCATCCAGCCCAGCGCCCGCGAGCTGGAGCGCCTGCACCGCACCGGACGCCCGCTCGTCAGCGTGGGCCCCTACAGCGCCGGATCGAGCGCCGTGTCGATCGACGACGCGGCCGCCGCGCGGATCGCCACCGAGCACCTGATCGAGCTCGGCCACACCGACATCGCCTTCGTGGGCGGCGCCACCGACGACACCGACCTCAGCTACGGCGACGCCCGACGCCTGGCCGGCTACCGGGAGGCGCTGCACGCGGCGGGACTGACTCCGCGGGCGCGGGTCGCGGGAGCGGCCCCCACGATGCCCGGCGGCTATGCCGCGGCGGCGGGACTCCTCGGTGACCGCCGCCACCGACCGACCGCCATCATCGGCGTGTGCGACGAGGCCGCCATCGGCGCCGTGATCGCCGCCCGCCGCCTGGGCATCGCGGTGCCGACCGAACTCAGCGTCGTCGGCATCGACGACCACGAGCATGCGGAGATGTTCGCCCTCACGACCATCGGCCAGTCGCCGCGGGACCAGGGGCGGGAGGCCGTACGCCTGCTCATGCGGCGGATGAGCGAGCCGGACGCTCCCGTCGAGCGCGTCGAGGCCGCTTCGGCTCTCGTCGTCCGCAGCTCGACCGCCGCGCCGCGCTGACCCCGCAGACGCACGAAGGCCCCGGGCGGAACCCGGGGCCTTCGCAGAAGCGCTGGTGCGCTGGATTACTTGAGGGTGACGGTCGCGCCGGCCTCTTCCAGAGCAGCCTTGGCCTTCTCGGCCGTCTCCTTGTTGGCGCCCTCGAGGACGGCCTTCGGAGCACCGTCGACGACGGCCTTGGCCTCGCCGAGGCCGAGCGAGGTGAGCTCGCGGACAGCCTTGATGACCTGGATCTTCTTGTCGCCAGCGGCCTCGAGGATGACGTCGAAGGAGTCCTTCTCCTCCTCGGCCGCGGCCTCGCCTGCGCCACCAGCGGCACCGGCGACGGCGACGGGAGCAGCAGCGGTGACCTCGAACTTCTCCTCGAACGCCTTCACGAACTCGTTGAGCTCGATGAGGGTCAGGCCGGCGAACTGCTCGAGCAGCTCCTCGGTGGAAAGCTTCGCCATGATGTATCTCCTAGATAGATGGGGTTTGTAGACGAGATCGCCGGTCGCTTACGCGGCCTCGGCGGTCTCCAGCTTTTCGCGAAGCGCGTCGATGGTGGCCGCAGCCTTGCCCATCGTCGCCTTCATCATGCCCGCGGCCTTCGCCAGCAGAACCTCGCGGCTCTCGAGCGAGGCGTACGTGTTGACCTCGTCGGCGGTGAGGGCCTTGCCCTCGAAGATGCCCGACTTGATCACGAGAAGCGGGTTGGCCTTGGCGAAGTCACGCAGAGCCTTGGCGGTGGCGACGAAGTCACCGTGCACGAACGCGACAGCCGACGGCCCCTTGAGGTCGTCGTCCAGCGCGGAGATGCCGGCCTTGTTGGCGGCGATCTTGGTCAGCGTGTTCTTCACCACGGCGTACTCAGCGTCCTGACGGATGCTGTTGCGCAGCTGCTTGAGCTGGGCAACCGTCAGACCGCGGTACTCGGTCAGCAGGACGGCGTTCGAGTTCTCGAATGACTTCGCGAGCTCGTTGACCGATGCATCCTTCTGCGCCATGGTCACTCCTTGGTGTGTACGAGGCGCCGCACGGTGGTGGGGCGCCGGCCTCCGACCCCCTGCAAAAGAGAAGAGCTCCGGCGCAAGCGCACGGAGCTCGGAAGTTCGTGACACCTGCGCGGGCCCCTGCGATGCAGAGCTTCGATCCTGTGCACTCACGCGCACACGATGACCAGCGGTCTTCGGTTATGACCACTGTACCCCACCCCCACCTCTCCCCCCAAATCCCCGTCGACCCACCCCTTTGCGTGCGCCCCGGCCCCTTACGCCTGCATGCAAGGGGCCGGAGGGCACGGAAGGGGGTGGGTCAAAGGTTCACCGGGCGAAGAGGCGGAAGGCACGGAAGTGCGTGTTGGCCGCGGCGAGGGAGGCGACGTGCTCGCTCGACACCCGGATCACCCGCCAGCCGGTCGTCCCGCGCACCCAGTCCTCGCGGATCTTCTCGTCGAGCACGATGCTCTCCGCGGTGCGGCCCCCGCGGAACTCGTCATCCAGGTACTTGTCCCGGCCGTCGCACTCCACGAAGGTGCGGGACTGGTCGACGGCGATGTCCATCCAGAACCGACCGCCGCGCGGTCCGTCCACCGGCACCTGCAGCCGCGGTCTGCCGAAGCCGAGCTGATGGAGCCGATACCGCGTCACGCTCTCCAGAGGCAGCTGGGCGCGACCGTCGGCCAAGCCCACGATCCGACGAGCCTGCACGATGCCGCGGAGCCGTGGACGGCGCACCCGATCCGCGAGGTCCGCCAGGAGAGCCTGCTCCGCAGTGTCGTCGAACTGCCACGGGTCACCACTGACCAGAGCGAGAGCGGCATCGGCTGCCGCGAGAGCCGCCTCCGGAGAGACCGTGCGGGCGAGGTCGACGATCGTCCGGGCGAGGGAGGTGCAGCGGATGCCGTCCCGCTCCACGATGTCGCCGGGGGAAACAGTGCCCTCGTGCCGCAGGATCCCGGACGTGCTGTGCCGGCGGTCCGGTGGCGCCGTCACATGGACCCTCGCCGGACGCACCCGATACAGCGGCAGCCCCCACAGCACCGCGGCCGAGGTGTGCGAGAACACCGGCCGCGTCCCCGAGGCTGCGAGGTCGGCGGCCACCACCTCCGCACGATGCCGGGACTCCGGGGCGAGCTCGCTCCAGGTCCGCAACCCGAGGTACCACCCACGGCGCACATGATGCAGCTGCCGCCCTTCCACCGCCGACCGGAGCGTCCGGGACCCCCACCCCTCCTCCTCCAGTCGTCGACGGCCAAGGAGCATCCCCCTGATTTCGTCCACGCTCACCTGTCTCATCCCCCCGACTCTTCCCTCTCCTCTCGCCACTCCCTCGCCTTCCCCCACTTCTCCACACCCCTCTCTCCCGTCCCGCTCCCTGTGCAGGAGTCGTCCTCCCCCGCCGACCCACCCCCTTGCGTTCGACCCACCCCCTTACGCGCGTGCGCAGGGGGCCGGGATGCACGCAAGGGGGTGGGTCGACGGGAGGGGGCGGCGTGTACGACGGGAACGGGGGGTGGGGGAGAGTTAGAGTCTTCTGGTGACCCCGGAACTCCAAGCTCGCATCGTCGCGGACTCGCGCGACCGCGTGGCATGGATGAGGGCACGCTCTCGCGGCATCACGGCCACCGACGTCGCCGGGCTCACCAGCGAGCGCTCGATCGCCCGTGCTGCCGACGCCAAGCTCGGCGGCGGGCCGCGGTTCGGCGGCAACGCCTACACCGACCACGGCCGGCGCCGCGAGCCGGAGATCGCCGCCTGGGTCGCCGCGACGCACGGCATCTTCCCCTCCTCCGCGCTGTTCCGCGCCGAGATCGAGCACCGCCACCTGGCGACGCCCGATGGCATCTCGGTGGACGCGGACGGTCGCGTCAGCCTCGCGGAGATCAAGACCACCAACAAGGCCTTCCGGGGGATCCCCCGCACCTACCTGCGCCAGGTGTGGTGGCAGCAGCACGTGCTGGGCGCCGAGCGCACCCTGTTCGTGTGGGAGGAGCACGTCGACTTCTCCCCCGTCCACGACGAGCCCCGCTGCGTCTGGATCGACCGCGACGAGCGCGAGATCGCGAAACTCGTGGGGCTCGCCACCGACCTCATCGACGAGCTGTACCGCCGCACGACCGGACGCACGGTCCCGGCCCGCTCCGCGTCCCCGGTGGACAGCCGTCGCGAGCAGCTCCGCGAGCGTGACGCCTTCCGCGCCCTCGCTCTCGCCGACTGACCACCCGGCGACGCCGTCCCGGCCGTGTCAGGGTTCGCGAGCGAGCACCCGACGCGCCTCCCCCGCGACCTCGGACGCGATCGTGTCGAGGAGCGCGGAGCGCAGGGTCCACTGCTGCCAGTACAGCGCCACGCGCAGGATCGGACCGCCCAGCGCCACGAGTCCCGGCACCTCCTGCAGCCGCGGCACCATCCCCCAGCCGAGACCGAGGCCGACAGCCAGCGCATAGTCGTGCGACGCCGGGACGTAGTGCCGGGGAACGCCGGCCGCCGGCACTCCGCGCGCGGCCAGCCACTCGTGCTGCAGGGTGTCCCGGCGGTCGAAGTCGACGAACGGCGCGTGCGCCAGAGCATCGGGGGTCACGCCGTCCGGGAACCATCGGCGGGCGTAGGCGGGTTCGGCCATGGCGCGGTACTCGAGCACGCCGAGGGGCGCGACCGTGCACCCCGCGACCGCCGTGGCTTCGCTGGTGACCGCCGCCATGACGGTCCCGGATTCGAGCAGGCGGGCGGTGAAGTTCTGATCGTCGCGGTGCAGGTCGACATCGATGTCGTGCGCGGCGGAGAGCCGGGCCATCGGTGCCAAGAACCAGGTCGCCATCGAATCCGCGTTGACGGCGAGTGGCACGCTGATCCGCCGCCCCTCGGTGCTCCCCTCGATCCCGACTCCCGCGAGAGCATCCTCTTCCAGCAGAGCGATCTGCCGCGCGAGCCGCACGACGGACTCCCCCGCCTCGGTGAGGCGGACCGGCTTGCTGCGCACGAGGAGGATCCGCCCGAGCTGCTGCTCCAGCGCCTTGAGTCGCTGACTGACCGCGGACGGGGTGACCTGCAGCCGACGCGATGCGGCATCGAGGGTGCCCTCGTCGGCGACGGCGGCGAGCGTGGCGGCGAGCTCCGGGTCGATCCTCACATCAGTGATGCTAATGGTGCGGAAGGAATCTTCGCTGCACCTGATGCTCCGCCCTCCTAGGCTCGACACATGCTCACGGTCCTCGCCGGTCTCGGCCTCGGTCTCTCCCTCATCGTCGCGATCGGCGCACAGAACGTGTTCGTGCTGCGTCAGGGCATCCGACGCGAGCACGTCCTCGCCGTCGTGATCGTCTGCGCGCTCTCCGACGCCGTGCTGATCATCGCCGGTGTCGCGGGGCTCGGGTTCGTGCTGTCCGCCGCACCCTGGCTCGTCGTCGTGGCCCGCTGGGCAGGGGCGCTGTTCCTGCTCGGATACGGACTGCTTGCGGCGCGGCGGGCCTGGCGGGGCGGCGAGGAGCTGGTCGTCGACGGGGGCGACGCCCCGGTCCTGGAGGCGTCCGGGGGCACTGGCACGCTCACCCGCACCCGCCTCGCCCAGGTGATCCTCACGACCCTGGCGTTGACGTGGCTGAACCCGCATGTGTACCTCGACACGGTGCTGATGCTCGGGTCGATCGCGGCGACGCACGGGGAGGAGCGGTGGCTGTTCGCGGCCGGGGCGGTCGCGGCGAGCATCCTCTGGTTCACCGCCCTCGGCTTCGGCGCCCGCTACCTCGGACGATGGCTGCGCACCCCGCGCTCCTGGCGCATCCTCGACGCGGTGATCGCGGTCGTGATGATCACGCTGGCGGTGAGCCTCGTGCTCCCGGTGCTCGGCGGCTAGGCGTTCACCCGGCGTCGATCTGCGACATCCGCGCCCGGATGAGCGCGCGGACCGCCTCCCCCGGCAGGGGGTGCTCCGGCTGGAACCGGATCGTCCCCTTGTCGAGGCTGACCCCGGGGTGACCGGCGAGGAGGTCCGCCACGGCAGCGACCGCCTCGGGGCTGAACGGGTAGACGCCGATGTGCTTCTTCGCGCGCATCACCGAGAGCAGCGGCTTGCCGTCGTACACGAGCGCCGGCATGCCGTAGCCAGTGCCCTGCTCGGCATCCGGTACCTCTTCACCGGCGATCGCGTAGAGACGATCGATCACCGCACGATCCGCGGCGTCGAGGTCGGTCAGGTAGTCGTCGATGGTGCCCACGCACCGCATCCTGCCATCGAATCCCCTCGGGGTCGAGGGCTCACGCGCCGTCGAGGGGCCGGAGGATGCGGGTGAGGAACCGCTGCGTGCGCTCGTGCTGCGGAGCGCTGAACAGCTGAGCGGGCGGCCCCTGCTCCACGACGACGCCGCCGTCCAGGAAGAGCACATGATCGGCTGCCTCCCGCGCGAAGCTCAGCTCATGCGTGACGACGGCCATCGTCCATCCCTCATCGGCGAGCTCCTTGATGACGAGCAGCACCTCTCCCACGAGCTCCGGATCGAGCGCGCTCGTCGGCTCATCGAACAGCAGCAGGTCCGGCTGCAGAGCCAGGGCGCGCACGATGCCGACGCGCTGCTGCTGGCCGCCGGAGAGCTGGTGTGGTCGCGCGTCTGCCTTGTCGGCGAGGCCCACCCGGGCGAGCAGCACCTGCGCTTCGGCGACGACCTCGGCCTTCGGACGCCCCTGCACCCGCCACGGCCCCTCGATCACGTTCTCCAGCACCGTCAGATGCGGGAAGAGGTTATGGTGCTGGAACACCATCGCCGACCGATCGCGGAGCGCGAGCCGCTGCTGCTTCGCGACGCGCGGCTTCGGGCGGACCTCCGGTGCGAAGTCGATCTCCGGGCCTCCGGACATCGCGATCGTGCCGGCGTCCGGCGTCTCCAGGCCGTTCAGGGCTCGCAGGACGGTCGTCTTTCCGGAGCCGCTCGGCCCGATGAGCACCACCACCTCGCCGCGGTGCAGGGTGAGGTCGAAGCCGCGGAGCACCTCGGTGGCGCCGAAGCTCTTGTGCAGGCCGCGGGCGGTGAGCAGCGGTCCGGTCGTGGGGTCAGTGCGCGACACGACTGTCGAGCCTCCTCTCCAGGGCGCTCTGCCCGAAGGAGAGCACCAGGCAGATCAGCCAGTAGACCAGCGCCGCAGCCAGATACAGCACCATGAACTCGAGCGTGGTGGAGGCGATCTGCTGCGCCACCTTGAACAGCTCCGTCACGAGGATCAGCGACGTGAGGGAGGTGTCCTTCACGAGCGAGATGAACGTGTTGGACAGCGGCGGCACAGACACCCGGGCGGCCTGCGGCAGGATGATGCGGGTCAGCGTGCGGGTGCGGTTCATGCCGACCGTGTACGCGGCCTCCCACTGCCCCTTCGGCACCGAGAGGATCGCCGCCCGCACGACCTCGGCGCCGTAGCCGCCGACGTTGAGCGAGAGCGCGATGATGGCGCTCGGCCACGGATCGAGGGTCACCCCGACGGACGGCAGGCCGTAGAAGATCACGAAGAGCTGCACGAGCATCGGCGTGCCGCGGATCACCGAGATGTAGAACCGCGCGATGCCGGACACCACCGGATGCACCGAGATCCGCATCAGCGCCATGCCGATCGCGATCACGAGCCCCAGCGCGAACGACACCAGGGCGAGCGGGATCGTCGCCGTCAGCCCCGCCCAGGCGATCGGCCCGAGCGAGGAGAAGAAGAGCTCCCAGGGATTCTGCATCGCCTACTGCGAGACGTCTTCGCCGAAGTACTTCTCGCTGATCTCGGCCAGGGTGCCGTCGGCACGGAGCGTGTCGAGCGCTTCGTCGACCGCATCGACGAGCGCCTCCTTGTCCTTCGTGAAGACGAAGGCCTGCTCACCGGCATCGTCGGTCTCCGCCGCGATCTTCAGGCCCGTCGGGCTGTTGGTCGTCTCGTAGTCGAGGAACGTCAGCTTGTCGTTGACGGTCGCGTCCACCCGGCCCTGTCGGAGGAGCTCCACGGCCTGCGCCCACCCCTCGACGCCCTCGACCTCGGCGCCGGACTCGGTGGCCAGCTCGTACCAGTTGCTCGTGAGGGACTGCGCCGTCGTCTTGCCCTCGAGGTCGTCGAAGGACGAGATGGAGTCGTCGTCCTCCTTCACCACGATCACGCCGGGCGACACCGTGTACGGGGTGCTGAAGAGGTACTTCGCCTCGCGCTCCTCGTTGATCGACACCTGGTTCGCGATCACGTCGAAGCGGCCGGCGTCGAGACCCGCGAAGATCGCGTCCCACTGCGTCTCCTGGAACTCGACCTTCAGGCCGAGCTCGTCGGCGACGGCCTGGATGATCTCGACGTCGTAGCCGGTGAGCTCGCCGGAGCCGCCGTCGCCGTGGAAGCTGAACGGGCGGTAGGTGCCCTCGGTCGCGACCGTCAGCGTGCCATCCTTCACCAGGCCGAAGTCGGAGCCCGCGGCGCCCTCGCCGTCCGTGCTCGCGGGCGTGCTGGACCCGCTGCAGGCGGTCAGCGCGGCGGCGGCGACGACGAGTGCGGTGACGGCAATGAGACGACGGGACATGGACCCTCCTGGGGTGAGAAAGCGCGGGTGCGAGTTTACGCGACGACCGCGGGAACTCCCCCACAGTACGCGGCGCCTCCGACGTCCGCGCATCGGATGACGCCGGATGTCGCGCGCCGAACCGCCCCGGGAACGCAGAACGCCCCCGGGCGGACCCGGGGGCGTTCGGTGCGACAGGTGCGAGACCCGTCGACGCGTCAGATGGCGTTGACGTCCAGCGGGATGCCGGGGCCGAACGTGGTCGACACCGCACCCTTCTGGATGTAACGGCCCTTGGCGCTGGACGGCTTGAGGCGGACGATCTCCTCGAGCGCGGCGTCGATGTTCTCGTTCAGCTGCTCGGCCGAGAACGAGGCCTTGCCGATGACGAAGTGCACGTTGGCGTGCTTGTCGACGCGGAACTCGATCTTTCCGCCCTTGATCTCTTCGACGGCCTTGGCCGGGTTCGGAGTCACGGTGCCGGTCTTCGGGTTCGGCATCAGGCCACGGGGACCGAGCACCTTGCCGAGACGGCCGACCTGGCCCATGAGCTCCGGGGTCGAGACCGCGGAGTCGAAGTTGGTCCAGCCGTCGGCGACCTTCTGGATGAGCTCGGCGCCGCCGACCTCATCGGCGCCGGCCGCGATCGCCGCCTCGGCCGCGGGGCCGGTGGCGAACACGATGACGCGGGCGGTCTTACCGGTGCCGTGGGGCAGGATGACGGTGCCGCGCACCATCTGGTCCGCCTTGCGGGGGTCGACAGCGAGCTTCAGCGCGACCTCGACGGTCGAGTCGAACTTCGCCGAACCGGTCTCCTTCGCGAGCGCGACGGCCTCGGACGGCGTGTAGAAACGGTCTGCCTCGATCTTCTCGGCGGCAGCCTTGTAAGCCTTGGACTTGGTAGCCATGATTATTCTCCTCAGCCCTCGACCGTGATGCCCATGGAACGGGCGGTGCCGGCGATGATCTTCGAGGCGGCCTCGATGTCGTTCGCGTTCAGGTCGGCCTGCTTCTGCTCGGCGATCTGACGGACCTGGTCCTTGGTGATCTTGCCGACCTTGACGGTGTGCGGGGTGGCCGAAGCCTTCTGCACGCCGGCGGCCTTCTTGATGAGCTCCGCCGCGGGCGGGGTCTTCAGGACGAAGGTGAAGCTGCGGTCCTCGTAGACGGTGATCTCGACGGGGATGACGTTGCCGCGCTGCGACTCGGTCGCG
Source organism: Microbacterium sp. UMB0228 (assembly GCF_002871415.1). Taxonomy (NCBI): domain Bacteria; kingdom Bacillati; phylum Actinomycetota; class Actinomycetes; order Micrococcales; family Microbacteriaceae; genus Microbacterium; species Microbacterium sp. UMB0228. The sequence continues at coordinate 224,777 of NZ_PNFU01000003.1, read as the reverse complement.
GCGTTGTACGCCTTGCAGAACTCCATGATGTTGACGCCATGCTGACCGAGCGCGGGGCCGATCGGCGGCGCCGGGTTGGCGGCACCGGCGTTGATCTGAAGCTTGATCAGGCCGGTCACCTTCTTCTTCGGTGCCATTCTCTTTCCTTTCCTCGAGGCGGATGCGAGCATCCGCTTCTCCCACGGCTCCGGCCTCTCCGGCCCGTGGTCGCCTGCGCGCCCTTCGACAAGCTCAGGGACCCATGCGGGCTATCGCACAAACCACGTAAGTCTACCTGATTACTCCCCCACTCGCGAGCCGGCCTCTTGCGTTCGAGCCGGCCCGGTGCGTGCGTCCGCAACGGGCCGGGAGACACGAAAGGGGGTGGGTCGGGGAAGAGAAAACGGCCGCCCCGGAAGGGACGGCCGTTCTCGTGCACGTCGGCAGGCTCAGTGACCCACGGTCAGATCATCTTGGTGACCTGGTCGAACGACAGCTCGACCGGGGTCTCGCGCTCGAAGAGCGAGACGAGGACCGTGAGCTTGCCGCTCTCCGGCTTGATCTCGCTGATCGAACCGGGAAGACCGGCGAACGAGCCCTCCTTGATCGTGATGGTCTCGCCGACCTCGAAGTCGACCTCGGCGGGAAGCGGACGGGCGACGGCGACGCCGCCCTTGGCCGCGATGTTCTTGGCGGTCGGGACGTCCTTGACCTCGACGAGGGACTTCAGCATGTTGAAGGCCTCTTCGAAGCGCAGCGGCGTCGGGTTGTGGGCGTTGCCCACGAAGCCGGTGACGCCGGGGGTGTGCCGCACGACCGACCAGGTGTCTTCCGTCAGCTCCATGCGCACCAGCACGTAACCCGGGATGCGCACGCGGGTGACCATCTTGCGCTGGCCGTTCTTGATCTCGACGACGTCCTCCATCGGGACCTCGACCTGGTAGATCTCGTCCTCGACCTCGAGCGTCGACTTGCGCTGCTCGATGTTCGCCTTGACCTTGCGCTCGAAGCCGGCGTACGAGTGGATGACATACCACTTGCCGGGGAGCATGCGCAGGTCCATGCGGAAGGCCTCGTACGGGTCTTCCTCGGACGCCGACTCGTCCTCGTCGGACTCGGCGGCGGGACGGTCGTCCTCGCCGTTCACGTCGGGCCCCTCGTACGGGGTCACCTCGTCGGCCGCCTCGGCCTCCTGCTCCGCGACCTCTTCGGCCACGGAGTCGTTGAGGACCTCGGCGGCGGCTTCGGACTCCGCGGCCTCGTCCAGGTTCAGAGCGTCGTTCACGATGGCGTCCGCCTCCGGGTCGTCGATGTCGATGTCGATGTCTTCCGTCTCCTGCTCGCCGTCCTCGTCCTCGACGTGGACCGCGACGTGCTCGGCAGAGGTGACCGAGAGCTCCTCCGCGGCGAGCACGTTGCCCTCCTGGGCCTCGTCCTCCTCGCTGGACTGCTCTGCGGCGGTCGCCCAGTCGGCGTCGTCGGAATATCGTTCAGACACGTTGCTTCTTCTCCATAGCTGCGGCGGTCGCCGCGGGGGTCATCAGCCAGGGATTCCGAACACGTAGTGCGTCAGGAGCCCGAAGACGTAGTCGAGACCGTAGACGATGCCCATGACGATCAGGACGAAGACGAGCACCACACCCGTGAACTTGAAAAGCTCCTTGCGGGTCGGGGTGACGACCTTGCGCAGTTCGGCGATGACCTGGCGGATGAACAGGGCGATGCCCCCGAAGAACCGGGAGAAGGGGTTGCCCTTCTTCTGGCGCGTGGCGCCGGCCGCGACGACGTCGCCGCGCGGTTCGTCCTGATCCATCCTGAATGTACCTTTCGTGTGTCAGCGTGCGCTGACGCGCAGGGCGGACAGGAATCGAACCTGCAACCTGCGGTTTTGGAGACCGCTGCTCTGCCAATTGAGCTACCGCCCTAGAGACCCGGGGGTCTCGGGGATGCCCTCCCCACCCTGCCACCGGCCGATGTCGTAGACGCCAGGCACGGCGAAAGAATGCAGAGAACAACTGCTCACCAAGCATACGGCATCGATCCGGTGGTGCCGAACAGGAAGCGGAACCGGCGTTGTTGCTAGGCTCGGCGGGCGGACGAAGCAGGAAGGGACGCATGTGAGTGGGGATGTGCAGCAGTTCCAGGTGGACCTGCGCGGAGTCGTCGATCTGCTCAGCCGGCACATCTACTCCAGTCCCCGGGTCTATCTGCGGGAACTGCTCCAGAACGCGAGGGACGCGATCGCCGCGCGCCGTGAGGTCGACGGCGGCGGCAGCCGCATCCGGATCACGCCGCTGACCGCGCAGTCGGGCGAGTTCGTGCTCCGCGACGACGGCGTGGGATTGACCGCCGCCGAGGTCGCCGATCTGCTCGCGACCGTCGGGCGCAGCTCCAAGCGGGACATCTTCGACCTCCCCCGGAGCGACTTCCTCGGCCAGTTCGGCATCGGTCTGCTGAGCTGTTTCATGGTCGCCGACACCATCGTCATCCGCTCCCGCAGCGCCAGAGGCGGCTCCGCGGTGGAGTGGACGGGCAGCGCGGACGGTACCTTCCGCGTCACGGAGATCGGTGACGACCTTCCGATCGGCACCAGCGTGCACCTCGTGCCGCGCTTCGATACCGACGAGCTGCTGCGGCCGGCGGCCGTACACGAGCTCGCGACCACCTTCGGGGAGTTCCTGCCGGTGCGGGTGACCATCGACGCGCCCGGTGGGGACATCGATGTGACGCGCGAGCCTCCCTTCCTCGACCCCGCCGCCGACGTCGAGGCGGCCGTGCAGTACGGTCGCGACCTGCTCGGGGCCGCCCCGCTGGACGTGATCCCGCTGAGCGAGCCGGCGACCGGGACGCAGGGCCTGGCCTACGTGCTGCCCTTCGCTCCTCCGCCCGGCGCCCGGCAGGCGACCCGCATGTACCTCGGGCGCATGCTGCTGTCCGAACGCGTCGACGACGTGCTGCCCGACTGGGCCTTCTTCGTGCGCGCCGTCGTCGACTCCACCGGCCTGGCGCCGACCGCCAGCCGCGAGTCCCTCGTCGAGGACACGTCCCTGGAGCACGTCCGGGAGCAGCTGGGCGCCGGGATCCGCCGCTGGGTGCTCGAGCTCGGGCTGCGCGAACCGCATCGCCTCGCCCAGTTCGTGGCCGTGCACGAGGTCGGACTCAAATCCCTGGTGCGCCACGACGAGGAGCTCGCGCGCTTCATCACGCGCTGGCTCACCGTAGAGACCACGCACGGCACGCTGCGGATCGGCGAGCTCGTGGAACGGTATCCGCAGGTGCGCTACGCCCAGACGGTCGACGAGTTCCGCCAGGTGGCGGGCATCTCGCCCTCGGACGAGGTGCTCGTCAACGGCGGCTACCTCTACGACGCCGACCTGATCCGCCTGCTCCCCGACCTCTACCCGCAGGTCACGGTGGAGAAGGTCGACGTGACCGGGGAGCTCGATCGCCTCGACCCGCCGCCGCTCGACGACCGGGACATCGCGATGGCGCTGGAGTCCCGCGCCGGCTCCGTGCTCGCCGCCTCCGACTGCGCCGTCGTCGTCAGGGCGATCGATCGCCCCGAGCTGACCGGACTCTACGTCGCGGATCCCGAGGTGCTGCGCACGATCGACCGCGGGCGCACCAAGGGCATCGCGAGCACGCTCTGGGGCGGGGTGCTCGACCGGATCGATCAGACGCTCTCCGCCGCGCGGGACGACGACCTCACGGCGCGACTGTGCCTGAACTGGTCGAACCGCGTCGTCCGCGCCCTCGTCCGCGTCGAGGACGACGCCGTGTTCGCGCGCACGGTCCAGCTGCTCTACATCCAGGCGCTCCTCGCGGGACACCACCCGCTCTCGGACGCCGACCGGGCCCTCATGACCAGCGCCCTGTCCGACCTCGTCTCGCTCTCCGCCGGCATCGAGGGGGACACGCTCCCCTTCGACGCGCGCTGACACCCCCGACTACCCGAAAGGGCCTTCCATGGCACGTCCGAAGAAGCGCTTCCAGCAGCTCATCGAGGAGATCGACCGCACCCCGTGGGGTCCGGCGGAGCAGGCCCTCGTGGCGGAGGCCGTCGCGCTGGCCATCGAGATCGGCGACGAACGGCTGGAGTACGAGGCCCGCATGCGCCAGACCGCCTCGGCGAACATGGTCGGGGCCACCGACGTCATGCTCAACTCGTTCGCCTGGTGCCTCGCGCATCACGACGCCGACCCGCAGCGGTTCCCCGCCGACCTCGACAACGGCGGGGCCGACCTCATGTGGCAGTTCAAGTGGATGGCGTCGTCCCTGCGCTCCTCCCCCGCCTTCTCGCAGGAGCAGATCGCCGCGGTGCTCGACGACATGGAGGCGCACTACCGCGCCGCGGGACTCGGCCTCAGCGGCGTGCTGACCGCCCGCTTCGAGGACGCCTGGGACGCCGGTCGGTTCGACGCCGCCGAGGCCCTGCGCGTGCAGCTCGAGGCCACGCCGCGGGACGAGCACAGCCACTGCGACGCCTGCAGCCGCAGCCAGTTCGCGGGCTTCTTCGCGGAGACCGACCGCGACGCCGACGCCATCCGCCTCGTCGAGGAGATGCTCGAGGGCGGCTTCTCGTGCGGCGAGGAGCCCGAGCACGCTCTGTCCCGCGTGCTGCTCCCGTATCTGCGCGCCGGTCGCACGGAGGACGCGAAGACCGCGCACCTGCGCAGCTACCGCCTGGCGAAGGACAACCCGGACAACCTGCGCATCGTGGCCAACAACATCGTGTTCGCCGCGATCACCGGCAACGAGGCGCGGGCGCTGGCCCTGATCGAGAAGCACATCGCGTGGCTGGCCCACGACGGCCTCAACGTCGACGCGCACTTCGCCGCCCTCACGGCCTTCGCGGTCGCTCTCGACCGCGTCACCGCTGCCGGACACGGCGACACCCCGGTCCGCGGTGCCGACGCCCCGGCGCTCGTGCCGCTGCTGGGCGCGCACGACGGCCCGTGGAGCGCCGCCGAGCTCGCCGCGACCGCCTGGTCGACGGCCGAGCGCATCGGCGCACAGTTCGATGAGCGGGACGGCACCGACGGGCACGCCCGCAGCCTCGCCCGGATGCGCGCTCTCGCCGACGAGAGCTACGACGTCCCGATCCGCTCCGACGCGTTCGTCGCCCCCGCGCCCGCCACGGCCCCGACCGACCCGGACGGCTGGTTCGAGCGGGCCATGCAGCTCGCGCAGTTCGGCGCCGAGCAGGAGACTCTCGCCGCGCTCCCGCACGCCATGGAAGTCGACGACGCCGCCAAGCGCGCGCAGCTCCTGTCGATGCACCTCGGCATCCTCGTCGCACTCGATCGCGGGGACGAGGCCGTGCGCCTCCTCCCCGAGCGGATCGCCGCGCTTCGGGCCGCCGGGAACGACGCGCAGGCCGACCTCGAGGAACGGCTCGGCCTGGCGACCTTCGGCCTGCACACCGACGAGACCATGGCGGCGCTCGAAGAGGAACTGGCCGAGGCCGACCGTCTTCCTGCGTGGTCGCGCGGCGACCTGGCGATCAGCCGCGCATCGCTGCACCTGCGGGCGGAGGAGCCGGATGCGGCGCTGGACCTCGCGGAGCTCGCCGCCCGCTCGTTCGCGGAGGCCGGGGACACCCGGCTGTCCAACACCACGACCCTCGTCGCGATCAGCGCCGTGCTGAGCACGGGCGACCTCGACGCCGGGCGCACGCTCCTCGACCGCTTCCTCGCCCAGGAGGACCTGTCCGCCGGCCACCGAGCCCGCGCACTGCAGACCCGGGCGCGCGTGCGCGGCGGCTCGGGCGCGTACCAGGACGGCGCGGTCGACGCCGACGAGGCGTGCCGGCTGCTCGCCGAGCTCGGCGCCACCCGGGCTCTCGCCGAGGCCCATGTGCTCGCGGGCGCGCTCTGGGAGGACGCCGAAGAGCCCGAGAAGGCCGTCGCCCGCTACCGTCTGGCCGCTCGGCTGCAGGACGAGGGCGATCGCACCGGCGTCGACTTCCGGCTAGCCAGGGCGATGCTCCGCGCGGGAGACGCCGAGGAGGCAGCCGAGCTCTTCGGGGACGTGCTCCGGCGCGAGGAGAACGCCGAGACTCCTGCGGGTTCGCGCGCCATGACCGCCTCCCTCCTGGCCCGGTCGCTCGCCGAGTCCGGCGAGTTCGGTCAGGCGGTCGGCGCACACGGCTACGCCGCCGAGCTGTTCGGACAGGCGGAGGCCCACGCCGACCAGGCCATGGCCATGACGGAGCAGGCGAAGATCCTCGCCCGCTTCGAGGAGCACGACGACGCCGTGCGGCTGCTGGAGGGCGCTGCGGACATCGTGCGGCGTGCCCCCGAGGCCGTCGGCGCGCTGTCCGAGGTGCTGCACAGCCTCGGCCAGGCCTATGCAGGCCGGGGTGACGAGCGCGCCTTCCCCCTCTTCGACGAGGTCGCCGCGCTCGCCCAGGAGCACGAAGCCGGCTGGCTGCTCGCCGACGTGACCGACTCCCGCGGCCGCGCGCTGGCCCAGCTGGGCCGGATCGATGAGGCCGTCGCCGCTGCTCTCACCGCCGCCGACGGCTTCGCGGCGCTCGGCGACCAGGGCGCCGCAGGAAGCTCTGAGCTGTTCGCGGGCCGGGTGCTCGCGGGAAACGACCGCCCGGCCGATGCCGTGCCGGTGTACCGGAGCGCCCTGGAGCATGCCGAGGGCTTCCCGCCCCTGCGCCAGGTCGCGGCGCTGGAGCTCGGCGACGTGCTGGAGGCACTGGGGCGGCACGCCGAGGCCGCCGAGGTCAGGGCACTCGTCGAGAGCTGACGCGACATCGGCGCGGGATCCGGAGGGGATCCCGCGCCGATGGGGATGCGGCGGAGGGCCGCGTCAGAAGAGCTGACGCCAGTTCGCCCGTGCGAGGTCGAGCAGCTCGTCTCCGCGACCCGACATGACCGTGCGGATGGCGTAGAGAGCGAAGCCCTTGACCTGCGCGGCCTCGATCGCCGGCGGCATGGACAGCTCCTGCCGCTCGGTCACGACGTCGAGCAGCGCGGGACCGTCGTGCGCGAGGACCTCGCGGACCGCCTCCGGCAGATCCTCGCTGCGCTCCACCCGACGGGCGAAGATCCCCATGGCCTCGGCGATCGCGGCGAAGCTGGGGTTGTCCAGCCCGGTGCCGTAGGTGACGAAGCCGGCGGCCTTCATCTCCAGCTCCACGAAGTTCAGCGACGAGTTGTTCACCACGATCGTCTTGACCGGGAGTCCGTTCTGGGTGAGCGTGAGCAGCTCGCCGAGCATCATCGCGAGACCGCCGTCGCCGGCGAGCGCCACGACCTGACGATCCGGATGCGCGACCTGCGCGCCGATCCCGTGCATCAGGGCGTTCGCCATCGAGCCGTGCGTGAACGATCCGATCAGCCGGCGCCCCTCGGTCATGGACAGGTACCGCGCGGCCCAGACGGTCGGCGACCCCACGTCGGCGGTGAAGATCGCATCGTCGGCGGCGTACTCGTCGAGCAGCCGGGCGAGGTACTGCGGGTGGATGGGGCGCGTGCCCTTGGCCGGCACCGCGAGCTCGTCGAGCTTCTTCCGCGTCTTCCGGTAGTGGGCCACGGCGTCGTCGAGGTGGCCGCGGTCGTCCTTCCGCGCGATGCGGGGCAGCAGGGCTTCGGCGGTGGCCTTCACATCACCGACGAGACCGAGGTCGAGCGGGTGGCGCTTGCCGAGCTGGGATCCGCGGATGTCGACCTGGATGGTGGTCGCGTGCTCCGGGTAGAACTGCTCGTACGGGAAGTCGCTGCCGAGGACGAGGAGCGTGTCGGCCGCCTCCATGGCGCGGTAGCCGGACGCGAAGCCGAGCAGTCCCGTCATGCCGACGTCGAAGGGGTTGTCGTACTCGATGAACTCCTTGCCGCGCAGCGCGTGGACGATGGGGGCACCGAGCGCGTCGGCCAGCGCGATCACCTCGTCGTGCGCCCCCTCGACGCCGGCCCCGGCGAGGATGGTGACCTTCTTGGCCGCGTTCAGCATGGTCGCGGCCTTCTCCAGCTCCGGGCCGCTGGGCTGGATCAGCGGGCGGGTGCGCTCGATCACCACGGCGCGGTCGTCCGCGATCTCGGACAGCGCCACGTCGCCGGGGATCACGAGGACGGCGACGCCGCGCTGCTCGATGGCCGCGCGCATCGCGATCTCCATCAGCCGCGGCATCTGCGACGGGTCAGCGACGTACTCGACGTACACGCTGCACTCGCGGAACAGTTCCTGCGGGTGCGTCTCCTGGAAGTAACCAGTGCCGATCTCGACGGTCGGGATGTGCGCGGCGATGGCCAGCACCGGCACGCGAGAGCGCTGCGCGTCGTACAGGCCGTTGATGAGGTGCAGGTTGCCGGGGCCGCACGAGCCCGCCACGACGGCGAGGTCTCCGGTGGTGCCGGCGTCGGCCGCGGCGGCGAAGGCGGCGGACTCCTCGTGGCGCACGTGCACCCAGCGGATCCGGCCGTCCTTGCGGAGGGCGTCCGTGAGACCGTTCAGGGAGTCGCCCGGGATGCCGTAGACCCGGTCGACTCCGTTGGCGTTCAGAGTCTTGACGATGTTCTCAGCGACGTTGGCCATACCCCGACCCTACGCCCGCCGAGGCCTCCCCGGGCCGGACTCAGTACTCCTGCGGGCCGTCCCGGTCGGGCTCGGGATCGCGCTGGAACGCGCGGCCGGACACGGATGCCGGGGCGATGCGCACGTACACCCGCTTGTCGGTCGGGATCCACGGGCGCAGACCCGCCGCCTCCGCCCGCTCGATGTCGGCGTCGGTCTACAGCGCCTCGGCACGCCCGCGGACGATGACGCTCCAGGCGGCGGTGTCGGTGTGGTCGTCGACCTCGAAGAGCACGTCGGCGTTGACCGTCAGCTCGAACAGCTTGCTCCCGGGGGCTGTGCGGAACAGGAGTCCTTCGCCGTCGACGGCGTAGTTCACGGGGAAGATGTCGATCGTCTCGCCGACCCTGGTGACGAGCCGCCCGAGCTCCTGGCTGCGCAGGTGCTCCCAGCTCTGCTCCGCGGTGAGGGTCTGGACCGGATCCGTGTGCGCACTCATGCCGCCATTGTGCCTCGTCCGTCCTCGACGCGCACCCCGTCGACCCGGCCCCTCTCGTGCGAGCGGCCCCCTTGCGTGCGCACGCAAGGGGGCCGCTCGGCCGCAAGGGGGTGGGTCGACGGTCAGCCGATGCGGATCAGCTTCTTGTTGACGAACTCGTCGGCGGCCAGGTGGCCGAGCTCGCGGGCCGTGCCGCTGCGCTTGATGCCGCCGAACGGGAGCTCGGGGCTGTCGGCGAGCACGAGGTTCACGTAGACCATGCCGGCCTCGATCCTGTCGGCCACCCGCTCCGCCTGCGCCTCGTCCGTCGTGAAGACGTAGGAGCCGAGACCGAACGTGGTGTCATTGGCCAGCGCGACCGCCGCATCCTCGTCCGCGACGCGGTAGACGACGGCCGCGGGGCCGAACAGCTCCTCGCGGTAGACGTCCATCTCCGGGGTCACGTCGGCGAGCACGGTCGGCGCGAAGAACGCCCCGTCGCGCGTGCCGCCCGTGAGCAGGGTCGCCCCCTGGGCCACGGCGGTGTCGATCTGCTTCTGCAGGTTCTCCGCCGCCGCCTCCGACGAGACCGGACCGAGGACCGTGTCGTCGAGCGTGGGATCGGTCGCCTCGACGGCCGCCATCGCCGCCGTGAACTTCTCCACGAACGCGTCGTAGAGCTCGTCGACGATGATGAAGCGCTTGGCGCCGTTGCAGGCCTGGCCGTTGTTGTCGAGGCGCGCGTCCACACCCGCCTGCACGGTGGCATCGAGGTCGTCGGTGGAGAGCACGATGAACGGGTCGGACCCGCCGAGCTCCAACGCGACCTTCTTGAGGTTGCGCCCCGCGACCTCGGCGACCGCGGCGCCGGCACGCTCGGAGCCGGTCAGCGACACGCCCTGCACGCGCGGGTCTGCGATCATCGCCGCGATTTGGTCGTTCGTGGCGAGCACGTTCTGGTACGCGCCCTTCGGGAAGCCCGCGTCGTGGTAGATCGCCTCGATCGCGCTCGACGACTCCGGGCACTGCGGCGCAGGCTTGAGGAGGATCGTGTTGCCGACGATCAGGTTCGGCGCGGCGAAGCGCACGATCTGGTACGCCGGGAAGTTCCACGGCATGATCCCCACGAGCGGCCCCAGCGAGGAGCGGCGGATGATCGCCGAGCCCTCACCGAGGATCTTGATGGGCTGGTCGGCCATGATGTCCTCGGCCTGGTCCGCGTAGTACTCCGCGATGTCGGCGGCGAAGTCGACCTCGCCGAGTGCGGCCTCCCGCGGCTTGCCCATCTCGCGCACGAAGATGTCGGCCAGCTCCTCGCGGCGCTCCCGGTGGAGCTCGGCCGCGCGACGCAGCAGCGCGGCACGGTCGGCGACCGTGGTGGAGCGCGACCACTCGCGGTGCGCCTCGTCGGCGGCAGCGACGGCCTCCTCGATCTGGGCGTCGGTGAACGTGTCGTACGACGCCAGGGTCTCGCCGGTGGCGGGGTTGACGACGGCGTAGTCGGTCATGGGTTGTCCTCTCGTGTGCTGGGGCCCTTCGACAGGCTCAGGGACCCAGGCCGTTCGTGTGCTGGGGCCCTTCGACAGGCTCAGGGACCCAGGCCGTTCGGGGGGGGTGGGGCCCTTCGACGAGCTCAGGGACCCACCCGGAAGGTCAGGAGACCGGGATCAGCGTGTACTTGGTGGACAGGTACTCGTGAATGCCCTCGAAGCCGCCCTCGCGACCGACGCCGGACTGCTTGACGCCGCCGAAAGGAGCCGCCGCGTTGGAGACGACACCCACGTTCAGACCCATCATGCCGGTCTCCAGCGCGTCGATCATCCGCTGACCGCGCTGCAGGTTCTCGGTGAAGACGTAGGAGACGAGGCCGTACTCGGTGTCGTTGGCGAGGCGCACGGCCTCGTCCTCGGTCTCGAAGGTCGCGATCGCGAGCACCGGGCCGAAGATCTCCTCGCGGAGGATCGCGGACCCGGGGACGACGTCGGTGAGGACCGTGGGCTCGTAGAACGTGCCGGTGCCCTCGAGCGCCTTGCCGCCCGCGAGCAGGGTCGCGCCGCGCTCGACGGCGTCGTCCACGAGCTCGCCGGCCTTGGCCACCGCGTCCTCGTCGATGAGCGGGCCGATCGCCACGCCCTCCTCCGTGCCGCGGCCGATCTTCATGCCGTTGACACGCTCGGTGACGCGCTTGGCGAACTCGCCCGCGACGTCCCTGTGCACGATGAAGCGGTTCGCCGCCGTGCAGGCCTGACCGATGTTGCGGAACTTCGCGGCGAGAGCGCCGTCCACGGCCTTGTCGAGGTCCGCGTCGTCGAACACGACGAACGGCGCGTTGCCGCCGAGCTCCATCGAGACCCGCAGCACGCCCTCCGCCGCCTGGGCGATGAGCTTGCGGCCGACCTCGGTCGACCCGGTGAAGGACAGCTTGCGCAGGCGCGGGTCGGCGATGATCGGCGCGGACAGGGCGCTCGACTTCGAGGTCTGCACGACGTTGACGACGCCCTTCGGCAGACCGGCCTCCTCGAGCAGCGTCGTGAAGAAGATGGTCGTGAGCGGCGTGAGTGCCGGGGGCTTGATCACGACGGTGCAGCCGGCGGCGAGGGCCGGCGCGATCTTGCGCGTGGCCATCGCGAACGGGAAGTTCCACGGCGTCACGAAGAACGACGGGCCGACGGGGCGCTGCGACACGATCATGTGACCGGTGCCCTCGGGGTTGAGGCCGTAGCGGCCGCTGATGCGCACGGCCTCCTCGCTGAACCAGCGGAGGAACTCGCCGCCGTACGCGACCTCGCCGCGGGCCTCGGCGAGGGGCTTGCCCATCTCGAGCGTCATCAGCAGCGCGAGGTCCTCCTTGCGCTCCTGCACGAGGTCGAACGCCCGGCGCAGGATCTCGCCGCGCACGCGCGGCGCGGTCGCGGCCCACTCGTCCTGCGCGGCGACGGCCGCGTCGAGCGCCCGGATGCCGTCCGCGGGGGTGGCGTCGGCGATCGTGCGGATCACCTGGTTGGTCGAGGGGTCCTTGACGTCGAAGGTCGCGCCGGTCTCCCCCTCGATCCACTCCCCGCCGATGAAGAGGCCGGTGGGGATGCTGTCGAGCAGCGCCTGCTCGTTCTGAGTGCTCATGGATTCTCTCTCTTTCAGACGGACGTGGGACGACGGCGGCGGCTGGGCGGAGCGTCCATACCCAGCGTCTCACCGCGGAAGAAGGCGGGGCGGCGGATGGCGTTCCAGATCATCACGGCGACGCCGACGACGATGATGAGGATGCCGAGGATGAAGACGATCCCGATGCCGCCGATCTCCGACCCGGAGCCGTAGGCCGGGTCCATGGAGTCGATCAGCGTGGTGAAGAACAGGATCGCGAGGATGATGCCGCCCACCAGCGGGAACAGGAACGTGAAGAAGACGTTCCGCGCCGAGTCGAACCACTGCTTGCGGAAGTACCAGACGCAGGCGAACGCGGTGATCCCGTAGTAGAAGCAGATCATCATGCCGAGCGTGAGGATCGTGTCCCACAGCGTGTCCTCGCTGACCACGCGCATCACGGCGTAGAACGCGGAGGCCACGATGGCCGACACGATCGTGGCGTAGCCGGGGGTGAAGAACCGCGGGCTCACCTTCGCGAACGACTTCGGGAGCGCACCGTAGTGGCCCATCGCGAGCAGGGTGCGGGCCGGACCGACGAACGTCGACTGCAGCGACGACGCCGAGCTCGTGAGCACCGCGAGGGAGACGAGGAACGCGAGCGGCCCGAGGATCGGTCCGGAGAGGTGGAAGAACACGTTCTCCTGGATGTCGCCGTTGCCGAGGCCGAGCTCCCCCGTGCCGACGCCCGCGAACATGATCATCGCGACGGCGAGGAGCAGGTACAGCGAGACGATCGTGAGCACGGTGACGGTGGCCGCGCGCCCCGGGGTCTTCTCCGGGTCCTTCGTCTCCTCGTTCATGGTGAGGGTGACGTCCCAGCCCCAGAAGATGAAGATCGACAGCGACAGACCGGCGGCGACGGCGCTGAACGACGAGATCGCGAACGGGTTGAACCAATTGAGGTCGAACGGCTGGTAGTCGAAGCCGTTGCCACCCACGGCCTGCACGATCGCGGCGACCGCGAAGAACACGAGCACGAGGATCTGGAATCCGACCAGCCAGTACTGCAGCTTCTGCGTGGTCTGCATGTCGCGGTACGACACCCACGTCGCGCCGAGCATGAACAGCAGGCAGACGCCGATGTTGATCCAGGTCACGCCGGCGAGATCGGCGATCTCCGGATTGCCCGTGATCTGCGACAGCAGCAGGAACAGGAAGTCGACCGCGACGCCGGCGAGGTTGGACAGCACGAGGATCGTGGCGACCACGAGGCCCCAGCCGGCCATCCAGCCCACCCACGGTCCGAACGCCCTGGCGGCCCAGGTGAAGGACGTACCGGAGTCGGGCATGCGGTTGTTGAGCTCGCGGTAGCCGAAGGCCACGAGGAGCATCGGGATGAAGCCGACGAGGATGATCGCCGGGATCTGCGCGCCGACCTCGGATGCGGTGGGGCCGACGGCGGCCGTGAAGGTGTAGGCGGGGGCGATGCACGAGATGCCGATCACGACGGCACCGATCAGGCCGACGGTGCCGGCGCTCAGGCCCTTCGTCGAGATTCCGGTCGTGACGCCGGATGCGGGCTCCGTCGCCCGGTTGGTGCTGCTCATCAGCGGTCTCCTGCTTCATCGCGGGTACGCGGGACGACGATCATGGGGACGGGCAGCTCGTGCAGCATCTTCGCCGCCGTGGAGCCCAGGAAGAGGCGGCGCGGCTGCGCCAGCCGGCTGGAGCCGACGAGCACGACCTCACCGGGGAGCCAGGAGAGCCCGGCGACGGCGTCCTCCACCGTCTCGCCGGGGGCCTCCTCGACGACGGCGCCGAGACCGTCCGGCAGCCGCTCGGCGGCCACGGCCAGCACCTTGTGCGCGTGCTCGCTGCCGGCGAGGCGGATGGCGCCGGTGTCGAGCCCGGGCGGCACGTCGAACGGAACGAGGGACACCAGACGCAGGCTCACCTCGGCGGCGCCGGCGAGGGCCACGGCCTGGTCCAGCACGCCCTCCGCGCCCGGACGGGTGCCGACGGCGACGGTGACGCGCGGGAGCACGTGGTCGTCCTGCTGCGCGAGGCCCGCCGGCGCGAGAGCCACCGGGATCGGCGAGGAGTGCAGCAGCTCCGATGCGACGCTGCCCAGGCGGTGCCGACCGAAGAGGCCCCCGCCGGCGGTGCCGATCACGATGACGCTGGCGTCGAATTCCTCACCGGCGGCGATGAGGCCCTCGGCGAACGACTCCGAGAAGCGCACGTGGCCGCTGCGCACGAGCTCCTGCGGCAGGCGCACGACCGCGTCCTGCAGCCAGCTCCGGGCCTGCTTCCGGATGACGTCCTCGTAGGCGCGCTCCGGCGGCACGGCGGCGCTCCGGGTGCCCTCGGTCGGCAGCACGATCACGAGGTGCAGGGTCGCCCCGATGCTGCGCGCCAGTCGCGCGCCCAGCGCCGCCGCGTCGGCCCCCGCATCCGTCGCCGTGTAGCCGACGACGACCGAGCCGGTCATCAGCCGATGCTCTCGGGAGCGCCGGCCTCGCGGCGGGCGTCGACGATGTTCGCCGCGACGAGGTGGCCCATGCGGATCGCCCCGTCGACGTGCTGGTACCCCGCTCCGGCCATGTCGCTGCAGGCGAAGTGGATCGGTCCGACCGGCGTGCGCAGGTCGGCGCCGTAGCGGTGCAGTCCGCCGAGGTCGAAGCTCGCGGCGTACGCGCCGCGGGTCCACTCCTCGCTGCCCCAGTCGCTCTCGTAGTAGACGACGGGGTTCTTGGCCTCGGGACCGTAGTAGTGCGAGAGCGACTCGAGGATGCGCTCCTTGCGCTCCTCGGCCGACAGCTCGAACACGCCGTCGGCGTTCGCGTCGGACACGAAGCCCACCAGGGTGCCGCGCTCGTCGCCGTGGTTGGTGTTGTCGTACGCCTCGTGCGAGAGCTCGTACGGGCTGAACGCCGTGCCGCTCAGGCCCTGCTCGCGCCAGAACGGGCGGTCGTAGACCGCGTGCACCTTGATGACGAAGCCCATCGACAGGTGCTGGTGCAGCTGGTGCTGACGACGCGGCAGCGGCGGAACGAAGGAGATGCGGTTGTAGAGGATGGGGGCGTGCGCGAGGATCGCGTACCGTGCCCGGACCGTGAGGTCGTCGGTGGTCGCCACGACCCCGTCATCCGACCACTCCAGGCTGCGGACGGGCTGGTTCAGCAGCACGTCCTCCCCCAGGCGCTCGGCGAGGCGGAGCGGCACCTGCTGCAGCCCGCCGACGACGCGCTTGTCGAGGATGAAGTCGGCGTCGACGAGGTTCGAGTAGGAGCCGGCGGACGCCGCCATGAGCAGCGACTGCAGCAGCGAGAACGCGTGCGTCGGCTTGGTCAGCATCGCCGAGCCGGTCGCGAAGGCGAGGTTGCGCACGGCCTCGTCGTCATCGGTCTGCGAGCGCAGCCAGGCGTCCCACGAGATGGAGTCCCACTCGGCCGCGTTCGGGTGCTCCCACGGGCGGTCCGGGTCGATCTCGGCGACGAGGGCGTCGAGGATGCCGGTGATGCGGGCGATCACGGCCTCGGTCTCCGCCGACACCGGGAACATCTCGCCCGTGAAGCGATGGGCCTTCCCGTCCGGGCCGACGTAGACGCTGTCACCCTCGCGGTAGCGGCTGTAGGTCTCGAGCCCCAGCTCCTCGATCGTGTCCTTGAGGGCGTCCTGGTCGGGCGAGACCCACTGGCCGCCGATCTCCAGCATGGCGCCGTCGATCACGTCGGTCCACAGCCGGCCGCCCACGCGGTCGCGGGCCTCCAGCACGGCGACCGACAGTCCGGCCTTCCGCAGGTCGTTGGCCGCCGTGAGCCCTGCGGCTCCGGCGCCCACGATCAGCACGTCGCGGGTGATCTCAGCCATCTGCAACTCCTTCGTCGTCGGGGGATGCGGGGGAAGAAGTACCGGTCGCGTCCCGAAATCCCCCGATCCGGGGACGCGACCGGACAGTGTGTCAGGCGCCGGCGAGCGCCTCGGCCACGACGTCGAGGCCCTCGTTCAGCAGCTCGTCGCCGATGGACAGCGGCGGGAGGAAGCGGATGACGTTGCCGTACGTGCCGCAGGTGAGGACGATGACGCCCTGAGCGATGCACGCCTTGGCCACGGCGGCCGTGAGCGCGGCGTCCGGAGCCTTGGTCTCCGGGTCCACGAACTCGGCCGCGACCATCGCGCCGTGACCGCGGACGTCTCCGATGCGGGCGTCCTCGGCCTGGAGAGCGGTGAGGCGGCCGATGAGGATCTCGCCGATCTCGCGGGCCCGCTCGATGACGCCGTCGTTCTCGAACACGTCGATGGCCGCGAGCGCCGCGGCGCAGGCGATCGGGTTGCCGCCGTAGGTGCCGCCGAGGCCGCCGGAGTGCGAGGCGTCCATGATCTCGGCGCGACCGGTCACGGCCGCGAGGGGCAGCCCGCCCGCGATGCCCTTGGCGGTGGTGATGAGGTCGGGCTCGATGCCGAAGATCTCGCTGGCGAACATGTGCCCCGTGCGGGCGAAGCCGGTCTGCACCTCGTCGGCGATGAAGACGACGCCGTTCGCGCGACACCAGTCGACGATCGCGGGGAGGAAGCCGTCGGCGGGGACGATGAAGCCGCCCTCGCCCTGGATGGGCTCGATGATGACGGCCGCGAGGTTGTCGGCGCCGATCTGCTTCTCGAGCTGGAGGATCACGCGGGCCGCGGCCTCGCCGCCCTCGAGTCCGTCGCGGAACGGGTAGGACATCGGCGCGCGGTAGACCTCGGGGGCGAACGGGCCGAAGCCGCTCTTGTAGGGCATCGACTTCGCGGTCAGCGCCATGGTGAGGTTCGTGCGGCCGTGGTAGCCGTGGTCGAACGCGACGACGGCCTGGCGTCCGGTGTGCTTGCGGGCGATCTTGATCGCGTTCTCGACGGCCTCGGCGCCGGAGTTGAACAGGGCGCTCTTCTTGGCGAAGTCGCCGGGGGTGACGCGGTTGAGCGCCTCGGCGACGCCGACGTACGACTCGTACGGCGAGATCATGAAGCACGTGTGCGTGAACTGCGCGGCCTGCGCGGCGACGGCCGCGGCGACCTTCGGGTGCGCGTTGCCGACCGTGGTCACCGCGATGCCGGAGCCGAGGTCGATGAGCGAGTTGCCGTCGGCGTCGACGACCACCCCTCCCCCGGCCGCGACGGCGGCGACGGGCACGGTGTGTCCGACACCGGCGGCGACCGCGTCCGCCTTGCGGGCGAGGACCTCGGCCGACCGCGGGCCGGGGAGTTCCGTGACGAGGCGACGCTCCTGCGGGAGGTCGGGGCCGCCGAGGGGGACTGCGGGTGCTGCGGTGTCGAGGAGAGCCATGTCGCGAGCGTACGGCGGCAGCGGAGACGCCCGCATTCGCCGGGTCGTACAATCGGAGAATTGATTTCGCCGTCTCGTACAACCGGAGATCGCATGGCCCCTACCGATCCGCCCACGCTGTCCGCCCTGCTGCGGCGCCGTGATCTGGACCTGCGCCTCGTCTCCGCTGCCGCCGACCTGCCGGACGGCGCACTCGACCGGCCGCTGCGCTGGGTGCACAGCTCGGATCTCGCGGACCCGACGCCCTTCCTCGCGGAAGACCTGGTGCTCCTGACCACGGGTACCCAGTTCGACGACGCGGACGCCATCCCGCCCTACGTCGTGCGCCTCGCCGAGCGCGGGGTGCTGGGGCTCGGGTTCGGCACCGACGTGCATCGCTCGGGAACGCCGGAGGAGTTGATCGCGGCGTGCGCCGACCAGGGCATTCCGCTGTTCGAGGTGCCGTACCGCACGCCGTTCATCGCCGTGGCCCGCGCGCACTCCGAAGCGATCGCGGCGCAGGCCTACGCCCGACGCACCTGGGCGCTCGACACCCAGCGCGCCCTGGCCCTCGCGGCGCTCCGACCGCGCGGGCTGGACGCCATCGTCACCGAGCTCGGCCGTCGTCTCGGAGCCTGGGCCGGCATGTTCGACGCGGCGGGCGACCTGCTCGTCGCCCACCCCCGCGATGCCTTCTCGACGACGGTCCGGGAAGAGCTCGGGAGGCGGGTCCAGGAGATCCTCGACCGCGGACTGGAGGCGGGGCAGTCCCTCACGCTCGAGGCGCGCACCTTCATGCTCTTCACGGTGGGGCGGGGCGGGCACCTGCGCGGCGTCCTTGCCGTGGAGGCCGACGCCCTCGACCAGGAGGCCAGAGCCGTCGTCACGTCGGTCATCGCGATGGCCGGACTCGCGCGGGAGCAGAGCGAGCAGCTCACCCGCGGCCGTCGCCGCCTGCACACGCAGCTGCTGCGCTCGCTCCTGGGCGACGACCCCGGCCTCGCGCGCCGGGTGCTCGGGAGCCTCCCGCCCGCCCCCGTGGTGGTCGCCGTGACCGGAGACGCCCCGGCGGAGCCGCTTCTCGACTGGTGGGAGCGCCGGCGCCTCGACCACGGTACTCCCGCGTTCCTCGCCGATTCCGAGGACGGCGTCGTCATCTGCATCTCTGCGACCGACGAGCCGCTTCTCGACGATGTGGCCGCCCGCTTCACCGCCCGCGTCGGCGTCTCCGCTCCGGAGGGGTACGACGCCTTCTCCCGTGCACACGCGCAGGCGCTCGTCGCCCTCCGTCAGCCCGGCACGAGCGGCGCCGTCCGGTACGCCGACACGGTCGGGTCGAGCCTGCTCACCGCTCTGGCCACGGATGAGGCCCGACTCGTCGCGGAGTCGCGTCTCGCCCCGCTCCGGGAACACGACGCCGCCCACGGCACTGCGCTCGAACACGCGCTGCGCACCTGGCTCGACCACGACGCGCGGGCCGAGCAGGCCGCAGCCGCCCTCGGCATCCACCGCCACACCCTCCGCTCCCGGGTCTCCCACGCCGGCGCCCTCCTCGGGGTCGACCTGACGGCCTTCCCCGCCCGGGCCGAGGTGTGGGCACTGCTGCAGACCGCCCGCGACTGACCCGGCCCACCCGTCCCTCCCTCTCCCCTTTCCCCCGCGACGCCTGCACGACCTCGCCACGCCTGCACGACGGATCGACACGAGGAGTCGCGCACACGGACCGAGGTCGTGCAGGCGG
The DNA here is from genome assembly GCF_002871415.1 of Microbacterium sp. UMB0228. NCBI lineage: Bacteria > Bacillati > Actinomycetota > Actinomycetes > Micrococcales > Microbacteriaceae > Microbacterium > Microbacterium sp. UMB0228. The sequence goes on along the minus strand of NZ_PNFU01000003.1, from coordinate 205,664 downwards.
ACCGGGTCGTCTCAGCCGTCGAGGTTGTCGGACACCACCTCGAGCGCGTAGGCGCGGGCCTGGACCGCGTCATCGCCCCGGGCGGAGGTGACGGCGGCCGCGAACACCTCGGCGAACACGAGGAAGGCGACGCGGGAGGCGTGCTGCAGCTCCTCGCGGAAGCTCACACCTGCGGGGGCGATCACCAGGGAGAGGGACGCCGCGTCGGTCAGCGCGGAGGACGCGAACGAGGTCAGCGCGATCACCGTCGCACCGCCACGGTCGGCGGCGGTCGCGACGCGCAGACTCGCCTCGTTCGCTCCGGAACCGCTGACGATCACGCACACGTCCTGCTCCGTGAGGTGTCGGGCCGCGATCTGCTGGGCGATCGCGTCGGCAATGAACTCCGCCGGTCGTCCCGCCGCCGTGAGCCGCATCGCCAGGTCGCTCGCGATCGGGGACGACAGACCGTTCGCCAGGACCAGCACACGACGCGCGGAAGCAGTCGCGGCGACTGCCGCATCGACGGTCACAGGGTCGAGGAGGCTCGCCAGCACAGGGAGGGACGCCGCGACTCGGTCGATCTCGCCGCGCATCCGTCCGAGGACACCGGGCCCGTGATCGACCGCTGCGTCTGCGCTCCCCCCGCCGAGCTCGGCGGCCAGCGCGACCCGGAGCTGCGGGTAGCCGCGGTAGCCGAAGCCCTGGCACGCGCGGACGACGGTGGCGCGGCCGACGCCGGCCCGGTCGGCGAGTTCCTGCGCGGTCCACTCCACGACGGCGTCGGCGGAGTCCAGGATGAGCTCGGCTACCCGGCGCTCCGCCGGCTGCAGGGTGTTCCGGACCGCGGCGATGCGGACGGTCGGCGGGGCACTAGGCGCGAACACGGGCGCGGGCTCCCTCCATGATCCGACGGCGGATCGCGCCGGATGCTGCGTCGATCAGCATCGTCACCACGACCACCACGATGAGCAGGACACCCACCGTCGACCACTCACGGTACTGGGTGTACGAGGTGAGCATGTCGCCGATCCCGCCGACGCCGATGAGGCCCAGCACGGCCGACGAGCGCACGTTGATCTCGAAGCGGTAGAGCCAGAACGACCAGAACGCCGGTTCCGCCTGCGGCCACACCCCCCATCGCAGCACCTGGAGGGTACCGCCGCCGGCCGCATGCGCCGCCTCGATGGGGCCGCGGGGAACGGCTTCGACGGCTTCGTAACCCCATTTGCCGAGGGTGCCGATGCCGTTGAGCGCGAGGGCCAGGGCTCCCGTGAAGGGCGTGAGCCCCGTGACCGAGAGGATGACGATCGCGATGATGATCTCCGGGACAGCGCGGATGAGCGAGAACAGCCCGCGGAGCAGACTGCGCAGCCAGACCGGCCCGAAACCGCGGGCGGCCAGCAGGCTCAACGGGGTCGCGAGGAGGATGCCGAGCACGGTGCCGACCCAGGCCATCTCGATGCTCCGCCACGTCTGCCACAGGGCCTCCGGGAGCTTCTCCCACTCCGGATCGCCGAACATGAGCACGGTGTAACGCACGATCTCCGCCGGCAGGTCGAGGAGGCGTGCCCAGGAGATGTCGATCGACCAGAAGGCGAGCACGACGACGACGGTCACCAGGCCCCACCCGACGAGGAGCCAGGGACGACGAGGTCGAGCGGGGACGGCGGTGAGCGGGACGGTCATACGAGCCTCCGTCGGATGGCGTCGGAGACGACGTCGATCACGATCACCACGATGAGGATCTCGAGGATGATGAGCGCGAGCTGGTCGTAACGGTAGAACGTGCGGACGGCATCGATGAGCAGCCCCATCCCGCCGGCGCCGACAAGGCCGAGCACGGTCGACGCGCGCACGTTGAGCTCGAAGACGTACAGGGACTGGTTCGCGAAGGCGGGCCAGGCGTCCGGGAGGGCGAGCGTGCGGTTGATCTGGGTCTGCGTCGCCCCCACAGCCCTGCCGGCTTCGAGGGGGCCACGGTCGTTCGTGTCGATCGCCTCGGACACGAGCTTGACGATGATCCCGACGTTGAACAGCACCAGCGCCAGGATCCCCGGGAGGGCACCCACGCCCACCATGGCGACCAGGATGGCGGCGTACAGCAGGTCGGGGACGCTGCGGACGACGTTGAGGACACCTCGCACCGCCAGCCGCGCGGCCGTGTTCGGGTTCGTCGCCCGCGCGGCCCAGAAGCTGAGCGGGAGCGATACGACGGCACCGATCGCCGTGGCGATGACCGCCATCTGCAGGGTCTCGATCAGGGGCGGGACGGTGCGCGGGAAGAACGACCAGTCGGGCACGAGCAGCTTCAGCACCTTGTCGGCGCCGTTCTGCCAGTGGCGCGCGATCGCGTCGAGGTCGACCCCGATACCGATGCCGGGCAGACACATGACGACCGTCACCGCGACCACACCGGCCAGGACAGCGGGTCCCTTCCAGGCGCCGGGCGGACGCGCGGGGGCGTCGAGCGGTGCCGACGCGGTCCCCGTGGCGACGGCGGGGGCGGTCATGCGTGCAGCCGATCGTCCGGAGTGAGCGAGCGGCCGTAGATGCTCTCGAAGTCGGCGTCCGAGGCACCGGCCGCGGGGCCGTCGTAGACGACTTCCCCCGCGCGCATGCCGATCATCCGGGCGCCGTACTCGCGGGCGAGGTCGAGCAGGTGGAGGTTGACGAGCACCGTGATGCCGAGGTCACGGTTGATCCGGCGAAGATCGTTCATCACGCCATGCGCCGTGGGCGGGTCGAGGCTCGCCACCGGCTCGTCCGCCAGAACGACGCGGGGCTCCTGCGCCAAAGCGCGGGCGATCGCGACGCGCTGCTGCTGGCCGCCGGAGAGATCAGAGGCCCGCGCGTGCAGCTTCGGCAGGATCCCGACCCGGTCCAGCGCGTGGTACGCGCGCTGCCGGTCGGCCTCGGGATAGGCGCCGAGGAGCGTGCGCCACAGCGGCGTGTGGGCCAGGCGTCCGACGAGCACGTTCTGCATCACGCTGGCGCGCCCGGCGAGGTTGAACCCCTGGAAGACCATCCCGATGTCGCCCCGGAGCCGTCGCAGCGTGCGCGGCGAGGCACCGCTCACGCGATGCCCGCCGACGTCGAGGGTGCCGGAGGTGACCGGTACCAGGCCGTTGATCGTGCGGATGAGCGTGGACTTCCCCGAGCCGGAGAGTCCGACGACCGCGACCATCTCGCCGGCGGCGATGTCCAGCGAGACACGGTTCAGTCCGACCGTGCCGTTCGGGTACCGCACAGTCACCTCGTCGAGGCGGATGGACCACGGCGTGGACGCCGCGGCCGCAGCCGCGACGTCCACCGGGTGATGTGGAGCGGACAACTTACTGCAGCCCCAGGGCCTCGGCGGCCCGGGCGACGACGTCGAGCGACGCGGGGTCGGCCGGTGCGAGCTTGGTGATCGAGTAGATGCTCTCCAGGATCGCGGAGCCCTCCTCCGTGTTCGAGAACTCCTCGAGCGCGGTCGTGATGCGCTCCTGCAGCTCCGGGGACAGGTCGGCCGAGAGGGCGACGCCGTCGTTCGGGATCTCCTCGGTCATGGCGAAGACGACGACCTTCTCCCCCACGTCCGGGGTGTCCTTCTGCACGATCGTGCGGGCATCCCAGAAGCTGAAGCCCACCTCCGCGTCGCCGTTGTAGACCGCCAGCACGGATGCGTCGTTCGCGGTCACCGGGATCTGCTCGATGTCGGCATCCGTGTCCAGACCTGCCTCCTGCAGCGCGAGAATCGGGTAGATGTAGCCGGCGGGGGACCCAGGGCCGAGCACGGCGACCTTCGCGCCCTCCACCTTGTCGATGCTGTCGAGGCCCGCGGGACCGGTCATGGCATCGGCGCCGTTGCAGAACAGCATCCCGTCGCGGGCGACCGGCTCGTCCTCGCAGTACTTGTCGGGGTTGTTCGTCATGAACTGCGCCGGGTAGGTGATGTTGCCGTTGCGCTCCGTCTGCAGTACGACGGAGGCGTCGTACATGTCGTTCGCCTGCCAGAGCTGCAGCGACGGCAGGAAGCCGATCTGCGCCTGCCCTGCGCCCATCGCCTCGACGGCGGCCTGGTAGTCCTTCGAGACGACGCCGGTCACCTCGATCCCGAGCTCCTCCGTGAGGTAGTCGGTGAGCGGGGCGGCCGTCTCGACGAGGCCGTCCTGGTCCTGGGAGGGGACGAGGGCGAGGACCAGCGAGTCGGGGTCTTCGGCCGGGGCCGTGGTCGGGTCGGACCCGGCGGCGGTGCCGGAGCACCCGGCGAGCGCGACGGTCAGCAGGGCGCCGGCGGCGGCGAGGCCGAGAGCCGGGCGACGGGAGGGGGAGGTTCGCATGATCATCCTTCGATGGGGGTGGGTGAGATGGACGGAACGGAGGAGTCGGTGGCCCGCAGCCAGGCTTCGAGCTGCGGGGCGAGCGTGGCGAAGTCGGCAGCGCGGAAGGTCGGGACCGCGGTCGGGTCGGCGAAACCCCCGATCAGCGCGGTGGCGTGGCCGCGGGCGTGCGCGGGGGCGAGGTCGTTGCGCCACATGTCGCCGATGCTCAGGACGCGGGCATCGGACGGCAGCGTGTCGAGGACCTTCTCCATCCCGGCCGGCTTGCGGGCGTCGGTCACGATGCGGTCGAACAGCCCGGCAAGCCCGAGGTGCTCCAGCGCCTCCGGAAGACGCACGGCGGGGGCGTTGGTCACCAGCACGCGCTCCGCTACGGGGCCGGCGGTCCGGAGGAACTCGACCAGACCGCTTGGCACCGTGACCGGTGCCGCCGCCGTGGCGAGCTGGGCCCGGCTGGCCAGGTAGGCCGCGCTGAGCACGGCACGGTCGGCGCCGAGGCTGTCCGCCGCGCGGCGGACGACGTCGTACCCGTCGACGGCGTCAGGGCCCGCGGCGGCGAGCGCGGTGCGGATGCCGTGGAGGAAGCGCTCCGGCGCCCCGAGCGCGGTGGCCACGTGTCGGGCATAGGCGAGGACGGGCCCGTCGCCGAGGGCGATCGTGCCGTCGAAGTCGAAGAGGAGGATGGTGGTCACGGGATTCCTTCTGTGCGGACGCTTCGTCCACCATGGGCAATCGAGATGGACAGAACGCCCACGGCGTGTGAACGCCGCGTGAACACTCCGTCCACATCGCCCGCCTATGGTGAACGTCGTGTCCCAACTCGCTGCCCTCATGCATGCCGCCGACCACGCCGCGACCAACACCCGTGCCGCCGCGCAAGGGGCGATTCACGCGTTGCCCTGGCTCGACGCCTCGATCCGCGCCGATCGAGAGGCGGGGCGCTTCGCCGCGTGGGGCCGGTCGACCGCGGTCGACGAGAACACCGGCACGGGTGTCATCGCGCCGGCCGTGTTCGACGAGCTCCACCGGCGCGCGGGCCTCCCTGCCACCTGGCCGGTCGGCAACGCCGGGCTCCTGCACTGCTACGGCTACCTGCTCTCGCGGGAGCCCACTCCCTACGGCCTCAAGAGCGACCGCTGGCTGACCCCGACGCTGGCTGTCGCCTGCGGACTCCCCGAGGACGCCTTCCTGCCCTGGATCCCCGGTCCGACACTCCTCGATCGAGCGACCGCCGCGGCCGCCGCCCTGTCCGCGCGCCCCCACGCATCGACGGTCATCGTCGACGGCCGCGAGAGTCGGGTCTCCCTGGGCGCGTCGGAAGGTCCGGCCGCCCTCGCCTACGCGGTCGCACCGTCTCCGGGGCTGCCTCCGCTCCCGGTCACGCTCTTCCCCGTGACCGACGCGGCGGCCGTCCTCACCGAGTTCGCCACGCTGCCGCGACTCCGCTGGAACGCCGTGTAGTCAGGGCGTGCGCTCAATCCGGATGCACGATCCTGGGCCGGATGCACGACAGATCCGTCCGCCCGGTCGTGCACCCGCAACACGGTCGTGCAGGCGGGGCACGGACGGGCGGAGCGGGGGCCGGGGTCGGGGCTCAGGCGGGGGTCGAGCTGAGGGGCCAGGCGGGCCACCAGCCGTCGTCGAGCCCGCGCAGCAGGGCGGCCGCGCGCTCTCGCGCCTCCGTGGGCACCTCGGGGGCGGGGCCCGAGCTGCTCTCCCGCCGCTCGCCGTCCGGTGACCGGACCTCCGTGTACAGCCACGCACGGTGACCGACGGGGTACTTCTCCCGGAAGCCGCCAGCGGCGATCGACAGCACGATCCGCTCCAGCTCGTCCGCCGCGGTCTCGGCGGTCTCATCGCACGCATCGCAGATGCACGACGGCACGATCGCGTGGAACAGGGCGCCGGCCTCGACGCAGACGGAGGGAACGGCCGGCGTGATCGCGATCTGCGCACCGCGCGCCGGTGCGAGCACGATGCGCTCCGTCCCGTCCTCCCCCGGCTCTCGCCGCGTCTCGACCGCGTACTCGCGGGAGAGGTGCTCGACGAGCGCGTCGACCACGAGCGACAGCGGTGCGAAGCGCTCCGGGTGGGACTCCCGGGAGTACGACTCCTCCGGCGCGATGCCGTCGGGCCAGCGGTGTCCGTAGCGGATGACCTCGCCGTTCTCGTCATGGAAGTCCAGGAGCGGGAGAGCAGGCCGGACGTACGCGCGCGCCGGGACGACGACCGCGGGAGCGGAATCCTCCGCGGACAGCGCCCTCATCTCCTCGTCGTCGATGTCGTCCTGTTCCCACGACGCGAGCATCTCCAGGAACGCATCCCGCTGGTCGGGCTGCTGCACCATCCCCTGCACGAGACCCGTGACCGGGATCGAGAGGGTGTTGGTCCCGATCTCCGGCTCGCCCGTCATCCTCCATGTCGCGGCCGGGTGCACGACCGCGATGACGTTCCCCACGAACCGCGCCGCCGCCGTGGCCAGCGTCTCGCTCTCGAGCACCTCAGGATGACCGGCGACGAAGTCCCACGTCGCCCCGAGGTCGACAGCGAGCACGGCGGGGTCGGTCCCCTGGCCCCGCGCGAACTCGGCGAAGGGCTCGAAGCCGTCGACGAAGCGGACCGGCCCCGGAGCGTCCGGCTGCGGGGGCATCCACAGAATCGCGGCGGCACCCGCCTCGGGCATCGGACCGAAGGGACCGGGGAAGACGTCGCTGCTCATCGACCGAGCGTACCGAGCGGGATCACCGGGGCGCGTGAGACTCCAGGAACTCGTACACGTCGGTGGTGTCCACACCGGGGAACGCCCCCGTGGGCAGAGTCGCCAGCAGCGTGCGCGGGGTCTTCACGTTGGGCCAGGAGTTCTCGCGCCACCGCTCCTCCAGCTCGGCGGGGGCTCGACGACAGCACACCTCGACCGAGTGCTTCGAGACGCCGCGGTGCGGGGTGTCCCTGCCCACGAACCACCTCGTGTCGTCGAACCGTACCCCCACGCTCACCGAGTGCAGGCCCTCGCTCGACGCCTCGACGCGGGCGGTGCACCAGTAGGTGCCGTTGCCGGTGTCGGTGTACTGGTAGTACGGGTTGAAGCGGTCATCCTCGTCGAAGACCACCCGGGAGGTCCACCGGCGACAGCACATCTGCCCCTCGATGGCGCCGAGGCGGTCGGTCGGGAAGTTCACGTCGTCGTTCTCGTACGCCTTGGTGATCGTGCCCGACTCGTGCACCTTGAGGAAGTGGACGGGGATGTCGAGGTGCCGCGTGGCGAGGTTCGTGAACCGGTGCGCCGCCGTCTCGTACGACACCGAGTACGCATCCCGGAGGTCTTCGATGGAGACCGCGCGCCGCTGCTTCGCGTCCTTCAGGGCGGGGACGACATCGGCCTCCGGCATCAGCAGGGCGCCGGTGAGGTAGTTCGTCTCCACGCGCTGCCGGAGGAACTCGGCGTAGCTGCGCGGCTCGGCGTGCCCCAGGATGCGACTCGACAGCGCCTGCAGCACCGCGGTGCGCGCATCGCCCTTCGCCGGCACGCTGCTCGACAGGTACAGCCGGCCGTTGGCGAGGTCGGCGACGCTGCGGGTGGTCTGCGGCAGATCGGGCGCGTAGTGGAGGGTGAAGCCGAGGTGCGCCGCGATCTCGGACGCGGTGCGCTGGGTCAGCGGTCCCCCGGGATGGCCGACGGCCGCGAGGATCTCGGCCGCCTTCGCCTCAAGGTCGGCGAAGTGGTTGTCCTGTCGCCGCATCAAGTGTCGGAGCTCCACGTTGGCGCGCCGGGCCTCCTCGGGCGTCGCGGCGCGCTCGTCCTTCAGCCGGTCGATCTCACCCTGCAGGGCGAGCAGCGCCTTCAGCGCCTCCGTCGGCACGCTCTTGGCGATGCGGAACGGCGCGATGCCCAGCGCCTGGAACGTCTGCCCCTTCATCGCGCGCTCCAGGGCGATCTCGATCGCGCTGCGCTCGTCGAGCGGCTCCCCGGAAAGCAGCGCGTCGATGGTCACCCCGAGCGCGCGGGCGATGGCCTGCAGCTGCGTGAGCTTCGGCTCGCGCTTGCCCGTCTCGATCATCGACAGCTGGCTCGGCGCCCGATCGAGCGCGGCGGCGAGCTCCTCGAGCGTCAGGCCCCGAGCTGTGCGCAGCTGGCGGATGCGTCGGCCGACGGTGAGGGCGTCGGTGTCTTCCGTGGCGTCGTCCATGTCGGCTCCTCTCAGCCCGCCGTCCGCGTCGGTGCGGGATCGGGAACGCTCCGCGCGAGGCCGCGCCGGGATCCTTCTTGATCTCGCCAGGCCGGGTGAGCGGGGTGTGAGGGCCGAGTCTGTCACGAAAACAGAAATTCGCGCAAACTTCTCCTCGATTCGGCGAGGGAGAGCATGGGAACTTCACACAGAGTGGAGGCACGCCATCGGCACCGACGCCGATTCCCATCCGAGGAGACACCATGACGAACACCGCAGCGACCCCCACCCCGCGCCCCGCCGGCCTGCGCGCCGGCGACCAGGTCCAGACGGCCGCGGAGCTTCAGGAGATCTGGGACACCGACCCGCGGTGGGACGGCGTCGAGCGCACCTACTCCGCAGAGGACGTCATCCGCATCCGCGGCTCGGTCCGCGAGGACGCCACCCTCGCCCACCGCGGCGCGGAGAACCTCTGGAACCTCCTGCACACGGAGGACTACATCCGGGCTCTCGGCGCCTACACCGGAGGCCAGGCCGTGCAGCAGGTGCGCGCCGGGTTGAAGGCCATCTACCTCTCCGGCTGGCAGGTCGCCGCGGACGGCAACCTCGCCGGACAGACCTACCCCGATCAGTCGCTCTACCCCGCGAACTCGGTCCCGGCGGTCGTGCGCCGCATCAACAACGCTCTGCTCCGGCAGGACCAGCTCGAGCACGCCGAGGGCGAGATCACGCAGGACTGGCTCGCGCCGATCGTCGCCGACGCCGAGGCCGGATTCGGCGGACCGCTGAACGCCTACGAGCTCGCGCAGTCCCTCATCCAGTCCGGTGCCGCCGGCATCCACTGGGAGGACCAGCTCGCCAGCGAGAAGAAGTGCGGCCACCTCGGCGGCAAGGTGCTCGTGCCCACCCAGCAGCACATCCGCACACTGAACGCAGCACGCCTCGCGGCGGACGTCGCCGGCGTGCCGACCGTCATCATCGCCCGCACCGACGCCCTCGCCGCCGATCTGCTCACCAGCGACGTCGACGAGCGCGACCGGGAGTACACCACCGGCGAGCGCACCTCGGAGGGCTTCTACCGGATCCGCCCAGGCATCGAGTCGGTCATCAGTCGTGGCCTCGCGTTCGCCCCCTACGCCGACCTGCTCTGGGTCGAGACCGGGGAGCCGGACATCGCGCTGGCACGGGAGTTCGCCGCGGCGATCCACGCACAGTTCCCCGGTAAGCTCCTGGCCTACAACTGCTCGCCGAGCTTCAACTGGAAGCGCCACCTGTCGGACGCCGAGATCGCGACGTTCCAGCAGGAGCTGGCAGACCTGGGCTACAAGTTCCAGTTCATCACCCTGGCCGGGTTCCACGCCCTGAACCACTCCATGTTCGACCTCGCCCGCGGTTACGCCGAGCGCGCCATGAGCGCCTACGTCGAGCTGCAGGAAGCCGAGTTCGCCGCCGAGGCCGACGGCTACACCGCCACCAAGCACCAGCGCGAGGCGGGCACCGGCTACTTCGACGTCATCTCCACCGCGCTCAACCCCGACAGCGCGACCCTCGCCCTGGCCGGCTCCACCGAGACCGCTCAGTTCCACTGATTCTCCCCCGAGACCCCCGGTTCTCGTCGAGACCCCGCCCCGCACACGCCGGGAGCCGGGGGTCTCGACGACAACCCGGGGGCTCGGCATAAGGCAAAGGACACGATCATGACCACCGCACCGATGCAGACGACCCGACAGGGACCCGCGATCGAGATCGCCGGGCCGATGCGCGACCGCTACGACGAGATCCTCACCCCGGAGGCGCTCGCCTTCCTCACCGAGCTCCACCACCGATTCGCCTCCCGCCGTCATGACCGGCTGGCCGACCGGATGCGCCGTCGCTTCGAGATCGGCAACGGGCACGACCCCCAGTTCCGCGAGGACACCGCGCACATCCGTCAGGACTCCACGTGGCGGGTCGCGGGCGCCGGCCCCGGGCTCGAAGACCGCCGCGTCGAGATCACCGGCCCCACCGACCCGAAGATGACGATCAACGCCCTCAACTCCGGGGCTCGCGTCTGGCTCGCCGACCAGGAGGACGCCACGAGCCCCACCTGGAGGAACGTCATCGAGGGGCAGCTGTCCCTCCGCGACGCGATCCGCGGCGAGCTCTCCTTCACCTCCCCCGAGGGCAGGGAGTACCGCGTCACCGCCGAGCGCACCCCCACGATCGTGATGCGCCCGCGCGGGTGGCATCTGCCGGAGAAGCACCTCGCCTTCATCGACCGCGCCGGCCGCCGCACCTCGGCGTCCGGATCGCTGGTCGACTTCGGCCTCTACTTCCTGCACAACGCGCAGGCGCTGATCGAGGGCGGACGCGGACCGTACTTCTACATCGCGAAGCTCGAGTCCAGCGAAGAGGCGAAGCTGTGGGACGACGTGTTCTCCTTCAGCGAGGAGTACATCGGAATCCCGCACGGCACCATCCGCGCGACCGTGCTGATCGAGACCCTGCCCGCCGCGTTCGAGATGGACGAGATTCTGTACGAGCTGCGCGACCACTGCGCGGGCCTCAACGCCGGGCGCTGGGACTACATCTTCTCCATCATCAAGAACTACCGCGGCCGCGGCGCCCGCTTCGTGCTCCCCGACCGCAGCGAGGTCACGATGACGGTGCCGTTCATGCGGGCCTACACCGAGCTGCTCGTGCAGACGTGCCACAAGCGCGGCGCCTTCGCGATCGGCGGCATGAGCGCGTTCATCCCCAACCGTCGCGACCCCGAGGTGACGGCACGCGCGGTCGAGAAGGTGTCGGCCGACAAGAAGCGCGAGGCCGGCGACGGCTTCGACGGCACCTGGGTCGCCCATCCGGATCTCATCCCGACGGCGCAGGCCGAGTTCGACGCCGTGCTCGGAGACCGCCCGAACCAGATCGACCGCCAGCGCGACGACGTGCACGTGGAGGCACGCGACCTGCTCGACCTGCACATCGGTCGGCCGATCACGGCTCAGGGCGTGCGGGACAACGTCTCGGTCGCCATCCGCTACCTGGAGGCCTGGCTGCGCGGGCTCGGCGCCGTGGCGATCGACAACCTCATGGAGGATGCCGCGACCGCGGAGATCAGCCGCTCGCAGGTGTGGCAGTGGATCCACCAGGACCGCACCACGCAGGACGGCACGCCCATCACGGTCGAGTACGTCGAGGGGCTGATCGGCGAGGTGCTGGACGAGGTCGAGCGACGCGAAGGCGACCGCTTCGACGACGCCGCCGAGATCTTCCGCGAGGTCGCCCTCCGCGAGGAGTTCCCGACGTTCCTCACCCTGGGCGCCTACAGCCGGTTCCTGGTCGACGAGGACTGACGATGCCGGGATGCCGCGGGCCGCGAGGTCCGCGGCATCCTCACGTCGCACCCGGCCCGCACGCTCCCTGCCGGGCGTAGCCTGGAGCCATGAGCGCCGTATGGAGCAGCATCGCCGAGGAGTTCCTGCACCTCTATCCGCGGGGGCGACGGCTGGTCGCGGTCGCCGGGGCCGACGCCGAGCGTTCGCGCGCGGCCGCGGACGGCCTGGCCGCCGCTCTCACCGCCGCCGGCCAGACCGTCGAGCGCGCACACACCGCCGACGGGGAGGAAGCCGCCCTCCGCGCCGACGTCGTGGGGCCGTTCCGCGCCACCGACAGCGACGCCGTGCTCCTCGTGTCCGGACCGGGCGCGATCGTGTCGCCGAGCGTACGCGGGATGTGGAACTACGTCCTCTGGCAGCTCGCGGGAGACGAGCCCCCGCACACCGCGGCGAACGCCCTCGTCGACGTGACCGATCCGGCCCATCCCACCCGGCGTTTCGCCGACTACTGCGCCGTCCCCTCCTCGTTCGAGACCTGAGTCGCCGCGCGCCGACTCAGTGGAACGACGCGGCGACCGAGTTGCGGTGGTAGTCGAACACGATGCTCGTGCGGGTCGATGCCACGCTGCTCTGCGCGGACAGGTGCTCGAGCACGAACTCGCGCATCTCCGACGAGTCGGCGACCGCGATGTGCAGGAGGAAGTCGTCGTCTCCGCCGAGGAAGAACACCTGGATCACCTGCGGCAGCGCGCGCACGCGATCCGCGAACTCCACGATGCTCTCCCGCCGAGCGGCCGGGCGCAGACTCACGCCGATGATCGCCTGGAGTCCGGCGCCGAGCTCGCGTTCGTCGACGCTCGCGTGGAACCCCGTGATGACCCCGCGCTCAATCAGCCCGCGCAGGCGTGCGTGTGCCGTCGACGGGGCGACTCCCAGTCGTCCGGCCAGCTCGGCGTTCGTCATCCTCCCGTCGGCGGTGAGGAGCTGTACGATCCGCGCGTCGGTGGGGTCGAGCGCGGGGGCCCGAACGCTGTTCGGCTCGGATGACGCGGCGGCAGTGGTCATACGAAGCATTATTCAGGATTCGAGCGTTCACCGAAGAGTCTTCATCGAATCTGTCGATGTCTCGACGTTTCTGCGATCCTTGTCTGCACCCTGCGCCCTGAGACCTGGAGGATCGATGAAGATCGGCGTCCCGACCGAAGTCAAGAACAACGAGAACCGCGTCGCCCTCACCCCGGCCGGCGCCGATCGGCTCGTGCGGGAAGGGCACCGCGTGCTCGTGCAGTCGGGAGCCGGCGTCGGGTCGAGCATCGACGACGACGCGTACCGCGCGGCCGGTGCCGAGATCGTCGCGACCGCCGCCGACGCGTGGGGCGAGGCCGACCTGCTCATCAAGGTCAAGGAGCCCGTCGCCGAGGAGTACGGCTTCCTCCGTCCCGACCTCACGCTCTTCACCTACCTCCACCTCGCGGCCGATCGCCCGCTGACCGAGGCGCTCGTCGCGGCCGGCACGACCGCCGTCGCCTACGAGACCGTGCAGCTGCCGGATCGCACACTGCCCCTGCTCGTGCCGATGAGCGAGATCGCCGGCCGCCTCTCCGTCATCATGGGGTCCCACTCCCTGCTGCGTTCGCAGGGCGGCCGCGGCATGCTGCTGGGCGGCATCGCCGGCACCCCGCGGGCCAAGACCGTGGTGATCGGCGGCGGCGTCGCGGGCGAGCACGCCGCCGCGAACGCGCTCGGGCTCGGGTCCAAGGTCACCGTCGTCGACGTGGCGCTCCCCCGCCTGCGCGAGCTCGAGCACCGCTACGGCGGCGCCCTGGAGACGCGCGCGTCGAGCCGGTACGACATCGCCGAGGAGCTGACGACGGCGGATCTCGTCATCGGATCCGTCCTGATCCCCGGCGCCGCGGCCCCCAAGCTCGTGACCGACGACATGGTCGCGGCCATGAAGCCGGGGTCCGTGCTCGTCGACATAGCGATCGATCAGGGCGGTTGCTTCGAGGGCTCCCGTCCGACGACCCACGACGACCCGACCTTCGCCGTGCACGATTCGATCTACTACTGCGTCGCGAACATGCCGGGAGCCGTGCCGACGACCGCGACCCGGGCGCTGACGAACGCCACCCTCCCCTACGTCTCGGCGATCGCGGCCAAGGGCTGGGAGCGGGCGGCCTCCGACGACGCTGCCCTCGCGAAGGGGCTCAACGTGCAGGGGGGACGCATCACCCTGGACGCCGTCGCCCAGGCGCACGGCCTCACGACCGACTGACCTGCCGAACCCGAAAGAACCTCGGATCTTGGCGTCATCCCACACCTCCCCCGCCGTATCGACCCGAGTACGCTCGTAACCGTGACCGAACGCGCTCCTCTCTCCCGCAAGCTGTCCGCCATCGCCGAGTCCGCGACCCTCAAGGTCGACGCCAAGGCCAAGGCCCTCAAGGCCGAGGGCAAGCCCGTCATCTCGTATGCCGCGGGCGAGCCCGACTTCGCCACGCCGCAGTTCATCGTGGATGCGGCGGCCGAGGCACTGGCCGACCCGGCGAGCTACCGGTACACCCCCGCCCCCGGGCTGCCGGCGCTGCGCGAGGCGATCGCCGCCAAGACGCTCCGCGACTCCGGTCTCGAGGTCTCCCCCGGCCAGATCATCGTCACCAACGGCGGCAAGCAGTCGGTGTACCAGGCGTTCCAGGCCGTCGTGAACCCCGGCGACGAGGTGCTGCTGCCGGCCCCGTACTGGACGACCTACCCGGAGGCGATCCGTCTCGCGGACGGCACGCCCGTCGAGGTCTTCGCCGGCGCCGACCAGGAGTACAAGGTGACCGTCGAGCAGCTCGAGGCCGCCCGGACCGACCGCACGACGGTCCTCGTGTTCGTGTCGCCGTCGAACCCCACCGGCTCGGTGTACACCGCCGAGGAGACGAAGGCCATCGGCGAGTGGGCGGTGGAGCACGGCATCTGGATCATCAGCGACGAGATCTACCAGAACCTCACCTACCCTTCGACGGACTCAGGGACCGCGGTGACGGCGACCTCGATCGTGGAGGCCGTGCCGGAGGCCGCGAACCAGACGATCCTCGTCAACGGGGTCGCCAAGACCTACGCGATGACCGGCTGGCGCGTGGGCTGGATGGTGGGTCCGGCCGACGCCATCAAGATCGCCGGCAACCTGCAGTCGCACCTCACCAGCAACGTGAACAACGTCGCGCAGAAGGCGGCGATCGCGGCGCTCAACGGCCCGCAGGACGAGGCCGAGAAGATGCGCGAGGCCTTCGACCGCCGCCGCCAGCTCATCGTGTCGGAGCTGTCGAAGATCGACGGGCTCGTGGTCCCGAACCCGCTCGGCGCGTTCTACGTCTACCCCGACGTGCAGGGCCTGCTCGGTCGCACGTGGGGCGGCGTGACTCCGACCACCTCGCTGGAGCTCGCCGACCTCATCCTCGACCAGGCCGAGGTCGCGGTCGTCCCCGGCGAGGCGTTCGGTCCGTCGGGCTACATCCGCATGTCGTACGCGCTCGGCGACGACCAGCTCCTCGAGGGCGTGCAGCGCCTCCAGCGCCTGTTCTCCTCATCCTCCTGACGCCGAGACCCCGTTTTACCGCCGAGACCCCCTCGTACCTGCGCAGGTACGAGGGGGTCTCGGCGTGAACGCGGGGTCTCGGCATGGGAGGCGGAGTCAGTCGTCGGGGTGGAAGCCGATCAGCCAGCGGATGCCGTAGCGATCGACGAGCGTGCCGTCGACATCTCCCCACGGGCGCTGTTGCAGCGGATCGATCACGCGGCCGCCGGCGGAAAGCTCGTCGTACCAGCGGGTCAGCGTTCCGGGGGCGGCGGTGCCGAGGAGCGAGAGGAACATCCCGCTCATCTGGACCGCGTCGTCATCGGCTCCCGCGTCGGCCCCGGCGAGTTCGACCGGCCCGCTGAGCTGGCCGTGCGCGACCGCGTCGCCCGGACCGTCGTGGCGACCGGCGCTCGCGTAGTCCATCAGCTGGAGCTCGCCGCCGAAGACGTCGCGGTAGTGGCCGAGCGCTTCGGCGGCGTTGCCGGGGAACAGCAGGTACGGGATCAGTCCGCTCATCCCGCGAGCGTAGTCCGCGGCAGCCCCCGCGGCCACCCGCCGGGGACGACGAACGGCCGCCACCCGGAGGCGACGGCCGTTCATGCGGACGGGTCAGGAGACCGGGATCACCGCGTACAGGATCCAGGTCAGCGCGAAGCCGGCCACGCCGAGCACCGTCGTGAGCGGCGTCCACGTGCGCAGACCGTCCTTGACCGAGAGGCCCAGGTACCGCGTGACCACCCAGAATCCGGAGTCGTTCACGTGGCTGAGACCGAGGCCGCCGTAGCCGATGGCGACCGCGAGCAGCGCGGTGTGCACGGTGTCGAGCCCCATCGCGGAGACCGACGGCAGCAGGAGCCCCGCGGTGGTGGCGATCGCGACGGTCGCGGACCCCTGGGCGGCACGCATGATGAGGGAGATGAGGAAGGCCGCGAGCAGCAGGGGCATGCCGCTGGACGCGAGCACCTCGGCGACCGCTCCACCGATCCCGGTCTCGGTCAGGACGCGGCCGAAGGCACCACCGGCACCCGTGACGAGGATGATGACGGCCGCGGCCGGCAGCGCCGACTCCATGACCTCGCCGAGGTGGGAGGCCGACCAGCCGCGGCGCACGCCGAGCAGGTACATCGCGGCGGCGATCGCGACCATGAGGGCGAAGATCGGCTGACCGACCATGCTGAGGAATCCGTTCCAGAACGTGCCTGCCTCGAACAGCGGCGCGACAGCCGTGCCGAGCATGATGAGCACGAGCGGCAGGAGGATGAGGCCGAGGACGGTACCGGCGCCCGGCGCCTTCTCGCCCTCGCCGAGTCCGCCGGTGAGCGTCGACTTCTCCGTGCCGAAGTTGTCGTACATCTCCTTCGTGGCCGCGAGCATCGCGAACTCGCGGGTGTTGATCCACTTCGCCACGAGGTAGGACAGGACCGCGAGCGGCACGGAGATCGCGAGGGCGAAGATCGTGACCCAGCCGATGTCGGCACCGAGGATCGCGGAACCGCCGACGATGCCCGGGTGCGGGGGCACCGCGACGTGCACGGCGAGCATGATGCCCGCGACCGGCAGGCCGAACTTGATCGGGTTGAGACCGGCCACCTTCGAGAAGGCGAACACGATGGGGATGAGGATGATGAAGCCGGCGTCGAAGAACACCGGGATCGCCAGGATGCCGGCGGCGATGACGAGCGCGATGCCGACGCGCTTCGGGCCCAGCCAGCTGGTGAAGCGTCCGGCGAGCGACTCGGCGCCGCCGGACAGCTCGATGATCTTGCCGAGCATCGAGCCGAGGGCGACGAGCACGGCCACCGAGCCGAGGGTGCCGCCGACACCAGCGATGATCGCCTGGATGACGCCGAGCTGCTCGGGGGTGTCACCGTCGGCGGGGATCGTGGTCAGCGGCAGACCTGCCGCGATGCCGACGATGATCGACACGAGGATGAGGGCGTAGAACGCCTGCATCTTGAACCGGATGATGAGCAGGAGCAGCAGGCCGAGGCCTGCCAGGCCGATCAGGATGAGGATCGGAAGAGGAAGCATCTCTGGATCTCTTCTTTCAGTGGGGGCGCGACGTCGCGCTCAGGACAGTCGTTCGGGTGCGACGACGCGGATGACGGCGGAGTCGTCCAGAGCGCCGAGGCCCTGCGCTTCGCCGAGGAGGAACAGCTGCTCGGCCGCGGCGGCGACCGGCGTGGACAGGTGCGCCCGGCGGGCGGCGTCGCCGACGATGCCGAGGTCCTTGACGAAGATGTCGAGGCGGCTGAGCACCTCGGCGCCGTCCTCGTCGTAGGCCTGCAGGGCGCGCGGACCGCGGTTGCCGAGCATGAAGGAGTTCGCAGCACCGGCCGTCAGCGCGTCCAGCGTGCGGGCGCGGTCCAGTCCGAGGGCGTCGGCGAGCGCGAGCGCCTCCGCGGCCGCCGCGATGTGCACGCCGCAGAGGAGCTGGTTGACGGTCTTCAGCGCCTGGCCGTCCCCGGGCTTGTCGCCGACGATGGACAGCGTCGAGGCGAGCTGGTCGAGCACGGGCCGCGCGATCTCCAGAGCGGTCGGGGTGGCGCCGACGACGATGAGGAGGTCGCCCTCCCCGGCACGGACCGGCCCTCCGGACAGCGGAGCGTCCACGAGCTGCGCACCGTGCGTGGCGAGCTGGGCGGCGATCGCATCGATGCCGTCCGTGCCCACCGTGCTGGTGAGGATCACGACCGCGCCGTCGGCGAGGTGCGGGGCGAGCCCGTCCTCGCCGAAGAGCAGCGCCTCGAGCTGCGCGCCGGTGCGGACGGCGACGAGCACCGCGTCGGCACCATCCACGGCGTCCGCCGCCGAGGAGGCCGGCGTGACACCCGCCTCTGCGGCGAGGGCGACGCGTTCGGCAGCGATGTCGAAGCCGCGCACCGCGAAGCGCTCGGCGAGGCGGGTGGCCATCGGCAGCCCCATGGCGCCGAGTCCGATGACAGCGACGGTGGATGTCATGAGTGTCCTTCCGGGTTGTTTCCATCGTCGCCTGCGAGCGTGGCGACGACCGTGACGAGGGAGTCCGCGTCGCCGACGTTGCCGGCGAACACGACGTACGGGATGCCGACCGCGGGGCCGGTCTCCGGCTGCCACAGCGAGACGAGGCCGGGCAGCATCGGACCGAGCACGGTGGCCCGGCGGATCTCGAGGGCCTCGCTCGCGACGTCGCTGGAGGTGATTCCGCCCTTCGCGATGACGAAGCGGGGCGGAGCGATGGCGAGCACCCGACGCACGAGTTCGACCACACCGCTGGAGATGCGGCGGGCGATCGCCAGGCTCTCGTCGCCGTCGGCGCCCGTGATGAGTTCGCGGGTGGTGTGCACGATCACGGTCCCCGTGGCGAGCGCTTCGGCGACGGCGTGCGCCTGCGTCTCGAGATGGGACTCGCGGTCCGGGCCGACGAGGGCGCGCACGTCGAGTTCGACCGTGCGGGTGCGGGGCCGCGCCGCCATGAGGGCTTCGAGCTGGGCGGTGGTGAGCGGCACGTGGCTGCCGACGACCACGAGACCGCCGCGATCGTGCGCGAAGGGGATGTCCTCCGCCCGCACCGGCTCGGCGATCTCCTGTCCGATGTGCGCGCGCACGTAGGGCGGACCGACGCGGAGGAGCACGTCCCGGTCCCGCAGGCGGTGCAGCGCGAGCGCGACGACGCGCATGTCCGATTCCTCGACCACGTCGACCACGACGACCGTGCCGTCGGCCAGCGCCTCGAGGAAGCCGGCCACGGCGTCCACCCCGGCGCGGATGGTGCGGATGTCGAGACCCGCGACCGCAGACGCCGGGATGCGTCCGCCGGTCTTCTCGGCGACCCACTTGCGCAGGTCGGAAGAGGCGTAGCCGAAGGTCGCGTCCGCCGCGAACGGCGTCTCGCCGACCGGGGTGGCCTCGCCGCCGGTCACCCAGTAGTGCACGGAGTCGACCGTGATGCGCCCGGCGTCCGGGAATGCGGGGACGAGCAGGGTCAGCGCGGGGGCGTGGCCCGTGCGGGATCCGATCTCCGCGGAGAGGACATCGGTCTCGAGCGGGAAGTGGCCGCGCAGCGTCGAGTCGCCCCGGGAGACGAACGTCACGCGCCGCCCCTGGGCCTCGGCGGCGGCGAGTGCCACGTCGACGATCTCGCGATTGCGGGCGGCCGCGGCCTCCTCGTCGAGGGACCGGGTGTTCGTGAGCACATAGACGGCGGCGGCGCCGGTCGCGAGCGCCTCGTCCAGGTCGGCGCGCTCCCATCGGGTGAGGACCGGGAGGTTCGCGACCGACTGCGTGCCGGTCGGGTCGTCGTCGAGGACGAGGAGCACGTCGGCGGGGTCGACCTCGGTGCGGACGTCGGCCGCGGTAACGGCGACGGGTGCAGGCAGGGGGGCCAGCAGGTCGTCGATGTGCACACGAACTCCTTCGTTCCGGAAGATGGCCCGTGGTGGGGGCCACGGTCCAGGGGAATCTGCCTCGTTATCCGATATCAGATAACGAAGAGCGTACCCCACGATCACCGTCCCTCCAAACCGACGGAGAGCGTGCTGCTCAGCGCCCGTGGACGTAGTGCAGCAGGTCGTCGCGGGTCTGGCGCATGTGGCTGCGCATGGCCTGGCGGGCAGCCGCACCGGACCCGGTCCGCATCGCGTCCAGCACCGCCGCATGCTCCGCCAGCGCGTGCTCGCGGATGTCCGGGATCGCACTGGTCTCGCTGCGGGTCGCCTGCAGCATCGTCGTCAGCGGACGCATCGAGGCCACGAGGATGCGGTTCTCCGCCGCGCGGATGATCACATCGTGAAAGGCGAGGTCGGCGGCCACGAAGGCGTCCACGTCGGCCCGCTCGTGCGCCGCCTGCATCTCCTCGAGGAGCGCGGCCATCTCGGCGAGGTGCTCCTCGGTGCGGCGCCCCGCCGCGAACTCCGCCGCCCCGGTCTCGAACATCATGCGCATCTCGAGCATCTCCAGCGAGGAGCGCTCTCGCGCACCCGCGCTCTGGGCGTGCCGCACGACCGCGTCGAGGCCCGTCCACTCGTCGGTCGGCGCGATGCGGTGTCGGGTGCCGGGCACCGCGACGATCACGCCCTGCGCCTGCAGGAGGCGGACGCCCTCGCGCATCGTGAGGCGGGAGACCCCGAACTGCTCCGCCAGCTCCCCCTCGGGCGGCAGCGGCTGTCCGGCCTCGAGCCGACCCGCGATGATGGCGTCGAGCAGTCCGTCCACGACGGC
Source organism: Microbacterium sp. UMB0228 (assembly GCF_002871415.1). NCBI lineage: Bacteria > Bacillati > Actinomycetota > Actinomycetes > Micrococcales > Microbacteriaceae > Microbacterium > Microbacterium sp. UMB0228. Next base: position 185,116 of record NZ_PNFU01000003.1, on the reverse strand, counting down.
CTGCGTCCGCGACACCCGCTCGAACTTCGTCACAGGTCGACGCCCACCAACACGGGTTCCGGCTGCAGCACCAGACCGAACTCGGCATGCACGCGGTGCTGGATGAAGCGGGCGAGCTCGGCGACCTCGGCCGCCGTGGCGCCGCCCCGGTTGGTCAGGGCCAGGGCGTGCTTGGTCGAGACGGACGCCCGCGAGCGGGGCAGCTTGAACCCCTTGCGGATGCCCGCCTGCTCGATCAGCCAGGCGGCGCTCACCTTCACGTCCGGGGCCTCGGTCTTCGTCGGCGGCACGTGTCCGTCGTAGGAGGCGAGGGGGATGACGGTCACGGCGTCGAGGTCGGGGGCGACCGGCCAGCGCGGGCACTCCGGCGGGAGGGACCGGGCCTGCGCGGCCGTGACGATCGCGTTCTGGAAGAAGGAGCCGACCCCGTGCGTGTCCGGGTCGTCGGCGTCGAGCAGCATGCCCTTCGATGCGCGCGTGGCGAGGATGCGCTCTCGGACCCATGTCAGCGGCACCGGGGTGTCGTCGGTCAGACCGAGAGCGCGGCGCAGCTGCTCCCCACGGACCACGCGTTCGCGAGCGACCAGGAGATCGACCGTGAGGGACAGGATCACGGCCCGGCGCTGCGGCTCGCTCCCGTGATGGTGCTTGAGCACCGAGGTGCGGAATCCGAGCCCGAGCTCGGTCGCCGGAACAGTGGAGATCTCGCCGGAGTCCTCGTCGATCAGCTCGACCTCGACCAGGGTCTCCTGGATCTCCTGCCCGTAGGCGCCGATGTTCTGCACGGGCGCGGCTCCGACCGTGCCGGGGATGCCGCTCATGGCTTCGAGCCCGGCGTAGCCCCGCTCGACCGCGTACGACACCAGGTCGTCCCACCCGTGTCCGGCCTGCGCGCGCAGACGGACGCGACCGGCGTGCGGCGATGGGAGCTCGTCGATGCCGCTCGTGCGGATGCGGATGACGGTGCCCTCGAACGGCTCGTCGCCGACGAAGAGGTTCGAGCCCCCGCCGAGCACCAGCCAGGGGTCGCCCTCCGCCCAGGTCTCCCGGAGAACCGCGACGAGCTCCGCCGTCGTCGTCGCCTCGCGCATCCGCGCGGGGGCGGCGCCGGTGCGGAGCGTGGTGAGCTCGGCCAGCCGGATCGGCTCGACGTCGCTCATCGGACGGCGACGCGCAGCTGCGCCTTGACGAGCACGGTGGTGTCGCCCGTCGTGACCTTGAGGTCGATGCGCGCGGACTCCTCGTCCACCGCGCCGACCGTCGCGACGACGTGCACGTCGGCGCCGGTCTCGGGGTCGACCACCACGGGCTTCGTGAAGCGGACGCCGTAATCGAGGATCCGGGTCTGCGGGTCGAGCGCGGCCACGACCACAGAGGAGGCGATGCCCATGGTCAGCATGCCGTGCGCGAGCACGCCGGGAAGGCCCACCGCGGCGGCGACGTCGTCGCGGTAGTGGATCGGGTTGAAGTCTCCGGAGGCACCGGCGTAGCGGACAAGCGACTCCCTCGTCAGGTGCACGGTGCGCTCGGCCAGCACGTCTCCCACGGTGAACGCGCTCATGCGGCCTCCTCCTCCTCGGCGCCCACGAGCAGCACGCTCGTGGCGGTGACGACATGCGCGCCCCCGTCGTCGGTGATCTCGGCCTCGCTCGTGATCATGGCGTTGCCGCCCATCATGCGGATGCCGGTGACGCGCAGCTGCGCCGTGAGCTCGTCTCCCGCGACGATCGGCCGGGTGTAGCGGAACCGCTGCTCGGCGTGGATGGTCCGCGCCAGGACGATGCCGGAATCCGGTTCGGCCAGCAGCTGCTGCAGCGTGAGGTCCTGCAGGACCATCGCGAAGGTCGGCGGCGCGACGACGTCGGCGAAGCCCGCCGCACGGGCGGCCTCGAGGTCGGTGTGCTGCGGGGCGTCGGCGAAGACGGCGCGCGCGAACTCGCGCACCTTCTCCCGTCCGACGAGGTAGGGGGCGGTCGGCGGGAACTCCCGGCCGACGAGTTCTTGGTTCACTGCCACCCGTCGATCCTACCGAGGGCGACCGACGGCCCGCCGCGCGCGGGCCGTCCGAAAACCCTCAGGCGGCTCTGGCCGACATCGCCGAGCCGAGCAGGACGAGACGCATGGTGCGCTCAGCGGCATCGCGGAGCAGCTCTTCCCCGTGCTCCACCGCCTCCTCCAGCGGCATCGGCACGGTGAGGATGGAGGCGATCGCATCGATCCCGATGTCGTGCACCGCCGGCGCTCCCCGTCCGAGCGAACCGGCCAGCCCCAGCACGGGAACGCCCGCGACCCTGGCGCGCATCGCGATCTCAGCGGGCACCTTGCCGCGCGGCGTCTGGAAGTCGATCGCCCCCTCGGCCGTGATCACGAGATCGGCCTCCGCCATCAGCGCATCGAGGTCGTGCGGCATCAGACTCCCGTCGAGGAGCACCTCGAAGCGCGGGGCGAGACGGGCGCCGAACGCGGCGGCGAGCCCGGCTCCGAGCCCGCCCGAGGCCCCGGTCCCGCCTCCGGTGCGCACGTCCATCCCACCCCCGAAGGGACTCTGCTCCTCCAGCAGCGTCGCCCAGGCGTCGAGCGCGTCGGAGAGGCGCTCGACCTCCGCCGGCGACGCCCCCTTCTGCGGACCGAACACCCTGGCCACCCCTCGGGGGCCGCACAGCACGTTGTGGATGTTGCAGGCGAGGACCATCTCGACCTCGGCGAGACGCGGGTGCACGCCCGAGAAGTCGAGGGACGCGGCCTCCGCCAGGTGTCCGCCGCCCGGCGGGACGACGCGGCCCGCCCGGTCGAGGATGCGCACGCCCAGAGCCGTCAGCGCGCCCGCTCCCCCGTCGCTCGTGCCGGAGTCTCCGCACCCGACAACGATGCGCTCAGCGCCGTCATCAAGGGCCGCGGCGATGAGCTGTCCGACCCCGGAGGTCGTGGTGGCCGCCGGATCGCGACGGTCCCGCGGCACGAGTCGGAGCCCGGCCGCGGCCGCCATCTCCACCACCGCGGTTCCGCGCGCCGCCCCTCCGAGGCGGGCCCAGTGCGCCACCACCGGTTCCCCGACGGGTCCGGTCACGGTCGCGGGCACGAGCGCGCCCCCGGTGCTCGCGGCGAGCGCGGCCGCCGTCCCCTCGCCCCCGTCGGGTACGGGGAACTCGTCGACGCGCACGCCGGGGATGACACGGCGCACGCCGGCGGCGATGGCTCGGGCCACGGCGTCGGCGCCGAGGCTCTCCTTGAAGCCGCTCGGAGCGACGAGGATGCGCTGGGGAGCGTGGATGGACATGAGGACCTCCTTCTGCGCCCTCGGGGGCGCGCGACAGCCCGGATGCGGGCACGACGGACACCGGTACGCCGGCGGCGCACGCGGAACAGTGGTGACGGTGGTCAGCGCAGCAGCGGCAGACCCTGGAGCGGCCAGATCCAGAGGGCGAAGACGGCCACGAGGACGAACATGGCGGGCGCGAGCACGACGGACAGCCGGCGCAGGTCGGAGGGATCGAAGCCGCCGGAGACGACCTGGGGATCGGCGAACATCGCGACCGGCTTGGCAGAGCTCGGCAGGGTGTGGCAGAACCCGGCCGCCGCCGTCGATGCGAACGCGGCGGCCATGGGTTCCACGCCGAGTCCCGGTGCGAGGGCGATCACCGCGGGGATGATCGCCGCGGATCGCGCCGATCGGGAGGGGATGAGCAGATGCGCGAGCGTGGACAGGGCGATCACGGCGAGAAGGAAGCCGATGGCGCCCGCCGCTCCGAGCCCACGCAGCGGCTCGAGGGCGGCTGTGCTGAGCCAGGTCGCAGCCCCCGAGTCGGTGAGCGCCGTGGCGAGCGCGAGTGTGGCGGCCAGGAACAGCATCAACGACCAGGGCACGCGCGCGACTGCGGCCGGGAAGGTGGTGCAGCCGATGCCCGGAGCGACGGCGGCGACCGCTCCACACAGCGCGACGAGCGCAGGAGGCAGGCCGTGCAGAGGCTCGCTGCTCCACAGCGCGATCGCCGTACCGATGAGGAGGGCCGCACGCCACTCGGCCGCGGAGAGCGGGCCCGTCACGCGGACACCGGCGGCCTTCTCGATGTCGCCCGTGGTCACCCGCACCCGTGCCGTGCGGTCGGCGCGGTCCACGAAGCGCCAGAGGATGAGCTCCACGGCGAGATGCGACGAGACCACCGCCAGCGGCAGGCCGAGCCACAGCCACGACAGGAAGGAGAAGCCGGGCTCTCCCGCCGCACGCAGGAGCTGATCGGTGATGATGTGCGCTCCGGCGCCGAGCAGCGAGGCGACGGCGGAGAGGAGCACGACCGTCGGCATCAGCAGTGCGAGGGCCCGGACGACGCGCCCTCGTCCGTCGAGAGCCGTCGACAGGGCTCCGAAGACCGGGACCGCGAGCGCCGCCCTTCCGGAGGTCGCGGGCACGGCGAACGCCGAGAGGGTGAGCGCGACGGTCGTGAGGTGGAACAGGCTCCTCGGGCCGCGAGCGAGACGGACGAGCTGCGCGGCCGCGCGGAGCGGGAGGCCCGAGGTCGACACCGCCGCCGCCATCACGAACGCACCGATCAGCAGCCAGATCGTCTCGTCTCCGAGCGACGCGAAGAACTGCTCGACCGGGAGGACGCCCGCGACGATGAGCGCGATGGCCGCGAGGAAAGCGACCAGGGTGTCGTCGAGGCGCGTCGCGCTCCACGCCCAGACCGCAAGGAGGAATACCGACACGGTGACGGCGATCGGCACCGTGATCCCGCGCCCGCTCGCGTCCGGGTTCAGTGCGCCGATGACCATCGCCGCACCTGCCGCCACGACGAGCACGAGGCCGACGAGGGGCAGCGCGCGCCGCGACTTCACCGCATCGGGCCGGCTGATGATCGGGAGGGGGTCGGTACGCCGCGGCGGGACGGTCGCGAACCGAGTGCGCGCTGCGGCGACGGAGAGTGCGGCGGGATCGTTCATCGGAACCGGTACCCCGCTCCCCGCACCGTCTCGATGCGGTCGGTGCCGATCTTGCCGCGCAGCGCACGCACATAGACGTCGACGACGTTCGACGCGGGATCGAAGTCCATGCCCCAGACGTGGCCGATGAGCTGGTCGCGGGAGAGTACCTGACCGGCGTTCTGCAGGAAGACCTCGAGCAGCGCGAACTCGCGTGACGTGAGTTCGCGCACCTCGCCGGCCACGGTCACCGTCCGCGACCGGACGTCCACGCTGACGTCGCCGTGCGTGAGCGCGGCCCCGCCGCTGCGCCCTTCGCCGTCGCCGATCCGCAGCCGCACCCGGGCGAGCAGCTCGGCGAACTGGAACGGCTTGGTCATGTAGTCGTTCGCACCCCCTTCGAGCCCCCGGACGGTGTCGATCACGGAGTCCCGTGCCGTGAGGATGACGACCGGCGTGGAAACCCCCTCGCCGCGGAGGTGGGCGAGGACGTCGAAGCCGTCGATGCCGCCGAGGCCGATGTCGAGGACGACGAGGTCGAACAGGCCGCTGCGGGCCATGAGCAGCGCGGTGTGCCCGTCGGTCGCGTCGGCGGTGTCGTAGCCCGCGGCACGGAGTCCGCGGCGCACGAAGGACGTGATGTGCGGATCGTCCTCCGCGATGAGGATGCGGCGCATGTCAGCTCTTCCCTTCAGTCGCGTCCGTGTCCAGGACGGGTGCGGGCACGTCGATTCCGAACGTGGCCCCCTCGCCGAGCACGCTGTCTACCCACGCTGAGCCGCCGTGCCCGTCGGTGATGGCCCGCACGATCGCGAGGCCGAGCCCGGAGCCGCGGCGCGCACCGGCACTGTCCCCGCGGGTGAACCGGTCGAAGATGCGCTCGGCGTCGGCCGGAGCCACACCGGGACCGGTGTCCTGCACCCAGAGCCGCAGCCGTCGCTCGGGGCCGTGCCCCTCGAAGCGCGAGCCGATCCGGATCGTGTCGCCATCCTCCGTGACCTGCACGGCATTGGCCGCGAGCTGGAGCACGGCCTGTGTGACGCGCTGCGGGTCGAGGGGGACCACGCCCTCCGCGACCTCCATCAGCTGCCAGCGCCGGTCGCCCAGCATCTGCGCCTTCGCCTCGATGTCGAGCGTGAGGGTCGCGATGTCGCACGCGGCCAGGCGCACGAAGTCGGGCTGCTCCGCCCGTGCGAGCACCAGGAGGTCCGTCACGATGCGGCTCATGCGGTCCAGCTCCTCGCTGACGAGGCGCAGGGTCGCCGCGCGCTCCTCCGGGTCTTCGCTGAGGAGCTCCAGGTGCCCGCGGACGATCGTGATCGGCGTACGCAGTTCATGACCGGCGTCGTCGACGAAGCGCTGCTGCGTCGCGTGGACCGCCTCCAGCCGGTCGAGCATCTGGTTGAACGTCGTGGCGACGGCCGCGATGTCGTCGCTCCCCTCGACGGGTACGCGAGCCGTGAGGTCGTGCTCGCCGATGTCCCGCGCCACGCGATACACCTCGCGGACCGGAGCGAGGATCTGACCGGCGACCAGCCACGCGACACCCGAGCTGAGGAGCACCCCGATCAGGGCGACCCAGGCGATCGCCCCGAAGCTGCGATCGACCTGTGCGCGCGGCTCTGCCGTGAACTGCACGATGAGCACCGCGCCGTCCTGTCCCCCGCCGGTGAAGTCCATCCGTCCCCAGCGGACCGGGCCGGTCTCGGGCGTCGCCAAGGCTCCGGAGACCGCGGTGTCGGTGAGCATCCGCTCCACCAGCGCCGCGTGGGTCTCCAGGGTGCGCGAGCCGCCGTCTTCGGCGACCGCGATCGGGGTGCCGTCGAGGGCCGCGACCACGACCTCGTCCTCGTGCACGGACTGGCGGGCGACGTATTCCCGGAGCAACTCCTCGGCGGTCGTGAGGCCGCCGGCAGCGGCATCCTCTGCGAAGCGCGCGAACTCCGCCGCCTCCTGCTCGATCTCGCCATTCGCCGTCTGCTCGACCGCGGCGAGGAAGAGACTGCGGCCGATGAGTCCGATCGCGAGCACGGTGATCATCGTGCTGAGGATGATCCAGAGCGTGATGCGCCACCGGGCGGGGAGCGTACGGCGGCGCAACGTGCGCAGCGGGGCGCCGGGGGCCCGGAGGGATACGGGCTCAGTCATCGTCGCCGCCGTCGTCGTCGTCGTCATCGCCCACCGGTGGAGCCGGCGCTGGAGCCGGTGCTGGTGCCGGCGCGGGAGCGGGCGGGGGCGGCGGAGCAGGGGCGGGGGCGGGGGCGACCGACTCGGTCGGTGTGGGCGTGGGAACGGGCGCCGGGGTCGGCGTCGCGAGCTGGACGGTGAGCGGGGTCTCCGGCAGCCGGGGGGACGCCGGCATCTGGGCGAGAGCGACGCTCCCGATCGCGAACGCCACGGGCACCGCGATCAGCGCGCCGGGGATCAGGATGCGTCGTGCGGTGCTCATGCCTCCATCGTGCCCGGGGCGGATGAGGAGGAGATGAGGTGAGGATGAAGATCTCTTCATCCTCACGGACGGTCAGCCGCGCCGACGCCCGCGGATGGCCTTGAGGGCCATCTGCACCGCGATCACGACGAGATACGCGGCGAAGAGGAGGTTGCCGACGGTCGGGTCGACGATGGTCGCCAGCCAGGCGCCGAGGGCCGTCGTGGTGCACGCCGAGACGCCGATGAGCAACGCCGCGAGGAGATCGACGTTGCGGTTGCGGAGGTTGCCGACCGTGCCGGAGAGGGCGGTCGGGATCATCATGAGCAGCGAGGTGCCCTTCGCGACGAGGTCGCTCGTTCCGAATGCGAGCATGAGCACCGGGACGACGATGACGCCGCCTCCCACGCCGATGAGCCCGGCCAGGACGCCGGTTCCGATTCCCACGACCACCAGGGCGATCCCGGTGAGCCAGGTGAGCTCGAAGACGGCGTCGCGCGAGGGGATCACGAGGAAGAGACTCACGATCACGACGACGAGGAAGCCGACGAAGCCCCAGCGGAGGGCGGTCTGCGAGATCCGCGGGAGCAGGCGGGTGCCGATCTGCGCGCCGACCACGGCCCCGGCGGCGAGGATCAGGGCCGGGATCCAGGCGACGGAGCCCGACGCCGCGTAGGAGATGACCCCGACGGCCGCCGTCGGGACGATCGCCGCCAGCGAGGTCCCGGCTGCGAGCCGCTGGTCGAACGCGAGCAGGAGCACCAGCAGCGGGACGATCACCGTGCCGCCGCCGACGCCGAAGAGCCCGGAGAGGATGCCGGCGAGGAGGCCGATGCCGATGAACGTGGCGTAGGCGCGGGGCCCGCGCTTCAGGACCGTCGCATCGCTCACCGGATCAGCCTACTCCCGGCCTCTCCCCTCCCCGAATCGGGCGGGCTCAGACCTCCGAGTCCGCTTTGACGGGCACCGCGATGGACTCCGTGAGCGCCTGCTCGTACCGGCGCTGCCGGCGACGCAGCCACAGCCCGCCGGCGATGAGGAGCGCGAGGATCACGTAGGCGACCGCGGAGAACGGCTGCGCGATGAGCGTCGTCAGGTCGCCCTGGCTGAGCTGCAGCGCACGACGGAGCTGTTCCTCCCCCATCGGCCCGAGGATCATGCCCACCACCAGCGGCGCCACCGGGAATCCGTACCGCCGCAGGAAATAGCCGAGGATGCCGATGATCAGCAGGATGAGGATGTCGACGACCGCGAAGTTCAGCGCGTACGCGCCGAAGGCGGCGAACAGGAGGATTCCGGCGTACAGGTACGGCCGCGGGATCTGCAGGAGCTTCACCCACATGCCCACCAGCGGCAGGTTCAGCACGAGCAGGATCACGTTGCCGATGTAGAGGCTCGCCACCAGCGCCCAGACGAGGTCCGCCTGTCCGGTGAACAGCTGCGGCCCCGGCTGCAGCCCGTAGGTCTGGAACGCGGTGAGGATGATCGCCGCGGTCGCCGTCGTCGGCAGCCCGAGCGTGAGCAGCGGCACGAGCACACCCGCGGCCGCGGCGTTGTTCGCCGACTCCGGGCCCGCGACGCCTTCGATGGCCCCGCGGCCGAACTCGTCCTTGCGCCGCGAGAGCTTGCGCTCAGTGGCGTAGGACAGGAAGGTCGCCACGTCGGCGCCACCGGCCGGGATGGTGCCGATCGGGAAGCCGATGGCGGTACCGCGGAGCCACGGCTTCCAGGAGCGGCGCCAGTCGTCCTTCGTCATCCAGCTGCGCCACCCGCGCGACACGGGGATCACGTCGATCGCGCCGTGCCGCAGCCGGGCCGCGACGTACAGCGTCTCGCCGACGGCGAAGAGCCCGACCGCCACGAGCACCACGTCGATGCCGTCCGCCAGCGGCAGCAGGCCGAGCGTGTACCGCTGCTGTCCCGAGAGCCAGTCGGTGCCGACCAGGCCGAGGAACAGGCCGACGCCGAGCGACAGCAGGCCGCGCGGCACGGAGGACCCCATCAGCGCACCGACCGTGACGAAGGCCACGACGATGAGGGCGACGTAGTCGGCGGGGCCGAGGTTCACGGCGAACTGCGCGAGCACCGGGGCGAGCAGCGTCAGGCCGACGGTGGCGAGAGTGCCCGCGACGAACGACCCGAGCGCCGCGGTGGCCAGCGCCGCCGCGCCCCGCCCGAGCTTGGCCATCTTGTTGCCCTCGATCGCCGTCACGATCGACGACGACTCCCCCGGGGTGTTCAGCAGGATGCTCGTGGTCGACCCGCCGTACATGCCGCCGTAGTAGATGCCCGCGAACGTGATGAGCGCCGCGGCCGGCTCGAGCGTGTAGGTGAGCGGAAGGAGCAGCGCGACGGTCATCGCCGGCCCGATTCCGGGCAGGACGCCCACGGCCGTGCCGATCAGCACGCCGAAGAAGGCGAACACGAGGTACTGGGGCTGCAGCGCGGTCGCGAACCCCTCGAGGAGCAGACTCCAGCTGTCCATCAGAACATCCTTCCCAGCCAGCCGAGCGCCGGTCCCCACGGGAGCGAGAGCCCGAGCAGACCGCCGAACACGACCTGCACGACCAGCGCGATGATCGCGCCGATGAGGAGCGCCATCCACCACCGGCGGGCGCCGAGCGCCCACGCGACGCCGCCGAACAGCAGCGCCGCTGCCGGGGCCCAGCCGAGCGGCTCGATGAGGAGCAGATGAGCGACCACGAGCGCCACGATCTTCACGAGGGTGAGCCAGTCGGTCGGCAGGCTCTGATCGACGTCCTCCCCCTCCTCCGGCACACCGCGGTGCCCGCTGAGGATGCTCACCACGACGGCGAGCGACGAGCCGAGCAGCAGCACCGAGACGAACAGCGGGAAGACGGTCGGCCCGACCTGGCCACCCGCGGGCACATGGATGGTGAACACGCCGGCGAACGCGAACACGCCGAGCGCCACCATGAGCAGGGCGAAGACGAGCTCTCCCCGCGGCAGGGACGCGACGAGGCGTGCGGACCGACGGGCGTCGGTCCGCACCTCCTCGCCGGGTCCGGAAGACCCGGTCGTCATGTCAGCCGACCAGCCCGATGTTCTGCAGCGTCGTGGTGACCTCGGTGATGTTGCCGTCGAGGAACTCGTCGAACTCGGCGCCCGTGAGGAAGGCATCCGCCCAGCCCCGTGTCTCCAGCTCGTCCTTCCAGGCTTCGGACGCCTCCAACTCGGTGACGATGCGCTCGAGCTCCGAGCGCTCGGCGTCGCTGATGCCGCCCGGCGCGATCACGCCGCGCCAGTTGGTGAGCACGACGTCGTATCCGGAGTCGGTGATCGTGTCGACGTCCGGCAGCTGCGTGACCGGTTCCTCCGACGAGACGGCGAGGGCCTTCATGGTGCCGGCCTCGATGTGCTGCAGGAACTCGCCGACACCGGAGATGCCTGCCGAGACCTTGCCGCCCAGGATCAGCGAGGTCGCCTCGCCGCCGCCCGAGTTGGGCGTGTAGTTGAGCTTCTCGGCGATCTCCGCGCCGTCGAGCCCCGCCTCCTCGAGCAGCAGTCCGGCGAGGATGTGGTCGGCTCCCCCGGCGGAGCCGCCCGTGATCGTGACCTCCTGACCCTTGTCCACGACGTCCTCGACGAGGTCCTCCAGGGTCTCGTACTCGGAGTCCGCGGGGACGACCACGACGAGGGGCTCGTCGGTGAGGCGGGCGATCGGGGTCATGTCTTCGATGCGCACGGCCGAGGCGTTGGTCTCCACCGCACCCACCATCACGAGGCCCATGACCATGAGGGTCGCCGGGTCCTTCTCGTTGGCGAGCTGCGCGAGACCGACCGTACCCCCGGCCCCGCCGACGTTGGTGACCGGCGCCGAGCCGACGATGTCCTCTTGGGTGAGCAGCTGGGAGAGAGCACGACCGGTCTGGTCCCAGCCGCCGCCCGGGTCGGCGGGGACGACGATGTTCACGTCGGTGATGGCGACCGCCTCGTCGCCGCCGTCGGAGCCGGCGGTTCCGCCGTCCGCGGTCGAGCACGAGGTGAGGACCAGGGCGGTCGCGGCGACGGCCGCGGCGAGGGTCCCGATGCGGGCGTGATTCATGGCGCTCCTCCTTGAGCGTTCGGGTGCAATCCGTCCACTGTCGAGGCGCGGATGCGCCCGCTCAAGCTTCAGAAACCATTGGTCGCGTTCCGTAACTATTGGTCGTGAACACCTCCGCCGGCGGCTCGCGGCCCGTCCGCCCACCCGGGAGAATGGACCCGTGGCCTCGAAGATGACGCTCCGTGTGCAGCTGCTCGCGCTGCAGGCGCTGATCGTGTTCCTGGTGACCCTCGCCACCGGCATCGCCGCCGGGGCGTTCCAGGAGAACGCGCTCCGCGAGGCCTACAAGGACCGCATGCAGGCGGTCGCCCAGTCCGTCGCCGCTCTTCCCGTCGTCCTCGACGCGTTCGACGACGAGGACCCGGCCGCCGCCATCCAGCCGGTCGCCGAGGTCATCCGCGAGGCCTCCGATCTCGCCTATGTGGTGGTCGCCAACGACGAGGGCATCCGGTACTCGCATCCGAACACCGACCGCATCGGCGAGCGGGTGTCCACCGACCCGTCGATCCCGCTGGGCGGCGACATCTTCGTGGGCACCCAGACCGGGACGCTCGGGACCTCGTGGCGCGTGAAGGTGCCCATCCGCGACGAGGACGGCACGGTCATCGGCACCGCCTCCGTCGGCATCCTGGAGTCCGAGCTGAACGAGGAGTTCACCAGCAACCTCGTCGGACTCATCTCCGCCATGCTCGCCGCGGCGGTTCTCGGGGTCTTCGGCGCCGCGTGGGTGACGTCGTTCATCCGGCGCCGCATCTACCGGCTCGAGCCGCACCAGATCGCTGCCCTGGTCAAGAACCAGGAGACGACCCTGCACGGGTTGAGCGAGGGCGTCGTCACGGTGGACGGCACAGGGCGGATCACCCTGGTCAACGATGCGGCCGCCCGATTCCTCGGCCGCGACGCCGCCGATCTCGACGGCACTCCCGCGGACGAGGTCCTCGGGGAGGAGCTCAGCACGGTGCTTCGCGAGGGCGAGGCCGCGGGACGCCCCGTCATCGTCGGCTCGCACGTGCTCGTCGCCCGCAGCACCGCCTCCGGGAACGGTTCCGCCGACGTCGGGGCGACGCTCCTGCTGCGCGACCACACCGAGCTGCACGACGTCGTCCGCCGGGTCGAGACGGCCGACGCGATCATCGCCTTCCGGGAGCGGTACGGGCTGCCGAAGGGGCTGAGCGCCGAAACGCTGGAGCGGGTCTCCGCCGCCCTCACCGCCCGACCGGACGCCTCCGCGACCGAGATCGGAGAGGACCTCGCCATCTCCCGCGTCAGTGCGCGCCGCTATCTCGAGCACCTCGCCGCCACGGGCCAGGCGGTGCGGTCTCTGGATTACTCCACCAAGGGGCGCCCCGGGGCACGCTATCGGATCACCGACCCCCGCTGAACGACGAAGCCCGCCACCCCGGAGGGGCGGCGGGCTTCGTGGGAGATCTGTCCTTACTCGGACTTCTTCTCGACAGCGTCCTCGGCGGCGGCCTCAGCGGCCTCGCCCTCGGCCTGCGACTCGGCGCCGGCCTCGGCAGCCGTGTCCTCGGCAGGAGTCTCGTCCGCGGGGGCCTCGACGGTCTCCTCGGCGGGAGCCTCCTCGGCAGCCGGCTTCTCGTCCTTCGGGGCCGCAGCGGCCTTCTTGGTCGACTTCGCCTTCGGGGTGACGGGCTCGAGGACGAGCTCGATCACGGCCATGGGGGCGTTGTCGCCCTTGCGGTTGCCGACCTTGGTGATGCGCGTGTAGCCACCTTCGCGGTCCGCGACGAGCGGAGCGATCTCGTTGAACAGGACGTGCACGACTTCTTTGTCACCGATGACCGACAGCACGCGACGGCGGGCGTGGAGGTCTCCGCGCTTGGCGAAGGTGATGAGGCGCTCGGCGAGCGGACGCAGGCGCTTGGCCTTCGTCTCGGTCGTCTTGATCGACTTGTGGGTGTACAGCGCAGCGGCGAGGTTGGCAAGCAGCAGGCGCTCGTGGGCGGGGCCGCCTCCGAGGCGGGGACCCTTGGTGGGCTTGGGCATAATCGTCTAACTCCTGGTCAGAAAGGGTCGGGTATCAGAAGGACTCGTCTTCGCTGCCGCCGTAGAAGTGGGCGCCGTCGAAACCGGGCACCGAATCCTTGAGCGACAGACCGAGCGAGATGAGCTTGTCGCGCACCTCGTCGACCGACTTCTGGCCGAAATTGCGGATGTTCATGAGCTGCGTCTCCGACAGGGCGACGAGCTCAGAAACGGTGTTGATGCCCTCACGCTTCAGGCAGTTGTACGAGCGGACCGACAGGTCGAGGTCCTCGATCGGCATCGACAGCTCGCTGGAGTTCACAGCCTCCACCGGCGCCGGGCCGATCTCGATGCCCTCGGCCTCGACGTTCAGCTCGCGGGCGAGACCGAACAGCTCGGTGAGCGTCTTGGCAGCCGAGGCGACGGCGTCGCGGGGGCTGATCGCCGACTTGGTCTCGACGTCGAGGATGAGCTTGTCGAAGTCGGTGCGCTCACCGGCACGGGTGGCGTCGACGCGGTAGCTGACCTTCAGCACGGGCGAGTAGATCGAGTCGATCGGGATCTGACCGGCCTCGGCGTACTCGTTGCGGTTCTGCGTCGCGGAGACGTAGCCACGGCCGCGCTCGATGGTGAGCTCGAGCTCGAACTTGGCGGTGTCGTTGAGCGTCGCGATGACGAGCTCGGGGTTGTGCACCTCGACACCGGCCGGAGCCGAGATGTCGGCGGCGGTCACTTCACCGGCACCGGTCTTGCGGAGGTACGCGGTGATGGGCTCGTCGCGCTCGCTGGAGACGACCAGCTGCTTGATGTTGAGGATGATCTCGGTGACATCCTCCTTCACGCCGGGGATCGTGCTGAACTCGTGCAGCACACCGTCGATGCGGACGCTGGTGACAGCGGCGCCGGGGATCGACGACAGCAGGCTGCGACGCAGCGCGTTGCCGATCGTGTAGCCGAAGCCGGGCTCCAGAGGCTCGATGATGAACCGGCTCCGGTTCTCGACGATCTTTTCCTCGGTCAGTGTGGGACGCTGTGCAATAAGCACTCTGTGTTCCTTTCGATCACATGCCCGCTATATGACATGTGGTGGGGTGAGGTCTTGAGTTGTGGAAGTCGATGCCCCACGCGGGGCGCCGAGCCGCTCAGCCCGTCATGGCTCCCTGAGCCTGTCGAAGGGCGAGCGGCTCGGCACACGCATCAGACGCGGCGACGCTTCGGCGGACGGCAGCCGTTGTGCGCCTGCGGGGTGACGTCCTGGATCGAACCCACCTCGAGGCCGGCGGCCTGCAGCGAGCGGATCGCGGTCTCGCGGCCGGAGCCCGGACCCTTCACGAAGACGTCGACCTTCTTCACGCCGTGCTCCTGCGCCTGGCGGGCGGCCGACTCGGCGGCCATGCCTGCGGCGTACGGGGTCGACTTGCGGGAGCCCTTGAAGCCCACGCCACCCGACGACGCCCAGCTGATGACAGCGCCGGACGGGTCGGTGATCGAAACGATGGTGTTGTTGAACGTCGACTTGATGTGGGCCTGGCCCAGCGCGATGTTCTTCTTCTCCTTGCGGCGCGGCTTGCGCGCGGCGGCCTTGGGTGCAGCCATGAAAGTGTTCTCCTAGTCCCTGGCCGCTGCTTAGCGGGCCTTCTTCTTGCCGGCGACGGTGCGCTTCGGGCCCTTGCGGGTACGGGCGTTGGTCTTGGTGCGCTGACCGCGGACCGGAAGGCCACGACGGTGGCGGAGGCCCTCGTAGGAGCCGATCTCGACCTTGCGGCGGATGTCTGCGGCCACCTCGCGGCGCAGGTCACCCTCCACCTTGTAGTTGCCTTCGATGTAGTCGCGGAGGGCGACGAGCTGGTCGTCGCTGAGGTCCTTCACGCGGATGCTCTCGTCGATGTCGGTCGCCTTGAGGATCTCGACCGAGCGGGTACGGCCGACGCCGTAGATGTAGGTAAGGGCGATCACCACGCGCTTGTCGCGCGGGATGTCAACGCCGGCAAGACGTGCCATGCGGTTCTCCTGGGTGTTGTGGAGGTGTGGAGCAGGATCGGTGCCCGGGCCTCCGCCCCGAGGTGTCAGCCCCCACGGCTCCGCCGGTCACCCGGTCGCTGAGCCTGTCGAAGCGTCTGATCCTGCCGTGTCGTATTGAGTTATGAGATTGCGAGAGCGGCGCTCACGCAGCGGGGGCTCAGCCCTGGCGCTGCTTGTGACGCGGGTTGCTCTTGCAGATCACCATCACGCGGCCGTGGCGGCGGATCACCTTGCAGTGATCGCAGATCGGCTTGACGCTGGGGTTGACCTTCATGATGTTTCCTGTTCGCTGTCTTCGTGCTGCCCGATGTCCGACCTCCGAGACCTGGGTCCCTGAGCCCGTCGAAGGGCAGCCGTTACTTCTCGACCGATCAGCGGTAGCGGTAGACGATGCGGCCGCGGGTCAGGTCGTAGGGGCTGAGCTCCACGACCACGCGGTCCTCGGGGATGATGCGGATGTAGTTCTGCCGCATCTTTCCGGAGATCGTCGCCAGAACCTTGTGTCCATTGCTGAGCTCAACGCGGAACATCGCGTTGGGCAGAGCCTCCGACACGACGCCCTCGATCTCGATGACACCGTCTTTCTTAGCCATAGCCTCGCTGACGCTTCTGCAGACCGGTCGATCTGCGGTGGGTGGGTGATGTGCGGTACCGGACCGGATCGGACACGCCGAACGCATGGCACAAGGCACCAAAGATCCATGTTATCCGACGACGCCCCATCCGGCAACTTGGCCGGATGGGGCGTCGAGGGGTCAGCGTGTGTCAGCCGAGCAGGTCGGTGAACCGCTTCATGTCTTCCTGGTTCTGGAGGTCGAGCCGCTCGCCGTCGATCTCGACGGTCGGCGTGCCCTGGATGTCGTTGGCCTTCGCCTGCGCGGCACCGAACTTGCGGTACGTCTCGTCCGTGATGCAGGACACCACATCGTCGCCCGCACCGACCTGGGTGGCGAACTCGGCGAGCTGCTCGTTCGTGAGGCCGGGGCTGTTCTCCGCCGGCTGGTTCTCGAACAGGACCTTCGCGTAGTCGAAGTACAGGTCGGAGTCGGACTCGGCGACGCAGAACGCGGCACCGGCCGAACGGGAGGAGAACTCGGTGCCCTGCGAGAAGCGGTCCAGGATCGCGATGGGGTGCTGCTCGAGGGTGATCTCGCCGCTCTGCGCCTTGGCCTCGAGGGCGGCGCCGAACTGGTCCTCGAAGGACTTGCAGACCGGGCACTGGAAGTCGAGGAAGACCGACACCGTGGTGTCGCCGTCACCCATGGAGATGGAGCCGGCCTCGGCGTCGAAGTTGTCGCTCGCGGTCGGGGTGGCACCGGGAGAGGTCGCCTGGTTGTTGAGGAACACCACGAGTCCGCCGAGGGCCACCAGGACCACGACGACGGCGATGGAGACGCCGATCGCGAACCAGTTGGTGTTGCTCTTCGCCGCTGCCATTACTTTCCGATCTCTCGAGGCTCGACCCCGAACGGGGCGAGTCCGGCTCTTCCACCATCGGGCGCGGTGAGCACCCAGATGCCCCCATCATGCAGGGCGACGCTATGTTCCCAATGTGAGCCGTCCGTGCCGTCGACCGTCGTGACGGTCCAGTCGTCGTCCTCCACGAAGGTCGCCTCGCCGCCGGCGGTCACCATGGGCTCGATGGCGAGCACGAGTCCGGGCTTCACGTCCGCGCCGCGGTCGGGTGTCCGGTAGTTGAAGACGCTGGGCGCCTCGTGCATCTTCCGCCCGATGCCGTGGCCGACGTACTCGCGGAGGATCCCGTAGGGCTCGCCACTCACGGCAGACGGCCCCTGCGCCTCGATGTAGTCCTGGATGGCGGCGCCGATCTCGTCGATCGAGGATGCCGTCGCCATCGCGGCGATGCCCGCCCACATCGACCCCTCGGTCACGCGGGAGAGCTCCTCGCGGCGGGCGACGAGCTCCGGGCGCTCGGGATCGGGGACGACGACCGTGATCGCGCTGTCACCGTTCCAGCCGTCGAACTGGGCGCCGCAGTCCACCGAGACGATGTCGCCCGGCTGGAGCACCCGCTCCCCCGGGATGCCGTGCACGACCTGCTCGTTGACCGAGACGCAGATCGTGTGGTGGTAGCCCTTGACGAGCTGGAAGTTCGACTCCGCTCCCCGCTGCACGATCGCGCGGTTGGCGGCGGCATCGAGCTCGATCGTCTTCACTCCGGGCTTGATGAGGGCGCGGACGGCGTCGAGGGCCTCGGCAGTGATGAGGCCGGGCTCGACCAGGGCTCGGAGCTGAGCCGGGGTCTTGTAGATCGAGCGGCGGAACATCTCAGGCGGCGGAGGCGGCGGAGCGCAGTCCGCGAGCGGCCAGGGCAGCGGCGATGCGCTCCGTGATCTCCTCGAGGGACCCCACGCCGTCGATGCGGTCGACGATCCCGCGGCTGCTGTAGACCTCGATGATCGGCGCCGTCTCCTTCTCGTAGATGTCGAGTCGGTGCGCGATGGCCTCGTCGGTGTCGTCGGAACGGCCCTGCTCGGCGGCGCGGAGGGCGAGGCGGGCGATGCTCTCCTCACGGGGGACGTCGAGGAGGATCACCGCGTCCAGCGCCTCGCCGCGCCCTTCGAGGAACGCGTCCAGGTGCGACACCTGCGCGGTGTTGCGGGGGTAGCCGTCGAGGAGGAAGCCGTTCTGCGCGTCGTCCTGGCTCAGCCGGTCGCGCACGATCTCGCTCGTCAGCTCGTCCGGCACGAGGTCGCCCTTGTCGAGGATCGCGGTGACCTGCTGGCCGAGCGCCGTCCCCTCCTTGATGTTCGCGCGGAAGATGTCGCCGGTCGAGACGACGGGGATGCCGTAGGACTCGGCGATGCGCACACCCTGCGTGCCCTTGCCGGAACCCTGCGGACCGACGATGAGCAAACGGGCAGTGGGTCGGTGCCCTTCGACGGGCTCAGGGACCAGGTGGGGCACTGTCATCGGAGAAGTCCTTCGTAGTGTCGCTGCTGCAGCTGGGCGTCGATCTGCTTGACCGTCTCGAGACCCACGCCGACGATGATGAGGATCGACGCGCCACCGAACGGGAAGTTCTGGTTGGCGCCGACCGTGGCGAGGGCGATCAACGGGATGAGGGCGATCAGGCCCAGGTAGAGGGAACCGGGGAGCGTGATGCGGGTGAGCACGTAGTCCAGGTACTCCGCGGTCGGACGGCCGGCCCGGATCCCGGGGATGAAGCCGCCGTACTTCTTCATGTTGTCCGCGACCTCGACGGGGTTGAACGTGATCGCGACGTAGAAGTAGGTGAACCCGATGATCAGCAGGAAGTATGCCGCCATGTAGATCGGGCTGTTGCCGGTGGTGAAGTTCGCGCTGATCCAGCTGACCCAGGCGGGCGGCGTCGAACCGTCCTGCGGGGTGTTGAACTGGGCGATGAGCGCGGGGATGTACAGCAGCGACGAGGCGAAGATGACCGGGATCACGCCCGCCATGTTGACCTTGATCGGGATGTACGTGTTGGTGCCGCCGTACGTCCGGCGTCCCACCATGCGCTTCGCGTACTGCACGGGGATGCGCCGCTGGGACTGCTCGACGAAGACGACGAGACCCATCACGATGATGCCGACGAGGAGCACGAGGAGGAACACCTCGAAGCCGCGGGTCTGCCAGATGATCGACATCGCACCGGGGAACGTCGCGGCGATGGAGGTGAAGATCAGCAGCGACATGCCGTTGCCGATGCCGCGCTCGGTGACGAGCTCGGCGAACCACATGATCAGACCGGTGCCGGCCGTCATCGCCATGATGATGAGCACCTGCGCCCACCAGACGTCGTTCGTGAGGAGCTGGGTGCACGCGCCGATGTCGGTCGTTCCGAAGAGCTGACCGGTGCGGGCGACGGTGACGAGGGTCGTCGACTGCAGGAGCGCGAGGGCGATCGTGAGGTACCGCGTGTACTGGGTGAGCTTGGCCTGCCCGGCCTGGCCCTCCTTGTGCAGCGCCTCGAAGTGCGGGATGACGACGCGCAGGAGCTGCGTGATGATCGTCGCCGTGATGTACGGCATGACACCGAGCGCGAAGATCGACAGCTGCAGCAGAGCGCCGCCGGAGAAGAGGTTGACGAGTCCGAGCAGACCCTCGGTGCCGGCATTGGCCGCGAGACACTGCTCCACGTTCGGGAAGTTGACGAACGGCGCGGGGACGTTCGAGCCGAGACGGTAGATCGCGATGATCGCGAGAGTGAAACCGATCTTCCGACGCAGGTCGGGCGTGCGGAAGATCCGCGCGATGGCGCTAAACAAGAACGTTCCTCCTGAAAAGGTGGCCGAACCCCCGAGGGGCGGCTGAAACACCAGGGTAACCCACTCCGAGGTCCGGGGAATGCGAGCGGTCGGCTTCTCCCCCCACCGAACCAGAAGAGGGGCCGGAGAATCTCCGACCCCTCTTCCGCAGTGGTTACTTGACGGATCCGCCCGCAGCCACGATCTTCTGCTCGGCGGAACCCGAGACCTTGTCGACCGCGACGGTGAGCTTCACGGCGATGTCGCCGTTGCCGAGAACCTTGACCTTCTCGTTCTTGCGAACCGCACCCTTGGCGACCAGGTCGCTCACGGTGACGTCGCCACCCTGGGGGTAGAGCTCCGCGAGCTTCTCCAGGTTCACGACCTGGTACTCGACGCGGAACGGGTTCTTGAAGCCGCGCAGCTTCGGCGTGCGCATGTGCAGCGGCATCTGGCCACCCTCGAAGCCGACGCGCACGGTGTTGCGGGCCTTGGTGCCCTTCGTGCCGCGACCGGCCGTCTTGCCCTTCGAGCCCTCACCGCGACCGACACGGGTCTTCGCGGTGTTGGCACCCGGGACCGGACGCAGGTGGTGGACCTTCAGCACGCCGGGGCGGGACGCCGGGGCGTCCTTCTTCGGCGCAGCCTTGGCGGAGCCGTCGGCCTTCGCGTCGGCGGCAGCGGTCTTGGCCGGTGCCTTCTTCGCGGCGGGCTTCTTGGCGGCGTCGGCCTTGGGAGCCGCCGCCTTCTTCGTGGCCTTCTCGGCCTCGACGGCCTCGTTCTTCTCAGCCATTAGTCGATCTCCTCAACCTTGACGAGGTGGGCGACGGTCTTGACGTAGCCGCGCGTCTGCGCGTCGTCGGGGCGGACGGTGGTGTCACCGATCCGCTTGAGACCGAGGCTGCGCAGCGTGTCGCGCTGGTTCTGCTTCTCGCTCACCTTGGACTTGATCTGCGTGACCTTGAGTCGCGCGGCCATCAGGCACCTACCTTCTGTGCGGCGATGGCCTCGGCCTCGGCGCGGACGAGCCGGGCCGGGGCGACCTGGTCGAACTCGAGACCACGACGTGCGGCGACGGCGCGGGGCTCCTCGAGCTCCTTCAGGGCGGTGACCGTCGCGTGCACGATGTTGATCGTGTTCGACGAGCCGAGCGACTTGGACAGCACGTCGTGGATGCCGGCGCACTCGAGCACGGCGCGGACCGGGCCACCGGCGATGACACCGGTACCGGCAGCGGCGGGGCGCAGGAGCACCACACCGGCGGCCGACTCACCCTGCACGGGGTGCGGGATGGTGCTGCCGACGCGCGGGACGCGGAAGAAGTTGCGCTTGGCCTCTTCGACACCCTTCGAGATCGCCAGGGGGACCTCACGGGCCTTGCCGTAGCCGACGCCCACCAGACCGTTGCCGTCGCCGACGACCACGAGAGCGGTGAAGCTGAAGCGACGACCACCCTTCACGACCTTCGAGACGCGGTTGATGGTGACGACGCGCTCCAGGAACTGGTTGTCGCCGCGGTCGCGCGAGTTGCGGTCGCGGCCGCCCTGGTTGCGGTCACGTCCGCCGCGGCGGCCGTCCCGCTGGTCGCGAGTGGGCTCAGCCTGCGTGGTGCCGGCGGCCGTCTCGGAAGTGGCAGCAGCCGCTTCGGTCACTTCGTTCTCCTTGTTGTCACTCACAGTGCCAGACCCCCTTCACGGGCGCCGTCGGCGATGGCGGCGACACGACCCGCGTAGCGGTTGCCGCCACGGTCGAACACTGCCTCGGAAACGCCTGCGGCCTTCGCACGCTCGGCGAGGAGCTCGCCGACCTTGCGAGCCTTGGCGGTCTTGTCGCCATCCAGCGAACGCAGGTCGGTCTCGAGCGTCGAGGCCGAGGCGACCGTGTGGCCCTTGCTGTCGTCGACGAGCTGCACGAAGACGTGACGCGCCGAACGGTTGACGACGAGGCGCGGACGCACCTCGGTGCCCACGATCTTCTTGCGAAGACGGGCGTGACGACGCGCGCGGGCGTCGGACTTCGACTTCACAGCCATGGTTACTTACCAGCCTTTCCGGCCTTGCGACGCACGACCTCGCCGGCGTAGCGCACACCCTTGCCCTTGTACGGCTCGGGCTTGCGGATCTTGCGGATGTTCGCAGCCGCCTCACCGACGGCCTGCTTGTCGATCCCGCTGACGGTGAGCTTGTTCGTGCCCTCGACCGTGAGCGTGATGCCGGCGGGCGGGTCGACCAGGACCGGGTGCGAGAAGCCGAGGGCGAACTCGACCGAGTTGCCCTTCTGCTGCACGCGGTAACCGGTGCCGACGACCTCGAGACCCTTGGTGTAGCCCTGGGTCACGCCGATGATGTTGTTGTTGATGAGCGTGCGGGTCAGGCCGTGAAGCGACCGGGACTCGCGCTCGTCGTCGGGGCGGGTGACGAGAACCTGGTTCTCCTCGACCGACACCTCGATGGGGCTGGCCACCGTGAGGGTGAGCTCACCCTTGGGGCCCTTCACCGCGACCTCACGGCCGTCGACCGAAACGGTCACGCCCGCGGGAACGTCGATGGGAAGTCGTCCAATACGCGACATTTCGGATTACCACACGTAGGCGAGAACTTCTCCGCCCACGCCCTTCTGCTCAGCCTGGCGGTCCGTGAGGAGACCGGAGGAGGTGGACAGGATGGCCACGCCGAGGCCGCCGAGGACCGTGGGGATCTCGGTCGACTTCGCGTACACGCGGAGGCCGGGCTTCGACACGCGCTTGATGCCCGCGATCGAGCGCTCGCGGTTCGGGCCGTACTTCAGCGTCAGCGTCAGGTTCTTGCCCACGCGCGCGTCGGAGGTCTCCCAACCGGCGATGTAGCCCTCCTGCTGGAGGATCTCTGCGATGTGCGTCTTGAGCTTGCTCGACGGCAGCGTCACGGTGTCGTGGTGCGCCGAGTTCGCGTTGCGCAGACGGGTCAGCATGTCTGCGACCGGGTCTGTCATTGTCATTGTTGTCTACTTTCGTTCATGAGGTTCCGGCTGCCGTTACACGACAGACGGCCTGCGATGAGCACGCAATCTTCAATTGTACGTGCACATCGACGGGCTCAGTGACACGAGACCACTGAGCCCGTCGAAGGGTCACGCCTGGGCGTCGTCCGCGCGGAACGGGAAGCCGAGGTGACGGAGCAGCGCCCGACCCTCGTCGTCCGTCTTCGCCGAGGTCACGACGGTGATGTCGAAACCACGGACGCGGTCGATCTTGTCCTGATCGATCTCGTGGAACACGCTCTGCTCCTGGAGACCGAAGGTGTAGTTGCCGTTGCCGTCGAACTGCTTGGCCGACAGACCGCGGAAGTCGCGGATGCGGGGCAGCGCGAGCGAGACCAGGCGGTCCACGAACTCCCACGCACGGTCGCCACGGAGGGTGACGTGCGCGCCGATGGGCTGGCCCTCACGCAGCTTGAACTGCGCGATGGACTTGCGGGCCTTGGTGACGATCGGCTTCTGGCCGGTGATCTTGGTGAGGTCGTCGACCGCACCATCGATCACCTTGCTGTCGCGAGCAGCCTCGCCGACACCGGTGTTCACGACGACCTTGACCAGGCCGGGGATCTGCATGACGTTCTCGTAGCCGAACTCGTCCTGCAGAGCCTTCTTGATCTCGGCGTTGTACTTCGCCTTCAGGCGGGGCTGGATCTTGCCAGCCACCGCAGCGTCGGTCGTTGCCATCAGAGGTCCTTACCGCTCTTCTTCGCGAAGCGCACGCGGACGGTGCGCTTCACGCCGTCCTTGGTCTGCTCCTCGACCCGGTGGCCGACCTTGGTCGGCTTCTTGGTCGAGGGGTCGACGAGTGCGACGTTCGAGATGTGGATGGGCGCCTCGACGGTCTCGAGGCCACCCGTCTTCGTACCACGCTGCGTCTGACCGACGCGCGTGTGCTTGGTGACGTAGTTGACGCCTTCGACGACGACACGGTTCTGCTCGACGAGGACGTCGAGGACCTTGCCCTGCTTGCCGCGGTCGCCACCACGCTCGGGCTTGGCGCCCGAGATGACCTGAACCAGGTCGCCCTTCTTGATCTTCGCCATGATCAGATGACCTCCGGTGCCAGCGAGACGATCTTCATGAACTTCTTGTCGCGAAGCTCACGGCCGACCGGCCCGAAGATACGGGTGCCGCGGGGCTCCCCGTCGTTCTTCAGGATGACGGCGGCGTTCTCGTCGAACTTGATGTAGGAGCCGTCGGGACGACGGGTCTCCTTCTTGGTGCGGACGATGACCGCCTTGACGACGTCGCCCTTCTTGACGTTGCCACCGGGGATCGCGTCCTTGACGGTCGCGACGATGGTGTCGCCCAGACCGGCGTACCGGCGGCGCGAGCCACCGAGGACGCGGATCGTGAGCAGCTCCTTGGCGCCGGTGTTGTCGGCGACCTTGAGACGGGACTCCTGCTGAATCACTTGGCCTTCTCCAGAATCTCCACCAGACGCCAGCGCTTGGTGGCGCTCAGCGGGCGGGTCTCGTTGATCAGGACCAGGTCGCCGATGCCGGCGGAGTTCGCCTCATCGTGCGCCTTGACCTTCGACGTCCGGCGGATGACCTTGCCGTAAAGCGGGTGCTTCACGCGGTCCTCGACCTCGACGACGATCGTCTTGTCCATCTTGTCGCTGACGACATAGCCACGACGGGCCTTGCGGTACCCGCGGGCGTCGGCGTCGCGCACGTCGTGAGCGGCGTGCTCAGCCTCGACGGCGGCTTCCTTCTTGGTGGCCATCACTCAGCCTCTTCCTTCGGGGCGTCCTCGGCGGCGTCCGCCTTCTTCGCCTTCGACTTGGTCGCCTTCTTCGCGGGAGCCTCGACCGGAGCGGGCGTCGCACGGATGCCCAGCTCGCGCTCGCGGATCACCGTGTAGAGGCGCGCGATGTCGCGCTTGACGGCGCGGATGCGGCCGTGGCTCTCCAGCTGGCCGGTGGCCGACTGGAAACGGAGGTTGAACAGCTCCTCCTTGGCCTTGCGCAGCTCCTCAACGAGGCGCTGGTCTTCGAACGTGTCGAGCTCTGCCGGAGCGAGCTCCTTGGTGCCGATCGCCATTACGCGTCGCCCTCCTCGCGCTTGATGATGCGTGCCTTGAGCGGCAGCTTGTGGATTGCACGGGTCAGTGCCTCGCGAGCGAGCTGCTCGTCGACACCCGCGACCTCGAAGAGGACGCGGCCCGGCTTGACGTTGGCGACCCACCACTCGGGGGAACCCTTACCGGAACCCATGCGGGTCTCGGCCGGCTTCTTCGTGAGCGGACGGTCCGGGTAGATGTTGATCCACACCTTGCCGCCACGCTTGATGTGACGGGTCATCGCGATACGAGCGGACTCGATCTGACGGTTCGTCACGTACGCGGGGGTGAGGGCCTGGATGCCGAACTCGCCGAAGGAGACCTTCGTGCCGCCGGTGGCCTGACCCGAGCGCCCCGGGTGGTGCTGCTTGCGGTACTTGACCTTACGGGGGATGAGCATTATGCCGACGCTCCTTCTGCAACAGGTGCCTCGTTGCGCGGGGCACGGCGGCGGTCACCACGGTCGTCACGGCGCGACTTCGGCGCGTTGGCCTGCTCGCGCGCGAGCTCCTTGGCGGTGAGGTCGCCCTTGTAGATCCACACCTTCACGCCGATGCGGCCGAAGGTGGTCTTGGCCTCGTAGAAGCCGTAGTCGATGTTCGCGCGCAGCGTGTGCAGCGGCACACGACCCTCGCGGTAGAACTCCGACCGGCTCATCTCGGCGCCGCCGAGACGGCCCGAGACCTGGATGCGGATGCCCTTGGCGCCGGCGCGCTGCGCGCCCTGCAGACCCTTGCGCATCGCGCGACGGAACGCCACGCGAGCCGAGAGCTGCTCGGCGATGCCCTGGGCGACCAGCTGAGCGTCGGCCTCGGGGTTCTTGACCTCGAGGATGTTCAGCTGGATCTGCTTGCCCGTGAGCTTCTCGAGGTCGCCGCGGATGCGCTCGGCCTCTGCACCACGACGGCCGATCACGATGCCCGGGCGGGCGGTGTGGATGTCGACGCGGACGCGGTCACGGGTGCGCTCGATCTCGATGTTCGAGACGCCGGCACGGTCGAGCTGCGTCTGCAGCAGGCGACGGATCTTGATGTCCTCGGCCACGTAGTCGGCGTAACGCTGACCCGGCTTCGTCGAGTCGGAGAACCAGCGCGACACGTGGTCCGTGGTGATGCCGAGGCGGAAGCCGTACGGGTTGACCTTCTGTCCCATTACTTGCTCGCCTTCTTGTTGCTGTCGCCGGCCGCGGCAGGAGCCGCCTCCGGCGTCGAGAGCACGACCGTGATGTGGCTCGTGCGCTTCTTGATCTGGAAAGCGCGACCCTGTGCACGGGGCTGGAAACGCTTGAGCGTCGTGCCCTCGTCCACGTACGCGTTCTTCACGTACAGGTCCTGCTCGTCGAGGTACTCGCCGTCACGATCCGCCTTGACCTGCGCGTTGGCCATGGCCGACGCGACAAGCTTGTAGATCGGCTCACTGGCGGACTGCTGAGCGAACTTCAGGATCGCCAGAGCCTCCTGGGCCTGCTTGCCCTTGATGAGCGCGACGACACGACGAGCCTTCTGAGGGGTCACGCGGATGTGTCGCACGCGTGCGATGGACTCCACCATTTCTCTCTCCTCTATCGCCGCCGCGTCAGCGGCGACGGCCCTTCTTGTCGTCCTTCTCGTGGCCGCGGAAGGTGCGGGTGGGCGCGAACTCGCCCAGCTTGTGACCGACCATGGTCTCGGAGACAAACACGGGGATGTGCTTGCGACCGTCGTGGACCGCGATCGTGTGACCCAGCATGGCCGGGATGATCATGGACCGGCGGGACCAGGTCTTGATGACGTTCTTCGTGCCGGCTTCGTTCTGCACGACCACCTTGCGAAGCAGGTGCTCGTCGACGAAGGGGCCCTTCTTGAGACTGCGAGGCATCTTCTCTTACTCCTACTTGCGCTTCTTGCCGGCGTTGCGACGACGCACGATGTACTTGTCGCTTTCCTTGTTGGCGTGGCGGGTGCGGCCCTCGGCCTGACCCCACGGGGAGACGGGGTGACGTCCACCGGACGTCTTGCCCTCACCACCACCGTGCGGGTGGTCGACCGGGTTCATCGCGACACCGCGGACGGTCGGGCGGACGCCCTTCCAGCGCATGCGGCCGGCCTTGCCCCAGTTGATGTTCGACTGCTCGGCGTTGCCGACCTCGCCGATGGTCGCGCGGCAGCGCGCATCGACGTTGCGGATCTCACCGGAGGGCAGACGCAGCTGGGCGTAGGGGCCGTCCTTGGCGACGAGGCGGACCGACGCACCGGCCGAGCGCGCCATCTTCGCGCCGCCGCCGGGGCGGAGCTCGATGGCGTGGATGACGGTACCCGTGGGGATGTTCTTCAGCGGGAGGTTGTTTCCCGGCTTGATGTCCGCCGCGGGGCCCGACTCAACGATGTCGCCCTGCTTCAGCTTCGCCGGCGCGAGGATGTAGCGCTTCTCGCCGTCGAAGTAGTGCAGCAGCGCGATGCGCGCGGTGCGGTTGGGGTCGTACTCGATGTGCGCGACCTTGGCGTTCACGCCGTCCTTGTCATTGCGACGGAAGTCGATGACGCGGTACTGGCGCTTGTGGCCACCACCGATGTGACGGGTCGTGATGCGGCCCTGGTTGTTGCGACCACCGGTCTTCGAGATCGGGCGCAGCAGCGACTTCTCCGGCGTCGATCGGGTGATCTCGGCGAAGTCAGCCACCGACGAGCCGCGACGGCCCGGGGTCGTGGGCTTGTACTTGCGAATAGCCATGATTGTCCTTATCCCCCGGATCAGCCGATTGCCGTGAAGATGTCGATGGTGCCCGACTTCAGGCTCACGATGGCGCGCTTGGTGTCCTTGCGCTTACCGGTGCCGAAGCGGGTGCGACGGGCCTTGCCGACGCGGTTGATCGTGTTGACGGACGCGACCTTGACGCCGAAGATCTTCTCGATGGCGAGCTTGATCTCGGTCTTCGAAGCGCGCGGGTCGACGAGGAAGGTGTACTTGCCCTCGTCGATCAGGCCGTAGCTCTTCTCGGACACGACCGGCTTCAGGATGATGTCGCGCGGGTCCTTGTTCAGGGCCGTCTGGAGAACAGATGCCTGCTCGCTCATGCGGAGACCTCCTGGTTGGCGCCGGACTTGGAGGCGATGAAGCCCTCGAGCGCGGCCTGGGTGAAGACGATGTCGTCGGAGACGAGCACGTCGTAGGCGTTGAGCTGGTCGAACGTCAGCACGTGGACGTGCCCGAGGTTGCGGATGCTCTTGAGCGCGAGCTCGTCGCCGCGCTCGATGACCACGAGGACGTTCTTCGACGTGGCGACCTGGGCGAGGAAGCCCGCGGCGGCCTTGGTCGACGGCGCGCCGTCGGTGCCGAACGTGTCGATCGCGTGCAGACGGTCACCGCGGAAGCGGTCGCTGAGCGCGCCCAGCAGGGCGGCCGCGATCATCTTCTTGGGGGTGCGCTGCGAGTAGTCGCGCGGCTTCGGGCCGTGCACGATGCCACCGCCGGTCATGTGCGGCGCGCGGATCGAGCCCTGGCGGGCGTTACCCGTGCCCTTCTGCTTGAAGGGCTTGCGGCCGGCACCCGAGACCTCGCCACGACGCTTGGTCGAGTGCGTGCCCTGGCGAGCCGCCGCGAGCTGCGCGACGACGACCTGGTGGATGAGCGGGATGTTCGTCTTGACGTCGAACAGCGCGGCGGGAAGCTCGACGGAGCCTGCCTTCTTGCCGTCTGCCTTGAGGACGTCGAGCGCGAGAGTGGAGTCAGCCATGATCAGGCACCCTTCACTGCGTTGCGGACGTAGACGATGCGGCCGCGAGCACCGGGGACGGCGCCCTTGACGAGCATGAGTCCCTTCTCGATGTCGATGGCGTGCACCGTGAGGTTGAGGACGGTCACGCGCTCGCCACCCATACGGCCGGCCATGCGCATGCCCTTGAAGACGCGGCTCGGGGTCGACGATGCGCCGATGGAGCCGGGCTTGCGGTGGTTGCGGTGCGCACCGTGCGATGCCGAGACGCCCTTGAAGTTGTGGCGCTTCATGACACCGGCGGTGCCCTTGCCCTTGCTCGTGCCGACGACGTCGACGAGCTGGCCGGCCTCGAACGTGCCGTCCACCGTGAGCTCCTGGCCCAGCGTGTAGTCGGCGGCGTCGGCCGTCCGGACCTCGGTCACGTGGCGACGCGGCGTGACGCCGGCAGCCTCGAAGTGAGCCGAGAGGGGCTTGTTCACCTTGCGCGGGTCGATCTGGCCGTACGCGATCTGCACGGCGTTGTAGCCGTCCTTCTCGGGGGTACGGATCTGGGTGACCACGTTCGGCGCGAGCTCGATGACGGTGACGGGAACGAGCTTGCCGTTCTCGTTCCAGACCTGGGTCATGCCGAGCTTGGTGCCGAGCATGCCCTTGGAAACCTTGGAGTTGATGTCAGCCATGTCGAACCTCAGAGCTTGATCTCGATGTTGACGTCGGCCGGCAGGTCGAGACGCATCAGCGAGTCGACGGCCTTGGGCGTCGGGTCGACGATGTCGATCAGGCGCTTGTGGGTGCGCATCTCGAAGTGCTCGCGGCTGTCCTTGTACTTGTGGGGCGACCGGATGACGCACACGACGTTCTTCTCGGTCGGAAGGGGCACGGGTCCGACGACGGTCGCGCCCGCACGGGTCACGGTGTCGACGATCTTGCGTGCGGACGTGTCGATGACCTCGTGGTCATACGACTTCAGGCGAATGCGGATCTTCTGTCCCGCCATTGTCTGCTCTCTCTCTTTAAGCGTCTTACCGTCCGGGACCGGGTGGCCCTGGGGCATTGGACGCACGTCGGCGCTGTTCGCGCCTCGGCACTCGTCTTCTCGGGCCCTCGACCTCGCGGTCGGGGAGCCTGTCGAAGAGGCTGCACCACTGTTCTGCTGTCAGCCGCGCACCCGAAGGTGACGGATGCCCGACCCCCGCCGCGCACGGCAGTGCCCTCGATGATGAAGGTGTCGGGATTGTGTTCTGCTGCCCGCGGCCTAGAACCCTGCAGCCTCCCGGAGGAGGCGCCGTCTATGCACTGCCCTGGCAGTGATCCGGCGCACGCACAGCGGCGACGGAATATCGAACCTGTCTATTCTGCCACGGCGGATTTCACTTCTGCAAACCCGGGCGTGTCGCGCTCACCGGACTCTCAGGGACCTCCCCCTCCGCGCGCCTTCAGTCGCCGGAGGAGCGCGGGGCGAGGCATCCCCATGCCTCGCCCCGCTTGGGGAGGGCGTTCGGTGCGAGGGGGCACACCGAACGCGAGGAGCCCAGCGTGAAGGGACGCCGGACGCCTCGACCGAGGCACGGCGGAAGACCCGCCGCGCAGGCGGGGAGACGCTCAGGCGCACGGATTGCGCGCGTCGCACGATGATCCCCAAAATCGTTTTCCCCAGATTTCCAACGCGGACGAACCGCGTGATTCGGGAGCCGAACCCCTTCGGCGTCCCCGACCGCAAGATCCCCAGGCGGTCGAGATGATCCTACTCGATCCATCCGAGAATCCGCCACATCCGAGGGCGCCCAGCACTGGAATACCCCCGACACAGAAGAGCGGCGGCCCCGATCTCGGGGGCCGCCGCTCGCCGTGGAGACGTCGGCCTCTACTCGTTGCCGATGCTCTTGTCCGCACTCTCGCGGATCTCGTCGATCTTGTCGGCCGCGCCGGGTGCGATCTTCTTCGCGAAGTCCGCGACACCGTCCAGCACCTTGTCGCTGATGTCCTCGGCCTGCTCGCTCTTGACGGCTTCGGCGAGCTTGTCCTTGTTCTGCTCGTACAGGTCCTTGCCCTTGTTGACGGCGTCCTCGATACCCATGTGAATCCCCTTCGGAGGTGAACTGCCGGCGATCGCGCCGGACTCCTCATTCTGCCTGGCAGAACCGGGCAGCGGAACCCTGGACCGGAGAACGACAAAGGGGCCGAGCCCGAAGGCTCGACCCCTTTGCGAGGAAGCAGATGCTTACTTGATGATCTTCGTCACCGTACCGGCGCCGACCGTACGACCACCCTCACGGATGGCGAAGCCGAGGCCCTCCTCCATGGCGATCGGCTGGATCAGCTCGACCGTCATGTCGGTGGTGTCGCCGGGCATGACCATCTCGGTGCCCTCGGGCAGCGTGATGACGCCGGTGACGTCCGTGGTGCGGAAGTAGAACTGCGGACGGTAGTTCGTGTAGAAGGGGTTGTGGCGGCCACCCTCGTCCTTGGACAGGATGTAGGCCGTGCCCTCGAAGTCGGTGTGCGGCGTGACCGAACCCGGCTTCACGATGACCTGGCCGCGCTCCACGTCCTCGCGCTTGGTGCCGCGGAGGAGCAGACCACAGTTCTCGCCGGCCCAGGCCTCGTCGAGCTGCTTGTGGAACATCTCGATACCGGTGACGGTCGTCTTCTGCGTCGGGCGCAGACCCACGATCTCGACCTCGGAGTTGATGGCCAGGGTGCCACGCTCGGCGCGACCCGTGACGACGGTGCCACGACCGGTGATCGTGAAGACGTCCTCGACGGGCATGAGGAACGGCTTGTCACGGTCACGCTCCGGGTCCGGAACGCTGTCGTCGACAGCCTGCATGAGCTCGAGGATCGCGTCGACCCACTTCTCGTCGCCCTCGAGGGCCTTGAGAGCGGAGACACGAACGACGGGAGCGTTGTCGCCGTCGAAGCCCTGGCTCGAGAGCAGCTCGCGGACCTCGAGCTCGACGAGCTCCAGGATCTCCTCGTCGTCGACCGCGTCGGACTTGTTCAGCGCGACGAGCAGGTAGGGGACGCCGACCTGCTTGGCGAGCAGCACGTGCTCGCGCGTCTGCGCCATCGGGCCGTCGGTGGCCGCGACGACGAGGATCGCGCCGTCCATCTGCGCCGCACCCGTGATCATGTTCTTGACGTAGTCGGCGTGGCCGGGGGCGTCAACGTGGGCGTAGTGGCGCTTCGGGGTCTCGTACTCGATGTGCGAGATGTTGATCGTGATACCGCGCTGGCGCTCTTCCGGCGCCGAGTCGATGGAAGCGAAGTCACGCTGCACGTTCGTGTCGGACGGGTACTTGTCAGCAAGCACCTTCGAGATCGCTGCGGAGAGCGTGGTCTTGCCGTGGTCGACGTGACCGATCGTTCCGATGTTGACGTGCGGCTTGGTCCGCTCGAACTTGGCCTTAGCCACTGGGTCCTCCTCAGGACGTCGTTGTAGAGGTGCCGGGCACTGGTTTGCGACCGGTTCTCTACGGGTTAGGTTCTCAGTTTAGTAGAGAGGGAATGTGAAGTTGTAGGTGACCTGGCCCTTCGACAGGCTCAGGGCCCCATTATGGGTTGCTGAGCCTGTCGAAGCGCCGGGAAGTGTTACTCGCCCTTGGCCTTCTGGACGATCTCGTCGGCCACCGCGCGCGGGACCTCGGCGTAGCTGTCGAACTCCATGGAGTAGACGGCACGGCCCGAGGTCTTCGAGCGCAGGTCGCCGATGTAGCCGAACATCTCGGACAGCGGCACCGCGGCACGCACGACCTTGACGCCGGCGGCGTCCTCCATCGACTGGATCTGGCCACGACGCGAGTTCAGGTCGCCGATGACGTCGCCCATGTACTCCTCCGGAGTACGGACCTCGACGGCCATCAGCGGCTCGAGCAGCACGGGGTTGGCACGGCGAGCGGCCTCCTTGAAGCCCATGGAGCCCGCGATCTTGAACGCCATCTCCGAGGAGTCGACGTCGTGCGCCGCACCGTCGACGATGGTCGCCTTGACGCCCACCATCGGGTAGCCCGCGAGGACACCGACGTTCATGGCGTCCTGGAAACCGGCGTCGATCGAGCCGATGTACTCGCGCGGGATGCGGCCACCGGTGACCGCGTTCACGAACTCGTACGTCTTCTCGCCGTCGAGCTCGAGCGGCTCGATGTTGAACTGGATCTTGGCGAACTGGCCCGATCCACCGGTCTGCTTCTTGTGCGTGTAGTCGTGCTTCTCGACGGTCTTGCGGATCGTCTCGCGGTACGCGACCTGCGGCTTGCCGACGTTCGCCTCGACGCGGAACTCGCGCTTCATGCGGTCCACGAGGATGTCGAGGTGCAGCTCGCCCATGCCCTTGATGGTCGTCTGACCGGTCTCGGGGTTGAGCTCCGTGCGGAAGGTCGGGTCCTCCTCAGCGAGCTTCTGGATCGCGAGACCCAGCTTCTCCTGGTCGGCCTTGGTCTTCGGCTCGATGGCGACCTCGATCACCGGCTCCGGGAACGTCATCGACTCGAGGACGACCGGCTGCGCGATGTCGGCGAGGGTGTCACCGGTGGTGGTGTCTTTCAGGCCGATGACGGCGTAGATGTTGCCGGCGGTCAGCTTGTCGACCGGGTTCTCCTTGTTGGCGTGCATCTGGAAGATCTTCCCGATGCGCTCCTTCTTGCCCTTGGTCGAGTTGATGACCTGGGCACCCGACTCGAGCTCGCCCGAGTAGACGCGCACGTACGTCAGACGACCGAAGAACGGGTGCACGGCGACCTTGAAGGCCAGGGCCGCGAACGGGTCCTTCGCGTCGGGGTGACGCTCGATGATCTTCTCCTCGTCCTTCGGGTCGTGCGCCTCGATGGCGGGCACGTCCAGCGGGGACGGGAGGTAGTCGACGACGGCGTCCAGCATCGGCTGCACACCGCGGTTCTTGAAGGCGGAGCCACAGAGGACCGGGTAGATCTCGCTGGCGATGACCATCTTGCGGATGGCGCCCTTGATCTCCGCGACGGTGAGCTCCTCGCCGCCGAAGAACTTCTCGAGAAGCTCCTCGTCGGTCTCGGCGACCGTCTCCAGCAGCTGCTGGCGGTAGTCCTCGGCCTTGTCCTTGAGGTCGGCCGGGATCTCCTGCACCTCGTAGGAGGCACCCATGGTCACGTCACCCTTGGCGTCGCCGGGCCACACCAGGGCGCGCATCTCGATGAGGTCGATGACGCCG
The DNA here is from genome assembly GCF_002871415.1 of Microbacterium sp. UMB0228. Lineage (NCBI taxonomy): Bacteria > Bacillati > Actinomycetota > Actinomycetes > Micrococcales > Microbacteriaceae > Microbacterium > Microbacterium sp. UMB0228. The sequence continues at coordinate 151,510 of NZ_PNFU01000003.1, read as the reverse complement.
ACGAAGTCGTTCTCGGCACCGATCGGGAGCTGCAGCACCAGCGGCTTGGCGCCGAGGCGGTTGATGATCGTGTCGACCGTGAAGTAGAAGTCCGCGCCGAGCTTGTCCATCTTGTTGACGAAGCAGATGCGGGGGACGTTGTACTTGTCGGCCTGACGCCACACGGTCTCGGACTGGGGCTCGACGCCCTCCTTGCCGTCGAACACGGCGACCGCGCCGTCGAGGACGCGGAGCGAGCGCTCCACCTCGACCGTGAAGTCCACGTGACCGGGGGTGTCGATGATGTTGATCTGGTTCTTGTTCCAGAAGCAGGTCACGGCGGCAGACGTGATCGTGATGCCGCGCTCCTTCTCCTGCTCCATCCAGTCGGTGGTCGAGGCACCGTCGTGCGTCTCGCCGAGCTTGTGGTTGACGCCCGTGTAGAACAGGATGCGCTCGGTCGTCGTGGTCTTGCCGGCATCGATGTGCGCCATGATGCCGATGTTGCGGACCTTGCTCAGGTCCGTGAGCACGTCTTGTGCCACAGGAGTGTCCTTATCTATTGGAGCAGCAGGTGTACTGCGAAGAGGGGGTGCGACGGGCCCAGGAACGCGGAAAGGATCCCTGAGCCCGTCGAAGGGGTTACCAGCGGTAGTGAGCGAACGCGCGGTTCGACTCGGCCATCTTGTGGGTGTCCTCGCGGCGCTTGACCGCGGCACCGAGGCCGTTCGACGCGTCCAGGATCTCGTTCTGGAGACGCTCGGTCATCGTCTTCTCACGACGACCCTTGGCGTAGCTCACGAGCCAGCGCAGCGCGAGGGTGTTCGCGCGGTGCGGCTTGACCTCGACCGGAACCTGGTAGGTCGAGCCACCGACGCGGCGGCTGCGGACCTCGAGCGTGGGGCGCACGTTGTCGAGCGCCTTCTTCAGGGTGGCGACGGCGTCCTGGCCGTTCTTCGCCTCGACACCGCGGAGGGCGCCGTAGACGATCGACTCGGCCAGGGACTTCTTGCCGTCGACGAGGATCTTGTTCACCAGCGAGGTGACGATCGGAGCGCCGTAGACCGGGTCGTTGACGACGGGGCGCTTGGGGGCGGGACCCTTACGAGGCATCTAACTCAACCCTTCTTCGCGCCGTAGCGGGAACGAGCCTGCTTACGGTTCTTGACGGCCTGGGTGTCCAGAGCGCCACGGACGATCTTGTAACGCACACCGGGGAGGTCCTTCACACGACCGCCGCGGACGAGCACCAGGGAGTGCTCCTGCAGGTTGTGGCCCTCACCGGGGATGTACGCGGTGACCTCGGTCCCGTTGCGGAGCTTCACACGAGCGACCTTGCGCATCGCCGAGTTCGGCTTCTTCGGGGTGGTGGTGTAGACGCGGGTGCAGACCCCGGCCTGCTGCGGGTTCGACTTGAGCGCGGGCGCCTTGGTCTTCGAGACCTTGGGCGAGCGACCCTTGCGAACCAACTGCTGAATGGTTGGCACGTTCTCTCCTCATAGTGCTGCACGGTGACAGCGTGATGGGTTTCACATCATGACCCACCGGCACGCCGGAACCGGCGAGCTTTTGGTGTGGTGGGTATGCCGTGGGGGCGGACCGGCGAGGTGCCGACGCCCAGCGCGCACGTCAGGACGTGCACACACCTGATCAAGTGTAATGCCGCGTAACCTGACGGTCAAATGACGGTCGCCCTCGCGCGAACCGCGCGGAGTCAGGGGATGTCGGGGTCGAACGGCGAGTCCAGCGACTCCGTCAACTCGGCGAGGAGCGCCTCGATCTGCGGCTCGACGTGCCGGGACACCGCCGCCTGGATCGTGATGCGGTGTCGGAGCAGGATCCCGCAGATCTCCCGGCCGACGAGGTTCGCGTACTCGTCCGCGAGGGCGACCTCCTGTCGCAGTGCCGTCTTGGCCTCGTCGGAGAGCGGCGGCAGCGGCGGCAGCTCGGCCGCGGAGTCGTCGGCGAGGCCGGCGATCGTGAAGAGGAAGGGGGCGCCGGGCACCGGCTCCGGGTCCAGCGGCATGCCCTCGAACTCAGGGTCGAGGTCCTCGGTCGGTCGATAGCTGCGGGCCCTGTTGCGCGCGGCCTGCTGGTCGAGCTCGCGCTGCAGTGTCGGGAGGTTCCGCGCGGTGTACTCGCCGACCGCATGGTCGACGATCGTCTTGATGCGCGTCGACAGGCCGTGCTGGACGCCGTGCGGGGTGGTGCCGGCGATTCCCGCGGCGGCGAGGATGGGCGAGCCGAGACAGCGTCGACAGGGCGCGGTCCGGCCGCGGTGCGTCGCCGGCTCCCAGCGCGGCACCCAGCGCAACCAGGCCTCGACGGCCTGGTCGACCTGCGTCTCCAATGAGCGCTCCACCCCACCAGCGTACGGCGCGTCGCCGCTCACGGCGCGGATTTCCGGGGTGTCATTCCCCCTCGTCGCGCTCCCACGGCCATCGCGGCTGCGCCGACTTCGTGCGGCGCAGGGCGATCCCACCCCAGGCGGCCACCGCCGCCGCGGCGAGGAGCACGAGACTCGCGCCGCCGCGGACGAGATCTCCGGCGACGGCCGTGGCCACGACCACGTCGCTCGTCGCGACGAGCACGGCGAACCAGACGGTGGCGAGGTGCACGAGTGCCGTGAGCAGCGCGATCACGGGAGCGGAGCCGAAGGAGGCGTGTCCCCGCCGCACCGTCGCCCACAGGACCAGCGCGAACACCACGACCGCCGCGACCATGCCGGACACCCCCGGGATCTGCCCGAGGCCCGGCGCGTCGATGATGTCCCGGTCGGTCGCGACGCTGAGCGCACCGAGGCCGAAGACGGCGAGGGCGAAGAAGGCGATGGTGGCCATCACCGCCGCGAGGACAGCCGAAACCCCCGCGGACTCGGGCCCGCGGGGGTTCGGCGTGGTGGTGTTCGTGATTACCTCGACAGGGTGGGACCGGCCTCGAGGGTGCGCTCGTACTCGCGCTGCGCCTCCTCGTTCAGCTCGGTCTTGCGGGCGCCGCTACGGGCCACCCAGGCGCCGAACCAGATCGTGAGCTCGCGGGCGAAGACGAAGGCCGCGATGGCCAGCGGGGCCAGCAGCTGCTCCCCCGCGAGTTCGAGACCCTGGGACGGACTCAGCTTCCAGAACGGCGCCTCGAAGAGCTGGCCCAGGATGTGTCCCGCGTAGGCGATGACGCCCACGATGAGGCCGAACACCACCCAGAGGCCCCAGCGGCCGCGGTTGATGATCGCTCCGAGGAACCAGAAGCCGAGGAAGAACACGACCACCGGGGTCCAGAACCCCCAGGTGAGCAGCGGGGCGACGAGAGCCTCGCCGATGTTCTCCCCGTTCACGTCGCCGGCGAGGGCGCCGAGACCGAGGATGGTCGCGAGGTAGAGCAGCGCGAAGGCGACGGTGGCGAGCAGGCCGATGGCCCCGGCGGTGCCGCGGTTGCCGCGCTCACGCGGCGGCTCCGGCGCCTGCACGAAGATCGGCTGCGGCTGCTGCGGCTGCGGCGCGGCGGCGGCACCGTTCGTGAGCGGCTCGGAGGGCACGATCCGAGTGTCGGTGTCGTCGGCGTGGGAGGCGTAGGCGGCGCCCGCCATGGCCGACTCCTCGTGCGCGGGGCTGGTCGGCGTCGCGTAGAGCGAGGTCTCCGGCGTCGCGTCGTGACGGTCGGCGTCACCGCGATCAGCGCCGAAGCGGTCGCTGTCGGTTCGCGAGGGCGTCGGCACCGTTGACGCGAAAGTGCCGGGGTGTTCGCGCTCGGCAGCTTCGAAGGCGGCGAGATCAGGGTCGACCGCCGGCTCCTGCCGCGTCACGGCGGGGTCGGTCGGCGCATCGGAGACGCGCGAGTCATCCGCTCGCGAGTCGTCCACGGCACCGGAGACATCTCCCCGGGCCGCTGCTGCGGCATCGAGACCGGCGTTCGCGCTGCCGACGACGTCGTCGACGTCGCGCGGCTTCTCGGGCTGACGAGCCTCGGGATCACTCATGGGGTGCGCCTCTCATCGGGGATGTGCAGTGCGAGATTACCGCCGCCTGTCCCGGCGCTTCCGGAGGCGTGCCGACGTGTCGCCATACGCGCGTCGCCCCGCCTGCCGTTCACGGAAAGGCCGTACGAAGGGCGTCGCCGGCGACCTGCGCCAGAACCGGGAGCATCGGCAGGGAGAGCCACACCAGAGCCCCGACGATACCCGCGCACACGATGCCGGCGAACCAGCTCATCCCGAGGTTCCGTCCACCCACCCGTGCCATGGTCCCACCGTAGGCCCGAGCCCCCGCGCAGGCCGTGAGCAACGCCGCGACGCGGCGGCCTCGGTCAGCGGACGCCGCGGCCGCTCGATCAGCCCTTGGTCGCCCCCGCGGTGAGACCGCCGACGATGTACTTCTGCAGGAAGAGGAAGAGCACCATGACCGGGATCGCCGCCATGACCGCGCCGGCCGAGAAGGCCGACCAGTCGGCGTAGCGAGGGTTCGCCACGAGCTTGGTCAGACCGACGACGAGGGTCTGCTGATCCACGTCGACGAGCATGACGCTGGCGATCACGTACTCGTTCACCGTGCCGATGAAGGAGAGCAGGCCCACGACCGCGAGGATCGGGGCGACCAGGCGCAGGATGATCGTGAAGAAGATCCGCGCGTGCCCGGCGCCGTCGATGCGGGCGGCCTCGTCGATCTCCTTCGGGATCGTGTTGAAGAACCCGTACATCAGGTAGGTGTTCACGCCGAGCGCGCCGCCGAGATAGACGAGGATCAGGCCGGTGTGCGTGTTGAGGCCGATCGCCGGGAACCAGTCCCCCAGCGTCGACATCAGCAGGAAGATCGCGACGACCGCGAGGAGCTGCGGGAACATCTGCACCACGACGATGGTGACGAGCCCCACGCGACGGCCCGCGAAGCGCATGCGGGAGAAGGCATATGCCGCACACGCTCCGATGAACACGGTGACCGCGCCCGTCACGACCGCGATGAGCAGCGTGTTCAGGAACCACGTCCCGTACGGGTTCTGCGGGTCGCTGAGGATGCGTACGTAGCTGTCGATCCCGATGGCCGAGAAGAGCTGGTTCGATCCGGTGAGCGTGCCCTTCGGGTTGAGCGAGGCCGACACGACGTACAGGAGCGGGAAGAGGGCGAAGGCGCTCACCACGATGGCGACGAGGTGACGCCATCCGGTGTCGGCGAACCAGGCGCCGAACGAACGACGCCGCGGAGCGGTGCGCGGGGCGGTGCTGGGGACGGTGCTCATGTCAGTTCAGCTCCTCGAGGGCCTTGGTCTTGCGGAAGCTGATGATCGAGATCGTCGCGACCACGACGAAGATCAGGATCGTGAAGGCGGAGGCGAGACCGTAGTCGCGGGTCTGCCCGGTGAAGGCCACCTTGTAGACCATCGAGATGAGGATGTCGGTGTGGCCGACGGGGATCGACACGTCGCTGAAGCGGGGGCCGCCCTTGGTCAGCATGTAGATCAGGTTGAAGTTGTTGAAGTTGAACGCGAACGACGAGATCAGCAGCGGCGCCACGGTCACCAGCAGCAGCGGCAGCTTGATGCGGCGGAAGATCTGCCACGCGTTCGCGCCGTCCATCACGGCGGCCTCGTTCACGTCGTCCGGGATGCCCTGCAGCGCGCCCATGCAGACGAGGAACATGTACGGGAAGCCGAGCCAGAGGTTCACCAGCAGCACGGACACCTTCGCCAGCACCGGATCGGTGAGCCACGGGATGGACGCGCCACCGAACAGCACCTGGTTGATGAACCCGAAGCTCTCGTTCATCATCCCTGCCCAGACGAGCGCGGAGAGGAACGCCGGGAAGGCGTACGGGAGGATGAGGATGATCCGGTAGCCGTTGCGGAAGCGCATGCGCTTGTTGTTGAAGACGAGCGCGAGCAGCAGGCCGAGGAAGAAGGTCGTCGCGACGGACACCAGCGCGAAGACGAAAGTCCAGACGGTGACCGAGATGAGCGGACCGCGGATGGACTCGTCGGTCACCGCGCGGACGAAGTTGTCGAAGCCGACCGTGGTCTGCCAGCCGGGCAGCAGCTGCTCGCCGTCCTCCGCAGTGAACGCACCGTCGCCGGTGTCGCTGTAGACCGTGCCGGTCGCGGTGTCCGTGATCGTGTCGGCATCGGCGTCGTAGGTCAGCGTCGAGACGTACAGGTAGCCGTTCTGCCCGTCGGGTGCACGGAGGCTGCCCTCGTTGGGGTCGTCGCTGAAGGGGACGGAGAGCTGCTCCAGCTCCTCCGACAGCGTGAAGACGGTGGCGAGCGGAAGCGTGGTCCACCCGTCGACGGCGACGGCCTTGCCACCCTCGAACTCCGCGTCGACCTCGGCGAGAGGCTGCTCCGCCGTGCCGAGGAGGGCATCCCCGTCCTCGGGATCCGTGACGAGGAGGCCGTAGGTGCCGAACTGCTCGACCACCGTGACGGGGTACGTCGGAGAGTCCTCGACGCGCTCCTGCGCGGAGGCGAGCAGCGACGAGATCGCCTGCTCCTTGCTCCCGTTGTGACCGGTGCCGTAGTTCGTGAAGCCGATGTAGCCCGTGTAGAGGAGCGTGAAGACCTGGAACAGGACCAGGAAGATGATGCCGGGCGTGAGGTACTTCGCCGCGATGCGCTTGCGGGAGAAGTAGATGTAGTTGACGACGACCGTCACCGCGACGACGAGGCCGAGCACCAGCCACTCGCGTTGCACGAGCAGCACGAACACGGCGTAGACGGCGATCGCGTCCACGATCGCCAGCAACAGGATCTTGAGCAGCATCCACCCGATCGGTCGGGAGGCCGCCTCGGCGATCTTCGCCGCCTGGCGCTGCCGAGGCGTGGGGGGCGCGGTGCGCTCTTCGGTGTCTGTCATGTCGTCCTCGTCATGGTCCTGCCGGGGCGGGCTGGGTGGCCCGCCCCGGCAGGGTCGTCATCTTGTCGGCCGTTACTCGATCGCGGCGGTCACGTCGTCGACGAGCTTCTGCCACGTCGCCTGCGGGTCCTCGCCGTTGATGATGGCGGCCTCGGCCACGCCCCAGAACTGCCAGACCGCGCCCATGGCGGGGATCGCCGGCATGGGGACCGCGTCGGCGCCGACGGACTGGAAGCCGGCGATGATCGGGTCGGACGCCGCGGTGTCGGCGGCAGCCGTGAGGGCCGGGAGGACGTTGCCGGCCTTGAACAGCTCCAGCTGCACGTCCTCCGTGCCGAGGTAGTTGACGAGGAAGTCGTTGGCCGCGACCTTGTTCTTCGACTCGGCGCTCACGAAGAAGCCCTTGACGCCGGCGAACGGCGAGGCCGTCTCCCCCGTCGGGCTCGGGATCGGGTCGATCTCGACGTTGATGCCCGCCTCGGTGGCCGCGCCCACGTTCCACGGGCCGGTCAGCCAGAAGGCGGCGGTGCCGTCGAGGAACTGCTGCTTGGCGATCTCACCGTCGATGTCGGTGTTCAGCGTGCCGGCCGCGCCCTGCGCCCCCAGCCAGTCGGCGAAGGCGAAGCCGCCCTCGCTGCCGAGCTGCAGGTCGGTCGGGTCGTAGCTACCGCTGTCATCGGTGCCGAAGACCGGAGCGCCGAACGCGGTCTGGAACGGGTACAGGTGGTACGGGTTGCCCTCGGCGCCCTGCTCCACGACGAACGTGCCCTTCGAGACCATGTCGTCGAAGCTCGTCGCGGGCTCGGGGACGAGGTCCGCGTTGCGCAGGACCGCGATGTTCTCGACCGCGTACGGGAGCATGTAGACGGTGCCCTCATAGGTCGCCGCCTGGAGCGCGACGGGGAGGTAGTCCTCGGAGCTGTCGCCGAGCTCGATCGGCGCGACGACACCGTTGGTCGAGAGCTCGCCGAGCCAGTCGTGAGCGCCCATGACCACGTCGGGGCCCTTGCCGGTCGGGACCTGCTGGATGAAGTCGTCCTTCATGTCGTCGACGGACTTCCCCACCAGCTTGACCGTGACACCGGTCTTCTCCTGGTACGCGTCCGCCGCGCCCTGCAGCGCGTCGACCCGCTCGGCGTCGACCCAGACGGTCAGCGTGCCGCCGCTGTCCGCACCGGAGGAAGAGTCGTCGCCGCCGGAGCCGGTCGAGCAGCCGGCGAGCGTCAGAGCCGAAACGATGGCGATGGCGCCCGCGGCGACCATGCCCCTCTTGTTCACCTTCATTGGTGTGTGCCTCTCTCAGTGCTGAGCGCCTGCAAGACTGCAAGCGCTTACAGTATGCATCGTTTCGAAAGACGATCACAATCCGCAACAGCGTCGATATCAACCCGTGATCGGCCCGGCGCCCGGCGGGAGGCATGAAAACGCTTCCATCTCCGCCGGAGTTCGAACCTTTCGCGACTGCGCGGGGTTCCACGTACGGCTCATCTGCGAGAGCATCGCTGGATGGGGATCCACGTTCGGGCGGCTGCCGCCGTCGTCGTCCTGTCCACGGTCGCGCTCACCGGATGCACCAGCGTGGGAGCCGCATACGCCGTGCTCGATCGGGAAGCCGGGGCGCGGGACGAGGTTCCGGCAGATCTGCCCGGCTACGCGTGGGACGACGTGGACCAGGCGACAGCCCGGTTCGTCGGCGAAGACGAAGGGACATCCCTGTGGCTCGCTCGCGCCCGCGACGACGCTTCCGCATGCCTCCTGGCGTACGCCGACGAGGAGAGCTGGGTGCTCGGGTGCGGCGGTGACGGCGCGCCCTTCTCGGTGGGAGGCATCACGGGCACGTTCACCGTCGTCCCCGACGGTGCGCCCGCTCCGGAGGGGATGACTCGGATCTCCGAGAACGTCTACACGGCGAGCGCCGGCTAGCGGGCCCCCGGGCCAGGTGGTGGCGCACGCGTCAGCGCACGGGCTCCCCGACACCACGATGCGGCGCATCGCGGATGACGCGGTCGATCCAGTCACGCCGCGGCAAGGAGGCGATGGCCTCTCGGGGGAACCAGCCCAGTTCGACGATCTCGTCCATGTCCGGTGCCGGGTCACTGAGCAGTTCGCACTCGTATGCGACCGTGACGTAGCCGACCTGGTCGCCGTTCGGATAGGTCACCGCCATCGGGTCGCCACCGTACGCGCCGATCAATCCTGTGATCCGCAGACGCGCTCCCGTCTCCTCGAGGACTTCGCGGGCGACCGCGTCCGCGGGCTCTTCACCGGGCTCCATGCCGCCCCCGAGCAGACTCCACACGCCGGAGTGCGCGTGCCGGGCCAGCAGGAACCGTTCGCCGTCGCGGATGACGGCGGTGACACCGGGCAGCAGGAGGAAGTCGTGTCCGATCCGCGCACGGATCGCCTCGACGTAGGGCGACATCGGCATCGACGAAGTCTAGGCGCCGGGCGACGCGCTCCCGGGGCGCCGCGCCCACGGGACTTTCCGCACACCCCCGGATACAGTTAAGGCATGGCTGACAGTTCCTTTGACATCGTCTCGAAAGTGGATCGCCAGGAGGCCGAGAACGCTCTGAACCAGGCGCGCAAAGAGGTGGAGCAGCGCTACGACTTCAAGGGGACCGGTGCTTCGATCGCCTGGAGCGGCGAGCAGATCCTCATCACCGCGAACACCGAGGAGCGCGCGAACGCCGTCCTCGACGTGTTCCAGTCCAAGCTCATCAAGCGCGGCATCTCCCTGAAGAGCCTCGACTCGGGCGAGCCCTTCGCCAGCGGCAAGGAGTTCCGCATCCTGTCGAGCCTGAAGGACGGCATCTCCTCCGAGAACGCGAAGAAGATCGGCAAGATCATCCGCGACGAAGGCCCCAAGGGCGTGAAGAGCCAGATCCAGGGCGACGAGCTGCGCGTGCAGTCCAAGAGCCGCGACGACCTCCAGGCCGTGATCGCTCTCCTCAAGGGCAGCGACCTCGACATCGATCTGCAGTTCATCAACTACCGCTGACTCTACTCCGCGGCCCGAGCATTCCTGGTTCAGTCCACCGGGAGCCCGCGCGAGCCGGAATCACACCGACAGAAGCGCCCGTTTCCCGACGGGCGCTTCTTGCGTCACGGGTCGTCAGCCCAGGGCGGCAGCGGCGGAGGCGATTCGTGTGGCCATCATCTCGATCGAGACGGCGTCCGCACCGTGGGCTTCCGCGACACGCGGCATCCGACGCACCACAGGCCGCAGCCGGTCGAGGAACTCGGTGACTTCTGACTGCTTCACGCGGAACAGATCGAGCGCATCCCTTCGGAGAAAGGAATCGAGGACGAGGTCGCGGTTGCCGAAGAGGGAGAGCTGATGCTCGTTCCCGTCGGAGAGCGGCTCAGGGTTCACATCGAATGCCGGAGAGGGCCTCCAATCTGCCCCCCAGCGCAGGAAGCCATGGTTCCGAAGATGGTCGTCAAGGTTCCCGATGAGCGCACCGAAGACTGCTCGTCTCCAGAGCTCGGTCGTATCGGAGCCGGAGACCTGCGCGAAGTCGACCACGTCGAGCCAGTCACCACCCTCGCCGTCGGTGGCTTCCAGTGCGGTCATCGCGGAGATGTACGGGACTCGGATGTCGTCTTCTCTGCGATCGAAGCGCTTGAGGAACAGGACCGTCCGTTCGATTCCGTCCACCGCGATCCGCTTCGTCTGATGCGGAGGGACGTCTATGCCGACTGCTCCCATCGCATCGAGCATCACCCCCTCCCACGCCATCACGTTCCACTCATCACCGACGGGCTTGGGGAACTTCGCGAGCCAGAGGTCAGCACCGATCCTCACGTTGGCTTTGGGACGAGCACCCCCGAGGGAACCGGTGGCACGGAAGAGTCGCCGAACCGCAACGTCGTCGATGTCCTGTTCTCCCCGCTCGACCTGATCGGCGACGTGGATGATGTCGGCGAGATCGGCCTCCACCGGCACGCCGTCCCCCGGCGCGACCGCGACGCCGTCGGCCCAGAACCGCGTTGCTCCTTGGCGCCCCTCGTCGTTGACGCCGAACATCAGAGTCAACTCGTCAAGCCGGCGACCGGCTGCGCGATTCTGCACCTTCCGACCCCAGGTCGGGGGCCGAGTCTCCGAACGGATTGTTGGGAAGGAGTGGTTGGGCGCCAGGAAACAGGCCCAGAGCGGGGGCCAACTCGAACGCCGTCCGCATGCGCAGGTATCCAGAGTCATACTCGAATGAGCCCGAGGCCCGGGTGCGGTAGATCCTGCCCGCAAGGACCTCGTTCCCGTTGACGACGGTCGTGACATCGTAGACATCAACCATCGGAGCGCACCCGTACGCGTTCGGGCAGCTTCTCGTCCGCCAGGAGGCGCCCCCGCTCGGTGTTGAACGGATCACTGGCCGCGACGACCGCATCCATGAGTCCGAGAACGCGCATGACTCGGAGCGTGACCTCGAGAGTCGTGCCTTCGCCGTTCTCAAGCCGGCTCATCGTCTGAGGAGTAGTTCCGGCCCGCTCAGCGACCATCTTGGCGGTCAGTCCCAGCAACTTGCGCTGGGTCGCGAGGTTTTGCCCGATCGTGCGGACAGCCCGCTTCACGGGGATCGGTGTCGTGGCCATGCGATCAGTTTAGATCACTAAATAATGATCCAAAACCCCTTTACATCCAAATAATTAGATGCAACGTTCCAAGCATGCGCTCTGCCTCCGCGCGACTCCCTGATGATCAGCGCATTCTGGCCCGCCGTCACGAGCTTCTTTTCCCCGGTCAACGCATACCGAGATATCGGTGTTCTTCGTCGAGACTGGAAGCGGTCGTGACTCGTCACGACTCCGACGCCATCCCCGCCCGACACCCGATCGCCGCGGTGGGTGCGCTTCGAGGATGCCACGCCGGCTCAGGGGAGGGAGCGGCGCGGGCCCCCGAAGCTCGCGTCGGCCTGGGGTCTGCCGACGTCGCACGCCGACCGGTCCCGGGTTCATGACAGGCCTCCCCGCCCGCTGCGCGCCCTCACGCGGATCGGCCCCCCGAGGAGGCATGACGGCAATCCTGCGGCCGTCGCTCCCCTCATCGCCCGGGAGCGGACGTCGGGCGCAGACCAAGAACCACCGGGGGCTGGGCCATGGCGCAGATCGAGTCGAAGAGCATCGGAGAGAACAAGCAGCTGCTGGCGGATGAGGTGTTCCACCACATCGGGCGGCTGATCACGGAGGGAGAGTTCGCCGAGGGCGACCGGATCCGGGACGTCGACGTGGCGGACGAGCTTCACGTCTCGCGGACGCCGGTGCGCGAAGCACTGCAGCGCTTGGAGCGACTGGGACTGGTGACGATGTACCCGAGCCGGTACACGGAGGTGACGACGGTTACGCCGCAGGTGGTGGCCGAGTCGCTGGAGTTCGCCGGCTACCAGGGCGGCATCACGGCCCGGATGGCGGTGCCGCGGCTGAGCGCGGTCCAGCGCGAGCGGGTGCAGGAGCTCATCACGCGGATGCAGGACTCGCTCACGGACGGCGCGTCCACGGCACGGGCGCGATGGGCGGTCTTCGCGTACCTCGCCGACCACAGCGGGAACCGTCAGCACCGGATGCTCATCGACGATGTCGCCGTCGCGGTGACCCGGAACCTGCGCGCCTGGGTGGTGCGCCCCGGCGATCGTGAGCGGATGCGACAGGTGTATGCCGACTTCGCCGAAGCGGTGCGCACCGGCGACGGCGACGAGGCGGAGCGCCTCGCGCGCGCGATGTACTACGTCTGAGCGGCGCGCCAGCCGACGACCCAGCGGTGCAGGCGACGATACGCGTCCTCGCGGGCTTCATGCCGGGACAGGAAGACGTCGTGCAGGGCGCCGTCGATCCGTTCGACGGTCACGGAGGAACCGAGCCGCAGGGCCGCGCGGGCGATGTCGTCGACGACGAGGACGGAGTCGGCGGACGTCAGCTCCTCCGACCACCGGGTCGGCGGCACGAACCGCTTCGACAGCAGGACGCAGACCGGCGCTGGGATGTCCAGACCCGCGGCGACGGCCTTGTGCCCGGTGAGGATCGCGTTGAGCCACCCGGCGTACACGGCCATCGTCTGCACGGGACGCCACGCGGTGTTGACCTCCATCGGGTCGTCGGGGTCGGCCACCTCCTGCTGCGCCCGCGTGTAGTAGCCGAGATCGACCTGCGGCGCGACGTCGAGCGGCCGGATCCGCGCCTGGAACTCCACCATCGGGGCGATCGCGGCGCGCACGGGGGCGAACTGGAACTCGAGCCAGGGACTGTTCAGGATGAGGGCATCGGCCGCGCCGGGATGCCGGGACGCCCACAGGCTCAGCGTCAGCCCGCCGGTCGAGTGCCCGAGCAGGATCAGGCGTCGCCCGCTCTCCGCGCCGCCCTCGCCGCGCCCCATCGCGTCCAGGGCTGCGGCGATGTCCTCGTCGTACGTGGACAGGTCGGTGATGTAGCCCGGGGTCTGGCCCTCGCGCAGACTGCGCCCGTACTTGCGGAGGTCGAGGGCGAAGAAGCGGGCACCACGAGCGGTCCAGAATCGGGCCAACCGCTTCTGGAAGAAGTAGTCCGACCACCCGTGGATGTAGAGCACGTCCACGCCCTCGAGCAGCGGGCGACGGCGCCGGGCGCGCTCCCACCACGGGACCGGAGCCGGCAGCGCGCGCACGAGGGTGGCCGCCACCGGACCCTGCTCGTCACTGCCGAGGTCGAGGGTGAGCTGGGCGAACTCGTCTCCGAGCACATCCGGGATCCACTCGGCCATGCGTCCTCCCCCTCGTGCCCAGGCTAGCCCACGAGACCTCCGGGGAGCGGGATTACGCTACTCGCCGCGGGAGACGCGCACCATCTCCTCGCGCGGGACGACCTTCACGCGTGCCCGCTCCTGCGGCGCGCCGAGGCTGATCTCGTGCTCGTCGAGGCGGTGCCAGCCGTCCAGGTCGGTCCAGGCGACGCCGCGCTCGGCGAGCAGTGCCGGGATGGCCTCCTCGGATGGGTCTTCCGGGTGCCACCACGAGCCCTGGTCGTTGATGAGGTGACGGACGGTCTCCATGGCGTCGGACTTCGTGTGGCCGATGAGGCCGACCGGGCCGCGCTTGATCCAGCCGGTCGCGTAGACGCCGGGGACGCGGTCGTTGGAGTCCTTCGCAAGCACCTGGCCCTCGTGGTTCGGGATGACGCCGTGCTTCTTGTCGAAGGGGACGCCCGGCAGCGGCGAGCCGAAGTAGCCGATCGCGCGATACAGCGCCTGCACGGGTACCTCGCGCAGCTCACCGGTGCCGACCGCACCGCCCTGGCCGTCCGGCTGGGTGCGCTCGTAGACGAGGGCGGCGACGCGGCCGTTCTCGTCGGTGCGCACCTCGACCGGGCGCGCCCAGAAGTGCAGGTGCAGGCGGCGCGAGGCGGTGCCGCCGGCGTTGTTGACGGAGTCGCGCTTGCGCCAGGACTGCAGGATGCGGTCGATGACCATGACCTGCTTGTTGCTCGCGACCGCGTCCTTCGAGGCCTCGTCGTAGTCGAAGTCCTCGTCGTAGACGACCATGTCGACGTCGCGGAGTTCGCCCAGCTCGCGGAGCTCCAGCGGCGTGAACTTCACCTGGGCAGGTCCCCGGCGGCCGAACACGTGCACGTCCGTGACGGCGCTCGCCTTGAGTCCCTCGTACACGTTCTCGGGGACCTCGGTGACGAGGAGGTCCTCCGCGTGCTTCGCGAGCATGCGGGAGACGTCGAGGGCGACGTTGCCGTTGCCGAGGACCGCCACCGACGCGGCGTCCAGCGGCCACTCGCGCGGCACGTCGGGGTGTCCGTCGAACCAGCTCACGTAGTCGGCGGCGCCGTAGGAGCCCACCGCGTCGATGCCGGGGATGTCCAGCGACGTGTCACGGATCGCCCCGGTGGCGAAGATGACTGCGTTGTAGTGCTTCTTGAGGTCGTCGAGCGTGATGTCCTCGCCGAACCGGACGTTGCCGAAGAGGCGGATGTCGCCACGGTCGAGCACGTCGCGCAGAGCGGTGATGATGCCCTTGATGCGGGGGTGGTCGGGGGCGACGCCGTACCGGACGAGTCCGTAGGGGGCGGGGAGCTGCTCGAACAGGTCGATGGACACGTCGAACTTGCGCTCGGCCTTCAGCAGGATGTCCGCGGCGTAGATGCCCGCGGGGCCGGCGCCGACGATGGCCAGTCTCAGCTTGGTCATGGAGGTCCTTTCGTGTGCCGTCGCGGCAGTCACCCGGGCACGCGGCCCGTGCGCGGTGTCAGCTGGAGCGCTCGGCGAGGGTCTCGGCGAATCGGGTGAGCGCTTCACGCACGGTGCCGCGCGGAAGAGCGGTGAGGGCGTCGATCGCCTCCTGCGTCCACGCGTGCGCGAGCTCGAGGGTCTTCTGGGTGACGGCGTGGTCGCGGAGCTCGTCCAGCGGTCCGTCGAGGATGGCCGGGTCGGCGCCGTCGGCGATGAGGGCCACGCCGTCGTCGATACGGGCGGCGAGATCGGCCGCCGTCGCATCCCCTTCCGCCTTGAGCAGCAGGTACGGCATGGTGGGCACGCCCGCGCGCAGGTCGGTGCCGGGGACCTTGCCGGTCTCCTCGGGCTTGGCCGACAGGTCGATCACGTCGTCGAGGAGCTGGAAGGCGACGCCGATCTTCTCGCCGTAGACGCGCAGTGGCTCCTCGTACTCCGCCGGCGCGTTCGAGAAGATCACGCCGCCCTGGGTGGCCGCCGCGATCAGCGAACCGGTCTTGTCCGCGAGCACCTGGATGTAGAACGCGATCGGGTCGTCGTCCGGCTGCGGACCGAGGGTCTCGTGCATCTGCCCGAGGACCAGGCGCTCGAACGTGTCGGCCTGGAGCCGGATGGCGCGCTCGCCGAGCCGCGACATCAGCTGGCTGGCGCGCGAGAAGAGGATGTCGCCGGTGAGGATGGCGATGTTGTTGCCCCACACCGTCTGCGCGGCCGGGACACCGCGGCGGCGGTCGGCGCCGTCCATGACGTCGTCGTGGTAGAGCGAGCCGAGGTGGGTGATCTCCAGCGCCTTCGCGACGTCGATCACCTCTCGGGTGTTGCCGTCGCCGAGCTGGGCCGCGAGCAGCGTGAGGACGGGGCGGATGCGCTTGCCGCCGGCCTCGTACAGATAGCGGCTGGCGGCGTCGGCGAGGGGGTCGGCGACACGCACGTCGTCCGCGAGCCCGGTCTCGACCAGCTCCAGTCCGTCTTCGATGGTGCGGGCGATGCGACGCGCGGCGGGACCGACGAAGACGCGATCGCTGAAGCCGAGACGGCTCGCGAGTCGCGAACCCGGGGCGCTGGGGCTCGAAGTCACGCTCCCAGCCTACCTGCGTCGGGTGCCGCCGTTCGCGCCGTGCTCACGCGGGCTTGCGCGCCCGGTGCAGGGCCACGATGCCGAAGGTGAGGTTGCGGTAGGCGACGTCCTGCCAGCCGGCCTCCCTGATCCATGCGGACAGCCGCTTCTGGTCGGGCCAGTCGCGGATCGACTCGTTCAGATAGTCGTAGGCGTCGCCGTTCGTTCCGGCGACCCGGGCCACGCGCGGGAGCACCTGCGCGTTGTAGAACCGGTAGGCCCCCCGGAAGACTTTCCCCGGAGGCGTGGAGAACTCGTTGATGACGAGGCGGCCGCCCGGCTTGGTCACCCGGTAGAGCTCGCGCAGCGCCTTCTTCGGGTCGTTCACGTTGCGCAGCGCGTACGACATCGTCACCGCGTCGAACTCGTCGTCCGCGAACGGCAGGGCGGTGGCATCCGCCTGCACGAAGGAGAGGTTGCGCATCGCCCCGTGGCGGCGCTGACCCTCGGCGAGCATGCCGGGCGAGAAGTCCGCCGCGACGACCTGCGCGCCGCTGCGGGCGAGGGAGGCGGAGGAGGATGCCGTTCCCGCTCCGAGGTCGAGGATGCGCTCCCCCGGCTTCGGGGCGACGGCGCGGGTGGTCGCGGCCCGCCACAGCGCGTCGTTGCCGAACGTCATCGCGGTGTTCGTGCGGTCGTACCCGGCGGCGACCTGGTCGAACATGCCGCTGACGCGGGCGGGGTCCTTGCCGAGATCGGCGCGGTTCTTGTCGTTCGCGGTCACGCGTCCAGTCTAGGCGCGAGGTCCAGCGCTTCGAGTCGGTCCAGCCACGGATCGGCCGTGGCGTCGTCGAACGGCGCCGTGCGTTCCCTGACCCTCGTCTCGAGGTCGAGCGCCAGCTCCTCCAGATGCCGCATGACGGGGGCCGGGTAGCCGTAGCGGGCGCTGTGCTCCACCCACTCGTCGCGGTCGTCGACCCAGGTGCCGCGCTCGCCCTCCACGCGGACGACGTCGAGGTCCATGTCGATGCCCGTCGCGAGCAGCGGGTCGTCCGACCACCGCACGTCCCACCCGAGGTCGATGTAGACACGCATCCCCCGGGGGTGCCGGCGATTGACGGTGAGCGCGAAGTCGGCGCTCGGCGGGACGAGGGTGACGTTCGGCGTGGCCGCGTGGAACTCCGCCCCCGGGCGGGCGCTGTGCCAGCCGGCGGGCTGCCCCACCCAGTCGCCCCACCGGTCGGCACCGAGGTACACGCACTCGTGGCGCCAGTGCGGCGACCCGTCCCACTTGCGCCACTGGAAGATCATCTCGGCACCGGCTGCGGGACGCGCATCGCTCATCCGCCCACCCTACGTCCGCGGAATAGGCTGGAGTCGTGCAGCACACCCCCCTGGTCGTGGAGACCCGAGAGATCGATCCGGTCGAAGACCTCCTCTCCTTCGCGGACCCCGCCCGCCCGCTCGCCTGGTTCCGCCGCGGCGACGGGATCGTGGCGGTGGGTGAGCCGGTCGCCGAGCTCCGCCCGTCGGCCGAGGAGGGACGCACCCGCGCCGAGACCCTCGCGGCGCTCTGGCAGGGGCTCGCGGCGGCGGCCGAGGTCTCCGATCCGCTGCGTCTCCCCGGAACCGGACTCGTCGCGTTCGGGGCCTTCACCTTCGACGAGGACTCGCGCGCCGACAGCGTGCTCACTATCCCGTCGCGGATCCTCGGCCGCCACGGCGACCGCTTCTGGGAGACCCGCATCCGCCGGTCCGGCGACGAGCGTGCGCCGGGTGCCGTCGAGCCCGCGGAGTACGGACCGCACTGGGCGGGCACCGTGGGCCCCGGAGCGCAGAGCCCCCAGGGCTACCAGGACGCGGTGCGGAGCGCGCTGGCCCGCATCGCGGACGGCGAGCTCAGCAAGGTGGTCCTCGCGCGCGACCTCCAGGGCACCATCCCCGCGGGCTCCGACCTGCGGCGACTCGTCCGCGCGCTCGCCACCGGATACCCGGACACCTGGGTCTTCGCCGTGGACGGACTCATCGGCGCGAGCCCGGAGACCCTCGTCACGGTGCAGGACCGGACGGTGACCGCGCGCGTGCTCGCCGGGACGATCGGACGCGGGGCCGACGCGGACGCCGACACCGCGGCCTCCGCGCACCTCGCCTCCAGCACCAAGGACCTCGACGAGCACCAGTACGCCGTGCAGAGCGTGCTCGCGTCCCTCCGCCCGTACACCAGGGCCCTGGCGGCGAGCGAGCAGCCCTTCCTGCTCAAGCTTCCCAACCTCTTCCACCTCGCGACCGATGTGGAAGGCGAGCTGGAGAACGGCCGCTCGGCCCTCGACCTCGTGCGCGCACTCCACCCGACCGCGGCTGTCGCCGGCACCCCGACACCGACGGCCATCGCCGCCATCCGGGAGCTCGAACCGTTCGACCGCGGGCGCTACGCCGGACCGGTCGGCTGGGTTGACGCGGACGGCAACGGCGAGTGGGCCATCGCCCTGCGGTGCGCGCAGTTCACGTCGACGGACGACGCGATCGCGGTCACCGCCTACGCCGGGGCCGGGATCGTCGCCGGATCGGATCCCGAGAGCGAGCTCCTCGAGACGCGGGTGAAGTTCCGCCCGCTCGTCGACGCGCTGGCTTGAGCCCCCGCGCGGTCAGCTCGCGGCGAGGCGCTTCTTCTCGGCCTCGACGTCGAAGTCGGCCACCGGCCACTGCGGATCGATGTCCTCGAGAGCGGCCAGCAGCAGCTCCTGCACGGCCAGCCGCGCGTACCACTTGGCGTTCGCCGGCACGACGTACCAGGGCGCGGCCTCGGTGGACGTGCGATCGAAGACGGTCTGGTACGCCTCCATGTACTGCGGCCACAGCATCCGCTCGTCGACGTCGCCGGGGTTGTACTTCCAGTGCTTGTCCGGGCGCTCCAGGCGCTCCATGAGCCGCGCTTTCTGCTCCTCCGGGGAGATGTGCAGCATGACTTTGACGATGCGGACGCCGGAGGCCGCGACGCGCTCCTCGAACGCGTTGATCGCGTCGTAGCGCCGCTCGATCTCGGGGGCGTCGGCGAGCTGCCGCACCCGTCCGATGAGCACGTCCTCGTAGTGCGAGCGGTCGAAGACCCCGATGAACCCGGGCTCCGGCAGCCTCTTCTCGACGCGCCACAGGAAGTCGTGCCGGCGCTCCTCCGCCGTCGGCGCCTTGAACGCGGCGAGCGCGACGCCCTGCGGATCGACGCCGCCCACGACGTGCCGGACGATGCCGCCCTTGCCCGCCGAGTCCATCGCCTGCAGGACGAGCAGCACCGCATCCTGGGCGGTGCCCACCCGGCTCTGGGCGAACAGCCGCTCCTGCAGGTCGTTGAGCTGCTCGAGACCTGCCTCGAGGTCGGCCGTGCCGCGGGACTTGCCGTGGTCGTAGCCGGGCTTGCTGTCGGGATCGACGTCGGCGAGGCGGAAGCCGGGCCGCACCCGCAGGTTCTGCGTCCAGGTGTGCGCGTTCATACGCACATGATGCCAGTCACCGCGGCAGCGGCACCTCGATGATCTGGCGACCGCCGCGCGGCGTCGTCAGCGCCTGGTCGAGAGCGGTGCGCGTCGTGACCCGCTGGTACTCCCAGCCGTAGGCGAGCGCGAGGTGCTCCAGACGGACCCCGTGCGGGGTGTAGAACACGCGATCGAGGTGCGCGGCGGGCGCGGTGCCCGCCACCTCCAGGCCGTCGAAGATCGTGCCGCCGCCGTCGTTGCCGACGATGACCTGGAGACGCGGCTCCGTCTCGTCGCTCGGGAACAGCAGCGCACCGACGTCGTGGAGGAACGCGAGGTCGCCGAGCAGCACCCGGGTCACGCCCGGCGCTCCGGCGGCCTGGCTCGCGACGGCGATGCCCGTGGCGGTGGCGATCGTGCCGTCGATCCCGGCGAGTCCCCGGTTGGCGTGCACGGGGACCTTCTTGCCGCCGAGCACCTCGTCGGCGACCCGGACCAGGCGCGACGATCCGAAGACGAGACGGTCGTGCGGCCAGGTGGCCCGCCACACCGCATCCACGAGGCGCTCGCGGTCGAGCGGGCGCCGCACGGCCTCGAGCTCCGCGCGCACGGCGTCGCGGCGGGCGGCGAAGTCGGTGGAGGAGAGTCCTTCGGTATCGGGGGCGTTCTCGCTGAGATCCACGGCCTCGTCGGCGGCGGCCCGCATCCAGGCGCCGAGCCACTCCCGGTCGGCCTCCCCCGACGTGACCGTGACAGCCGCGACGGCGCGGGTACGGTGGTTGAGGTTCAGCTCCTCGCCGCCCCTGCGGACCGCGATCACCTCCACGTCCGTGCGGGACAGCAGGCGCGCGGCCTCGCGGCTGAGCGTCGGGTGTCCGAGCACGACCACCCGTTCGATGCGTCCGCCGAGGTCGTCGCGGGACAGCAGCCGGCGATACCCGTGCACCACCTGGCGTCCGAAGCGTGCGCCACTGATGATCTCCGCGACGAGCGGCCACCCGCCGGCATGGGCGATCTCCTCCGCCGCGGCACCCGCATCGGCGCCCGCGAGGACCACTGTTCGCGGCCCGCGCTCCAGCGCGAACGCCTCCGGCTCCGGAAGCCGCGGCGCCTCCCCCGGCGTCAGCGTCCGTGCCGGCATCGCGCCCGACAGCGGTTCCCGGGACGGCAGGTTCAGGTGCACGGGGCCGGCGACGCCGGGAAGCCCGGACTCGGGTTCCGCCGCCCCCAGCGCGAGGGCCACCACGCGCGCGGCGAGGCCGTCCCACTCGCCGTCTCCGGGAACGGGCGCGTCGATCTGCGCCCGGACCCAGGGGTGGAACAGACCCTCCTGGATGGTCGCCTGGTTCGCACCGACCCCCCGCAGCTCGGGAGGCCGATCGGCGGTGAGCAGCAGCAGCGGAACCCCGGAGTGGAAGGCCTCCATCGTGGCCGGGAGGAGGTTCGCGACAGCCGTGCCGCTGGTGCACACGAGCGCGACGGGGACCCGGGTCTCCCGTGCGATGCCCAGGGCGGTGAATCCGGCGACCCGCTCGTCGATCCGCACATGCACGCGCAGCGCGCCCTCGTCGGCGAAGGCCGCCGCGGCGAGCGCGAGAGCCTGTGACCGCGAGCCGGGAGACAGCACGACATCACGCACGCCGTGAGTCACGAGGTCGGCGAATAGGGAGGCCGCGGCCTCCATCGCGGGCGACGACGTCACGGGCGCGGATCCGCGGCGGGCGGCTCGTCGGTCTCCTCGTCGAGCCGCGCGAGCTCCTCCTCGAGACGACGGATGCGGGCGTCCTGCTCCGCCTTGCTGATGCTGCGGAGGAACGCGGGGTCGTCGTCGGGAGCGATGGTGCGCGGCACGCCCTGGTCGTTCGCCCGGCGACGGCCGATGACGAACCAGAGGATCCCGCCGATGACGGGGATGAGGACGACGATGGCGACCCAGGCGGCCTTGGGCACGCCCCGGTGCCGCGTCGCCGGCTGCACGGCACAGTCGACGATGCTGTACACCCAGAACACGGCGGCGAGGAAGCCGCCGACGATCAGTAGTCTCGCCACCCCTCCAGTGTAGGCATGTCGGGGTCGGACGGGCCCGGGGCGGGCAAAGGCTCCGTTGTTAGACTGCGCGGGACATGCCGCCCCTCGCCCCCGTCCCGACGCCGCGAGCGCACGCCGAGCGGATCCTGCAGAGCCGGATCGTCATCGCCGTCGGCCTCGCGCTCCTGCTCGTCGTCGGTGCGTGGTCGGCCGCGCACGGGACGGCGGATGCGCACGCGACCCTGTGCCTCGCACCGGGCGTCTCTCAGGCCGCCGACACCTCGGCCGCAGGACCAGTCGCCGAGCCCGCTCCGGCGGATCCGGCCGCCGACGCGGTGGCGTGCGCGATGGCCGCCCTCTGCTGCGTCGCCCTCGTCCTCCTCTTCCGTCATCTGCGCACGCGCAGCGGGATCCGTCTCCGCGGCCTCCTCCCCCGGGCGACCGCTCCCCTCCGCGCCGGCCCCCGCCCGTTCCTGCCCGCGGTCTCGCTCATCCAGCTCTCCATCTCCCGCACCTGATCCGACGCCGGCTCCGGCCGCCTCCGCGGCACCCTCGTCGTATCACCCGTGTTTGGAGACCCCATGAAGACCCCCGTCAAGGCGACCCTCATCGCCGTCGCCGTCGCCGTCGTGCTGCTCGTCGTCGGCATCGTCTATGCCCTCAGCCAGCAGCCCGCGCAGCCCGACCCGGAGGCCGGCGAGAAGCTGCCCACCGTCCGCACCGACTCCCACGTGCTCGATGAGGGCGGCCCCGACGCCGTCACGGTCGTCGAGTTCCTCGACTTCGAGTGCGAGGCGTGCGGCGCGTTCTACCCGATCGTGGAGGAGCTGCGCGCCACCTACGACGGCGACATCCGGTACGTCACCCGGTACTTCCCCCTGCCCGGGCACGTGAACTCGACCCAGGCCGCGCTGGCCGCCGAGGCCGCCGCGCAGCAGGGCCGCTACGAGGACATGTTCCACCGCCTGTTCGAGACCCAGGCACAGTGGGGCGAGCAGTCGGCGGAGACGCCGGAGGTGTTCCGCGCGTTCGCCGAAGACCTCGGCCTCGACCTGGCCGCGTACGACGCCGCGGTCGCGGATCCGGCGACCCTCGCCCGTGTGCAGCAGGACAAGCGCGACGGCGAGCGGCTGGGCGTGAGCAGCACCCCGACCTTCTTCGTCGACGGCGAGAAGGTCGAGCTCGTCGAGTGGAACGACCTGGAGGAGGCGATCGCCGCGGCCGTCGCCGAATGATCCGGTCGGTGGGGTCGCCGTACGGCGGCCCCACCTCTACGCTGAGCGCATGACCTCGGAGCGCCCCTCGTCGGCCCGCCTCCTGTTCGGGGCCCTGCGGACCACGCCGGCGACGCTGACGATGATCGGTCTCGTGCTGCTCACGGGCGTGGTCTGGCAGGGGCTGTGGCGGCCGTTCGAGGACTCGGCCCTGTTCCCCGCCGTCGCCTACGGGCTGCCGAGCCTGGCTGAGGGCAAGTGGTGGACGCCGGTCACGGGGACGTTCTTCGTCAACCAGCCCTGGGTGTACCTCTTCACCATCGCCGGGTTCTGGGGTATGGGCTACCTGGAGCACCGCCGCGGCACCCGGGTCGCCCTCGCCTACTTCACGGTCGGACAGCTCTTCGCGATCTTCGCGACGGCTCTGTTCCTGCTGTTGGTGTCGCAGCTGCCGTGGGCGTGGGCGCAGACCCAGGCGCAGGCCCTCGACGTCGGGGCGTCCGGCGGCACCATGGCGTGCATCGCCGCCGCCGTCGGGCTGTTCCGTCCGCCGTGGCGGGTGCGCGCGTGGCTGGTGCTCCTCGGATTCGTGTTCGTCGCGATGATGTTCTGGGGAAAGCTCGCCGACCTGGAGCATCTGTTCGCGGTGCTGCTCATCCTCTTCGTCGACCGGAGCCTGCGCGTGCGGCGCACGACGGTCCGGGAGCAGCGGCTGATCGCCGTGATGGCCGTGCTCACGCTCGTGGCCATCGAGATCATCACGGTCCTCGTGCCGACCGATGGTCCGTTCGGCCCCACGGACCCGGCGTCGGGCGGATTCATCGACACGGCGATCGACGTCGCGGTGATCCTGGTCATCGCGAACGGCCTGCGGCGCGGTCGCCGCTGGGCGTGGGTCGTCGCCGTCATCCTCGGACCTCTGAACGTGCTGGCCGCCACCCTCGTGCTGGTCCTCATCATCCTCACGAGCGAAGCACAGCTCGAGATGGTGATCGACGCGGAGACCGAGCTCACGCTCGCCACGGGCGTGCTCTGGGCTCTCGTGCTCGCGTATCTCATCGCGGTGCGGCGGGCGTTCCGCGCACGCCGCACGACGGTTCTGGGCCGGCAGCCCGCCCCGACCGCAGACGAACTCCGGCGCGAACTGCGGGCGCACGGCGGGGGCACCCTGTCCTGGATGACGACCTGGGAGGGCAACGGCTACGCCCGCGTGGACGGCGGGATCGTGGCCTATCAGCGCCGCAACGGCGTCGCCCTGGCCCTCGCCGACCCGATCGGGCCGGCGGAGTCCCGTGCGGCGGCGGTGCGCGACTTCATCCGCACGGCCGAGGACGCCGGACTCGTGCCGTGCTTCTTCAGCGCGGACGAGGCGACGAGGGAGGCGGTCCCGGGGACCTGGCGCAGCCTGGTGGTGGCGGACGACACGATCGTCGACCTCCCGGGTCTCACCTTCACCGGCAAGCGCTGGCAACCGGTGCGCACCTCCCTCAACCGGGCGGGGCGGGAGCAGATGACCTTCCGGCTCACCCACCTGACCGCGGAGACCTGGGGTCTGCGGCAGCAGCTCCGCGCGATCTCCGAGGCGTGGGTCGGCGACAAAGACCTTCCGGAGATGCGGTTCACGCTCGGGACCCTGGAGGAGGCGGAGGACCCCGAGGTCCGCCTCGCGCTCGCGATCGCCCCGAACGGCGACGTCGACGGCTTCCTCTCCTGGCTGCCCGTGTACGGGGAGGGCGGGGTAGTGCGCGGCTGGACCCTCGACCTCATGCGACGCCGCGAGGGCGGTTTCGGACCGGTGATGGAGTATCTGATCGGCGCCTCCGCCCAGCACTTCTCGGAGGAGGGCGCCGAGATCATGTCGCTCTCCGGCGCTCCGCTCGCACACGACTACCCGCCGGATGCGGGCGTGATCGCCGCGTTGAGCGAGCGTCTCGCCGACGCGCTCGAGCCCGTCTACGGCTTCCGCTCGCTGCACCGTTTCAAGGAGAAGTTCCACCCCCGCTACGAGACCCTCTACCTCCTCTTCCGCGACGAGAGCGACCTCACCCGTATCGGCGGAGCTCTCACCCGCGCCTTCCTCCCCGATGCCACGCTGCGGCAGTTCGCCGGGGCGGGGGTGGAGCTCGTCCGCGGGGAGCGCTGACCCCCGCGGACCCTCGACGCCGCCGCACCGGGTCCTTCTGTTCAGACCCGCACTTCGGCCACCTCGACGGCCTCCTGCGCCTGCAGCTCACGCTTCGCGGTGTTCGCGATGTGCGCCCGCGCGACGACGAGTGCGGCGACAACCATGATCCCGACGCCCAGCCAGTACGGCGCGGCATGGCTGACCGCGGTATAGAGGGCGGCCGCGATCAACGGGGCGATCGTGCCCATCGCGGCGTTGAGGGACTGCGTGGCCCCTCCGAGCCAGCCCTGCTCGTCGTCGCCGACGGCGTTGGACATCGCGCCGTCCATCGCGGCCTGCGCCGCGCCCTGACCGGCGGCGAGCAGGAGCGCGCCGACGATGAAGAGCCACGGCTGGGCGAGCAGCGAGGCCACGATCGCGAGACCGGCGAGACCGATCGCCTGCGCGGTGATGGCGCTCACGATCACGCCGCGCTCTCCCATCCGCGGCAGCAGGATGCCGAGCAGCACGCCCTGGATGAGGATGTCGATGATGCCCACGCCTGCCGTGAGCAGGCCGATCTGCGTCGGCCCCCACTGGATGGCGTCGAGGGCCAGCACGCTGAAATTGTTCACGAAGAATCCGAACGGCAGCGCGAGCAGTGCGAACGCGATCATCAGCCCGCGGAGCTCGGGCCGACCGAACGCGGTACGGAACACCCCGAACGGCTGGACGTCGCGGAGAGCGATCCGGGCGATGCGGTTCTCCGGCCGCAGGCTCTCCGGCAGCAGGAAGATGCTGAGAACCGCGATCGTGAGCCCGACCGCCGCGGTGAGGAACACGGGCAGGCGCAGGTCGATCGCGGCGAGCAGACCGCCGATGGCGGGGCCGATCATGGTGCCGATGCCGGTCAGCGCGCCGAGGAGGCCGAAGCGCTGCGCGCGCTTCTCGGGCGGCGTGATGTCGGCCAGGTAGGCGAACAGCGCGGGGAGGTCTCCGGCCGTCAGCCCCTGGATGACACGGGCGAGCACGAGCACCCAGATCGCCCCGCCCACGCCGAACAGCGCCATCGAGAAGGCCGCGCCGAACGCCGCGACGATGATGACGGGTCGTCGTCCGAACCTGTCGGAGAGCCGCCCCAGGAGCGGTGCGGCGAGGAAGGCGCACAGGCCGTTGACCGCTTCCAGCACGCCGACCCAGAGAGCGAGGTCGTGTTCGTGCGCGACGTACTGCAGCACGACGAACGGCAGGACAGGGAGGACGACGGTCATGCCGATGACCGTGAGCATCGTCAGGACGACGAGCATGACCCAGGCGCGGCCGGCGCCACGAACGGGGAGATGAGGTGAAGTCATACCGAAAGTGTATCGATACCAGTTTTGGTGTCAATACAGTTTCGGTTCCGATGCGCGATAAGGTGGCCGCATGACGACGCCCCCGCCCCCGGGCCGCCGCGAGCGCAAGAAGGCCGCGACCCGCAAGAACATCTCCGACGTGGCCACCCGGATGTTTTTGGAGCGCGGATTCGACAACGTGAGCATCCGCGAGGTCGCCGACGCCGCCGACGTCTCCCCCACCACTGTGTTCGCCCACTTCCCGCAGAAGGAGGCTCTCGTCTTCGACGAGGACGACGAGCAGCGCGATCGCCTCGTCTCGGCGGTGCGCGACCGGCCGACCGGCGTGACGATCAATCGGGCCATCCACGACTTCTACGCGGCCGAGGTCGGCGCCAACCTCGACGAGCACGGCGACGACGTGGCCCGCGTCTTCCTGCGCTTTCTCAACGAGACTCCGGCGCTCCGCGACTACGCGTCGAAGATGTGGCTGCGCCATGAGGATGCGCTCGCCGCGGCCATCGCCGACGAGCTCGGCATCCCGACCCCCACTCCCGAGGTCCGGGTGTACGCGCGGTTCGTCCTGCAGATGCAGATCCTCGTTACCGAGAGCGACGACCAGCAGGAGGTGCTCGACGCCGGCTCGGCCCTGCTCGAACACGGCTGGGCGCCGATCGAGGAGCGGCTCACCGGCTCTCGCAGCGGCGAGCGGCCGACGGACGTCAGTCCTCGCGGGGGCGCCGCCGCAGGCTCTTGACGTCGGTGCGGCGGTGCTTCGCCGTCAGCCGCCGCTCCTTCGATCCCCGACTCGGCTTCGTCGCTCGCCGGGTCGGCGCCGGCGGACGCATCGCCTCAGCGACGAGCGCGGCGAGCCGTTCCCTGGCCGCTTCCCGATTGCGCAGCTGCGCGCGGTGCTCGGACGCGGCGATCGTCAGCACGCCGTCGACCAGCCGTCCGCGGAGCCGCTCCAGGATCCGGTCGCGCTGCGTCGACGACAGGGCCGCGGAGTTCGCCGCATCCCACACCAGCTGGACCCGGGAGTCGGTGGTGTTCACGCCCTGGCCGCCGGGCCCCGACGATCGGGAGAACCGCCAGGACAGCTCGGCCTCCGGGATCGTCAGACCCGCGGAGACCCGGAGTCCGGGGCGAGGGGCGGAAGGCATGCCTCCATCATCCGGGATGAGCGGCCGGGCATGGGACCGAGTGGACGCGACGGCGGGAGTCGAACCCGCAACGCCTCCGGATATGAGCCGGGGCCCGGGACCGCCCGGATCGCCGCGATGGGGATGACGTTACCCGGCCGTGATCATCCCCACCAGGACCGTTGCCTGGGATAACACTATGAGTCGCCGGATGACGGGGATGGCTAGCGTCGCCGTCGCTCGCCGTCAACCGGTTCGACCGCGCCGCGCCGCCCCCGTACCGTCGCTCGCACCGATGACGCCCGAGCAGGAGGCCGACATGTCCGAATCTCAGCACAACGACAAGACCCCGACACCGATGGCGGAGGCCGGAGAGCCGCAGGCGCGACTGGAGGCCGAGGCCCGCCGCGCGATCGTGACCGGTGCCGACTCCGGGATCGGTCGCGCGACCGCCGTCGCCCTGGCCGCGGCGGGTATCGACGTGGGCATCACCTGGCACCGCGACGAGGCCGGCGCCCAGGAGACCGCGGACGAGGTGCGCAGCCACGGCGCCCGTGCGGTGCTAACGCAGCTCGACGTCTCCGACATCCCCGCGTGCGGCGACGCGGTCGACGGGCTGATCGCGGAACTCGGCGGCGTCGACGTGTTCGTCAACAACGCGGGCGCCGGGCTCCAGACCCCGTTCCTCGACGTGACGCTCGAGGAGTGGAACCGCGTGCTCGACACCGACCTCACCGGCGCGTTCGTCTGCCTGCAGCGGGCGGCCCGGTCGATGGTCGCCGCGGGGCGCGGCGGACGCCTCATCGCCGTCACCAGCGTGCACGAGCACCAGCCGATGGTGGGGGCGAGCGCGTACGACACCGCCAAGCATGGCCTCGGCGGACTCATGAAGAACCTCGCGCTGGAACTCGGCCGGTATGGGATCAGCGCCGTGAGCGTCGCTCCGGGTGAGATCGCGACCCCGATGACCGGACAGACCGACACCGACGCGCACGCCGAGGACCGCCCCGGCATCCCGCTCGGCCGCCCCGGCGACGCCCGCGAGGTCGCCGCCCTGATCGCGTTCCTCGCCTCGCCGGAGGCCGCCTACATCTCGGGGGCCTCGGTCGTGATCGACGGCGGCATGCTGCAGATGGGGCCCCAGGCGGGCGCGGCGATCGAGAGCCACGACTGGCGCACGGTCTGAGCGCGGGTCAGCGCCGGATCGAGTCCTGGAAGGGGTTCGGTTCGAGCGTGTAGTCCGTCGTCGGGTCGGCCCAGGTGTCCTGGCCGGTCCGACGACGGCTTGCACGCAGTGCCGAGAGCGCATGCGTCACGGGCACGCCCGCGGCGAGCGCGAGGCCGCCGGTGAGAGAGCGGTCCGCGCGGCCGAGCACGCTCGCGCGATGCCAGGCCTCGTGAAACACCCCGCCCCGGGCTGCGGGCACCCGTCGATGCGGCAGAGCGCCGGCCCGACGCAGCGCCACGAGCTCCTGCACCCGATCCCACCAGTCCGACTCCGCCTCCGGGTGGAAGTAGTTGTCGCGGAGCCAGGACGGGTGCGGGTGGCGGAATCGACCGGCGACGACCTCGCCCGCGCCGCCCAGCAGACCGCTGCCGACGAAGACCGTGTTGAGGAGGCTCTTGTGCACCCCGAACCGGTCGAGCGCGATCACGGGAACCCCGTGGGCCAGCGCCTCGACCGCCGCCGTCGAGCTCACCGTGACCAGACCGGCGGCGGACTCGAGAGCGGTCGCCATCGGCGCGTGCGAGAACACGAGATTCGCCGGGCGGCCCCCCGCGAAGAGACGGGTGTACGGATCGCGGTCGAGGTGGGTCTCGGCCTCCCCCGGCCGGGACCGCAACTTCACGACCACCCGGCGCGACGGATCGGCCTCCGCGGCGCGCACGAGTAGGGCGGCGATCGCTGCGCGCTCCTCCGGCCGTCGGGGCACGAGGGCCTGCGCGGCGAAGACGACGTCCGTCGCCCCGGGTCGACGGACCGCCCCGGGTGTTCCGCCGACAGGACGTTCCGCCAGAGCGATGCCGCCCGCACCCCCGGAGAGCCCTCCGGCCGCCGCGGATTCCCGGAGTCGGCTGCCGCCCCACCGCTCCCGCCCCCGCGCGAAGGGCAGGGTCGCCAGAGCGAGCGGCGTCCGCACCCCGATGCGCGCGCCGAGCTCGGCGAAGGCACGGCGCTCGCGGTGCGAGTGCACGATCAGCAGGTCGGAGTGCCGGCGGTAGTCGAGCGCCCCGCGCTGGGCCGGGATCGCCATACCGGGGAGCCCCGAGACGGTCACGGGGCGATGCGGCAGCGCATCGACGACTCGGCCGAGGAGGCGGACGAACGGTCCCCGGCCGGCGAGCAGCACGACGTCCGGACGCTGCGCCTCCAGCCATTCGCGCACACGGTCGAAGTCCAGCCGCGTGACCGCGTCGGCGCTGAGCCCGGTCCCCGCCAGCGCGGCGCGCTCCTGGGCCGCACTCACCGTCAGCTGCGTGCGCACCAGCAGGAGCTGCGCCCGCAGGTCGGGCACGGAACCCAGCAGCGACGCCGCCCACTTCACGAAGGAGTCGGCGTCCGCGATGCCCACGACGCGCATCCCGGCGCCGGCGGTCATGCCGGCACGCGGCGGAGCTTCGCCATCGGCGCACGCTCGCTGTCGAACACGCGCTTGACGCCGTCGCCCACTGCACTCTCGATGACCCGGATGTCGCGGACCAGGTGCTCCAGGCCGCCGGGCTCCAGCGACGCGGCGTGGTCGGAACCCCACATCGTCCGGTCCAGCGTGATGTGGCGCTCCACGGCGACGGCTCCCATCGCGACCGCGGCGAGCGAGATCTGCAGGCCTCGCTCGTGTCCCGAGTAGCCGACCGGGATCCCCGGATAGCGGTCCCGCAGGGTCGCGATCACCCGCAGGTTCGCCTCCTCAGGCTCGAGCGGGTAGGTCGAGGTCGCGTGCATGAGGACGACCCGGTCGGTGCCGAGAGTGTCCAGCGCGCGGTCGATCTGCGCCATGGTGGACATGCCCGTCGAGAGGATGACCGGCTTCCCGGTCTCCCGCAGTGCGAGGAGCAGCTCCGTGTCGGTCAGACTCGCCGAAGCCACCTTGTGCGCCACGACGTTGAGGTCTTCGAGGAAGGCGACACTCGGCACGTCCCACGGCGAGGCGAACCAGTCCAGGCCCTGCATCGTCGCGTGGTCGCCGATCTCGACGTACTCGTCCCGGCCGAACTCCACCCGACGCCGGTAGTCGAGATAGCTCATGGTGCCCCACGGCGTCTCCCGCGGCACGTCGCGCATGTGCTCCGGCGTGGAGATCTCGGGCGTGCGCTTCTGGAACTTCACCGCGTCCGCGCCGGCCCGGGCCGCGACGTCGATCAGGCGTTTGGCGATGTCGACGTCGCCGTTGTGGTTGAGGCCGATCTCCGCGATGACGTAGGCGGGACGGCCGCCGCCGATCACGTGCGATCCGATGCTGACAGTCATGATTCCTCCGGTCGTCGAGCGGTTTTCACCCCGTCCTTCCTGAGTACGGGCCACGGGTGAACGTCCGTGGACCGGACGGTTACCGGGGGCGGTCAGCTCGACAACACCCGCTCCACGAGCTCCCGCACCGCTCCGTCGCCGCCTCGCCGCCCCAGCACGACCCGTGCCTCCGCCCGCACCTGAGGGTGCGCGTTCGCCACGGCGACCGGCCACCCCACGATCCGCATCGCGGGAAGATCGTTGACGTCGTTGCCGAGGTAGGCGATGTCGGCGAGGCCCACATCCTGCTCCTGCGCCCACTGCCGCAGCGCGGCCTCCTTGTCGGCGACCCCGTGCAGGACGGGGACGCGAAGCTTGTCGGCTCGGGCTCGCACCACGGGGTTCACCTCGGTGGAGAGGATCAGCATCGGCACCCCCGCCCGCCGCAGGAGCGCGACACCCATCCCGTCCTCCCGGCTGACCCGCACCCGTTCTCCGCCGTCGGCGTCGAGGATCGCCGTGTCGTCGGTATGCACGCCGTCGAAGTCGGTGACCACGGCGCGGGCGGGGATCCGCACCGGGCTCTCATGAAGAACAGCAAGGGCCCGGGCGGCCTGAAGCTGCGCGGCATCGTCGATCTCGATCGCCGTCTCCTCGGGCACGGGGGCGATCCCGATCCGCCCGAAGAAGCGGTGGCGGTGGGTGCGGAACCCGTCGGCCCGGAAGACGTAGAAGGCTCCGGTCTCCAGGTAGTGCGACTCGCGGTCCTGGCGGCGAGGGCGGTGGCCGGCCTCGTGGTTGATCGCCTCGGCGGTGCCATCGGCCCCCCGGCGCCAGAGGAAGCCGTAGGTCTCGACGGCGGAGAAGACGCTGTCGGCCTCTCCCTGCCGCACATCGGCGACGGCATCGGCCAGCGCTGCGCTCGGGAGGAACGGCGAGGTGGCCTGCAGGAAGGCGACGACCTCGAAGCGCTCGCCGTCGCGCTCCAGCTCATCGAGCGCATGGAGGAGCGCCGCCTCCGAGGCCGCGGTGTCTCCGGAGAGCTCGGCCGGGCGCCGCACCACCCCTGCGCCCGCCTCCTCGGCCACCGCGGCGATCTCGTCGTCGTCGGTCGAGACGACCACGAGATCGAAGCACGCCGCCGCCCGCGCGGCGTGCACGGCTCTGGCCACGAGCGGAATCCCTCCCACACGCTCGAGGTTCTTCCTCGGGATCTGCTTCGACCCGCCCCGCGCGGGGATGATCGCCACCGCCGGCCGCACGCGTTCGTCCATGTCGTGTCTCCTCATCGTCCCCGGATCTCCCGCCAGGCACGGCCCACGCGGCGTCGGGCCCCGACAGCGGTCAGCCGCCATTCCTCGATCCGCCCCACGCCTCCGCGTGGACGCAGCAGGCCGCGCGCGCGGCGCGGTGCCGAGCCCCCGGGAAGGGCGAGCGCAGCCAACCGATCGGGGGCGAAGTAGCGGCGACGTTCGTCCTCGTCGAGGCCGTCGAGCAACTGCTCCGCCCTGGCGCGAAGGTGCCCCGCGATCTCCGGCTGCATCGTGTAGCCCACCGCATCCACGAGGAGCTGCAGCCGATCCGAGTCGGCGTAGGGCGAGCGCGTCCGGGTGAGCGCATCGACGATCGTCAGCGGGATGCGGTTGCTGTTCTCCACCGGGGTCAGGGTGCGGAGCATCTCCGTCGCGCCCGCGGCGCCGATCGTCCGTCCGAACAGAGTACGGACCGTGGGTAGAGCCGTCGAGAAGGTCGCCACGACGGCGCGTGCGTCGAGGCGCTCCGCCAGGAGTTCGGCAGGCAGGCGGCCGCGTTCCTCCACGAACGCCAGCCCGCGGCTCTCCGCATGCGCGCGCACGGCGTGGGCGAGCTGCGGCGGTGCCGCGGGGTGGGGCTTGAAGACGATGCGCTCCGGGCGCTCTTCCGCCGCCCGGTCGACCAGGCGGCGCTGGAGCGCAACCTCCTCGGCCGCAGTCATCAGGCCGAGGGCCGCGACGTACTGTCCGAGCACGAGCACGGTCGCCGATCCTGGGGTGGTCGACCCTTCGGGTTCCCCCGTCTCCTGCAACGCTGCCGCGAAGGGCTCTGGAGGCACCGGGACTGCTACCGCGTGCGGAGACGCCACCAGCGGACGGACGCCGGGGACGACGTCGGCGTACACGACCCGTCCGATCCGCGCCGTGACGGCGTGCGGCAGTCGTACCCGCATCGGCGCGTAGGTCATGAGGCCGTCGCCGACGATGGTCACCTGTGCCTCCGGGAACAGCGAGAGGAGTGTCCGAGCGGGTGCGACCTGGGGGCTCTGCACGAACAGCTCGATCTCCCGCGGGTCGAGCCGCCACGCTCGCGCGAGAAGCCGCCCCAGCACCGGGAGGTCGGTATCCGCGGGTTCCCACGAGCTCGGATGCAGGGGTCCCAACACGTCGGCCAACGGCTCCACGCGATGGAATCGGCCGCGGAGGGACCGCAGCGCGGGATCCGTGTCGATGCCGACGACCGTCTCCGGGACCCGCGACGAGGTGAACGGCACGAGCACCCGCTCGGCAGCGCCGTCGGTGCCCGCGCCCGCGTCGAGCAGGCCCGCATCGATCGCGGCGGCCGCGGTCGCCAGTCCATAGGCGCTGTGCAGGGCGAAGAGGCGGGTCATGTCGCGTGACCTCCGCTGCGCAGGCTGCGCGCGAGCACCCGACGACGCGGACCGTCGAGCCGGCCGAGCACCGCGGTGACCTCCGCTTCCGGGAGGTCGTGCAGCAGCGCGCGGATCCGCCTCCGCATCTCGCGACGCACGGGCGGCGCCATGCGCCGCGAGCGCACCAGGTGATGCGCGCTGAGGGCGAGCGCGGTCCAGACCGCCTTCGGAAGGAAGCGGTCGGCGTCGCGGTCCGCTCGGACGAGCTCGATCACTTCCGCCAGCGCCGGGGCGAAGTCGAGCTGTCGGCGGTCGTGCACCTGGGTGAGCGACGTCTCGACGCCTCGGCGGTAGAGCAGCGCCGGGGCGTCCACCACGGCGAAGGAGTCCGCTTCCAGATGCAGGCGCCAGATCCACGGGCGGTCCTCGGCTGTGAAGAGGCCGGAGGGGAACGCGGCGAGTCCGCGGTCGAGCACCCGGCGGTGCAGGAGTCCCGCCCAGGCGAACGGGTAGTCCACCATGCTGGGCTCATCCACCGGAAGGATCGCCTCACGGGGTGGCACGACCCGCTCGCGCCACGGATGCGGAGCACGGACAAGCGCGCGGCGCATCCCGGTGACGGTGACATGATCCGTCCGGAGGAAGTCGCACCGGAGCTCTCGCAGGCGCGCGGCGAGGACCGTGAGGCGCTGCGGCTGCATCCAGTCGTCTCCGTCGACGAAGCAGAACGCTTCGCCCTCGACGTGCGCGAGCCCCTGATTGCGTGCCGACGCCAACCCTCGCGGCTCGACGTTCCGCAGCACCTGGGCGTGCGGAAACCGCTCTGCGTAGTGCGCCATGAGCGCGCCGGTCTCGTCGCGGGAGCCGTCGTCGATCGCCACGAGCTTCAGAGCGGCCGGATCGT
Source organism: Microbacterium sp. UMB0228 (assembly GCF_002871415.1). Taxonomy (NCBI): domain Bacteria; kingdom Bacillati; phylum Actinomycetota; class Actinomycetes; order Micrococcales; family Microbacteriaceae; genus Microbacterium; species Microbacterium sp. UMB0228. Next base: position 117,166 of record NZ_PNFU01000003.1, on the reverse strand, counting down.
CGAACTGTCGGGTGAGCGTCTCGAGGGTGGTGCCGATGTACGGGCCGGCGTCCTTCGCAGGCAGGATGACGGTGACGAGGGGCGTGCGCACGGAGCTCCCGGAGTGGGCGATGGGCTCGTCATCGTGACAGGCGACGGTGTCCTCGGGGCGACCGTGCGGTGAACGCCCGGTGACGGCGCGAGGCGGACGCTGAGGTGTGGCCCGCACCCGAACGAGCCACACCCCCAGTGCGTTGCACTGCCGGATGCGAGCATCCGGTGAACCGCCACCGTGAGGCGACGGCCACCTCGCGGCGGTACTGGCCCCCACCAGCGGACCGCGAGGCGTCGTCGAGCGCGACTCCATGAAGATCAGCACTCAACACGTAACACGATACAACCGTCTATTCGATCGTGCGAATCGACCTAGGTCAATCCGTGAAAATTCGCACCCACTCTCCGGATCGGCGACGATGGAGGGATGCGGTGGCCGTGGAACACGATGTGGCGCCCGGTGCGCCGGCGCCGTCGGCAGGGCGGCATCGAGCTGCGCTGGCTCACCGCCCGCTCGTGGACGCAGCGCTGGTACCCCCAGGGCATCGACGTCGGCGAGCGCCGCGGACGGCGCGCCCTCGCGGTGAGCTGGTTCCGCCAGGATCGCACCGGTCGCCACCTCGCCTCGCGGGTCGTCCTCGTGGATCGAGCGCGCGCCCGCCGCCTCGACATCGTGCTGGCCCTCACCGATGACGACGGCGTCCTGCAGCCCGCGCCCATCCATGCGGGCGGTCTCGCCTGGTTCGGCGACCGCCTGTTCGCGGCGGCGACGGGGCAGGGCATCTGGGAGTTCGACCTCGGGGCGCTCCGCCGGGTACACGGCGAGGAGGCACAGCGGGCGCGCGGCGGGCACGGACGCCGGGACCGCCGGACGGCGGTGGTCGCGGTGCGGACCCGTCGCCACCCGGTCGCCCTGCGGTGCTCCTTCCTCGGTCGGGTGTTCGACGCGGACGGGACGCCGCTCCCCCGCGTGCTCATCGGGGAGTACCGGGGTCAGAAGACCGGGGCGATCGGCGAGTTCACGATCCCGGAAGGCCCCGACGGCGCCTTCGCCGAAGTCGAGCGCTTCACGCCCGGCATCCCCCACATGCAGGGAGCCGTGCGGTGGGGCGACCGCTACTTCGTGTCGCAGTCCGACCACCTGCGCCCCGGGGTGCTGTGGTCCGGCCGGCAGGCAGCCCTCACGCGGCATCCGGTCCCCCTGCCCGTCGGCTGCGAAGACCTCGCGCTCGATCCGGACGACGAACTGCTGTGGACCCTGGGGGAACACCCGTGGCGGCGCGTCGTGCGGGGCATCCCCTTCGCGAGCCTCGGACTCCGGCGTCACAGCGGGAGCACGGAGCGGCGAACGTAGACTGAACGGGTGAAGAAGCCCGCCCCCCTCCTCGTCTACACCGTGCTGCGCCTGCTGGCGTTCCTCGTCCCGCTGGCCATCCTGTGGTTCTTCTTCCCGATCTTCCGCGAGTTCTGGTGGCTGGCGGCGATCTTCGCGGCCCTCATCGGCGCGAGCATCTCGATGCTGTTCCTCCGCACCCCGCTCTCCGACGCGTCCGCCCGCCTGTATGAGCGTCGGCAGGGCAAGGTCTCCGGCCGGCAGGCCGACGCCGCGGCCGAAGACGAGCTCGTCGACGGCGCCCCCGACGATCGCCCCTGACGCTGTCCCGCGCGCACGACTTCGGGGATCCGGGAGCGGTCCGATTGTTGGACCGGGTCTCAAAACTCTCGGCCAAACCATAGGTTCGACCGGCATCTCGGTCCCTGCGCCCGGGTCGCCGGGCACGACTTCGGAGCGACCGCACGGCGCGCCGAGGATAGGTCCCAGACGACGGCGTGTCGGTCGCGAGCTCCGAAGCTGTGCCCGGCGAGGCGCGAGAGACGGCGAGCAGGTCAGCCGACGAAGGCCCAGAACAGGGCGCCGGCGTAGAGCAGCGAGGTCAGCGACGTCAGGGCGAGGGCGATGACCAGTTCCCGCGGCTGCCGGTAGGTCCACACGATCACGATCGCGGGGAGGCCGGCGAGGAGGGCGAGCAGCGCGAGCCAGGCGATCGGGAACAGCAACGCGAGGAACACGGCGATGCCGAACGGCACGAGCACGAAGAGCGTGAAGAGGACCTGCGTGGCGCGGCGGCCGATGAGGACCGTCAGCGTGCGCTTGCCGACCTCGCGGTCCTGATCGATGTCGCGGAGGTTGTTGGCCAGGAGCACGGCGCAGGCGAACAGTCCGGCGGCGATCGCTCCCAGCCAGGCTTGCTGCGGGAGCATGAAGACCTGCACCCAGGTGGTGCCGAGAGTGGCGACGAGTCCGAAGAACACGAAGACGAAGACCTCGCCGAGGCCGTAGTACCCGTAGGGCCTCTTGCCCCCCGTGTAGAACCAGGCGGCGACGATGCAGGCCGCGCCCACGGCGAGCATCCACCACTGCCCGGTCCGCACGACGATCGCGATACCGACCGCCGCGGCGAGCGCGAAGAACACGAGTCCGATGACGAGCACCGTGCGCGGCTTCACCCGCCCGGAGGCCGTGAGCCGCGCCGGGCCGACCCGGTGGGCGTCGGTGCCGCGGATGCCGTCGCTGTAGTCGTTGGTGAAGTTCACGCCGATCTGCAGCAGCACCGCCACAGCGAGACACGCGAGCGCGATCACCCAGTGGAACTCCGGCCCGGTGCTGCGCGCGGCTCCCGTGCCGATGACGACGGGGGCGATCGCGAGGGGCAGCGTGCGCAGACGAGCCGCGCCGATCCAGTCGCCGATCGTCACGGGACCCGCCTCGACGACCGGCCGCTTGGCCGGGTTGCCGCTGGTGCGCGGCGGGGTGCGCCGACCGGACTTCTTCTTGCGCTGGGAGGATGCTGCCACCCACGGAATCCTAGTCGTCGCGGCAAGACGGCGAACTCAGCGGTGCGGGTTGCTGTCCTTGCCGTCGAGCCAGAGCTCGGCGGTCTTATCGGCGTGCGCCCCGGCCGTGCCGACGTGCTTGTCGCTGATCTTCGGCCCCTTGAGGATGACGTGGACCATCGCCTGCGCGTGGCCATGGCCGAGGCCATACTCCTGCTTGAGCCAGTTCAGGACGACGGTGGACTTCGTGGTCTCGTCGAACCCCTGCTCGTGAGCGAGTTCGATGAACTGCCGCGGCGTGAGGCCGGTCTGGGTCTCGACCCTGTCGAGGTACGCCTGGAAGGACATGGTGCTCTCCGCTCTCCGTCCTCGTCGAGGAACGTCGAGACGATGATCCCACGCAGCCCGCCTTAGTCGGTGGTCGCGACCGGGATGATGGGCCGGTGCTCGTAGTACGTCTGCAGGACCACGGTCGTGCGGGTACTGACGTTCGCCGCGAGCCGGACGTCGCGGACGAGCTGCTCCAGGTCGCGCGGCGTCGGCACGCGGACGAACAACATGTAGCTCGCGTCACCGGCGATGGAGTGGCAGGCCTCGATCGCGTCGAGGTGCTCCAGGAGCTCGGGGGCGTTGTCGGGCTGGGCCGGATCGAGCGGCGTGATCTCGATGAAGGCGGACAACGGCGTACCCGCCTGCTCGGGGTCGAGGATCGCGCGGTAGCCGGTGATGACACCGCGAGTCTCAAGGCGCCGCAGCCGGGACTGCACCGCCGATACCGACAGCCCGACGGCGTCGGAGAGCTGCGACAGCGTCGCCCGGCCGTCGCGGGAGATGGTCGCCAGGATCGCACGGTCGACAGAATCATCCATGGCTGTAAGATTATCGTCAGGATTCCGTTATCACCGGAATCTTTCCGTTTTTCACTGCGATCGGAGGTTCCGATGTCCCTCGTTTCCGCCAACAGTTCCGCTGTTCAGGCCGTCGTCGGCGAACCCGAGGTCGTCGAGGATGCGTCGATCGCGGAGGACTCCGCCGCCTGGGCGCAGCTCAAGCAGGCCGCGATCGCCCTCCGTGAGCTGCAGATCAAGGACGGCTCGATCCCTGGCGCTTCGACGAGCGCAGCGACCCAGGACCAGGCCACCGCACTCGTCGGGCAGATCACCGCCGCGATCCGGGCCCTCGCCCCCGCCTTCCCGCACGACGCGGACTACCTCGCCGCCTCCGTCGCCGACTTCGAGCGCTGGGCCTCCGAGGGCTTCGGCGTGCCGGACTTCCTCGACTCGCTCGTGGCGTTCCAGCCGCAGCAGCACCGCGTCGACGGCATCCGCCACCTCGTGGTCTTCCCGATGTACACGCAGAACGGCTCCAGCGACCGCCTGGTCGAGGCGCTCATCGTCGAGACCATCTGGCCGGAGTTCATCGCCGCACTCGAGGCGGGCGACTACGGCAACAAGCTCTTCGTCTCGCTGCGCCTCGTGGACTTCACCCCTGGGTACGACACGAATTCCGCGGTGCTCTTCCCGGAGACCGTCGCCATGCGCGAGATCCCGACCTTCACCTGGGGCGCGATCTTCCAGGACCGTGAGGCCGCCCGCTACCGCCGCGTGGTCCGTGCGGCCTCGGAGATCACCAACCTCGACCTCCCCGAGCGTGCGGCGGCGATGCTGGAGGATCAGGAGGTCGCCGAGAAGACCTTCGTGATGTGGGACATCATCCACGACCGCACCCACATGCGCGGAGACCTGCCCTTCGACCCGTTCATGATCAAGCAGCGGATGCCGTTCTTCCTCTACTCGCTGGAGGAGATGCGTTGCGACATGACGGCGTTCCGCGAGTCGGTGAAGATCGAGCGGGCGCTGGACGCCCGGGTCGCCGCGGGCGAGGAGCTCACGGAGACCGAGCGGGAGATGCACGAGTACGCGCACCTCGTGCAGTACGCCGTGATCTTCGACCGCATCTTCCGCTTCGCCATCACCGGCACCCGTGTGCGCAACTACGACGCGGTCGGCGGTCAGCTCCTGTTCGCGTGGCTGCACCAGCGCGGCGTGCTGCACTGGACCGACACGGCGCTCGCCTTCGACTGGGAGAACGTGCCGGACGCCGTGGTGGCCCTCGGTGACGCGATCGACGACCTGTACTGGCACTCGATCGACCGCCCGAAGGTCGCGCACTGGCTCGCCGCGTACGACCTGGTCCGCGGCACGCTGACCCCGCACCCCGCATCGCAGTGGGCGCGCGGACTGTCGGACGAGATCCTCGCCGGGGCTCCGAAGGGCTACACCGACGCGGTCCTGGACGACGAGTTCCCGCTGTCGATGTTCTTCGAGACGCTCGACAAGAAGATGAAGCCGGTCATCGAGTCGACGGTCGGCATCCGCGGTACGGACGACTGATCCGCATCGCTTCATTGTGACGCTGGGGCGCACCCCCTCTGCGGCCGGAGACCCGGATCCCGGGTCCGGCCGCAGAGGCATCTCCGACCGAGAGGACACCGCATGACGACGCCGACGAGCCAGGGAGCACGGGGCCGCGTGGTCGTGCTGGCGGGGGCAACGAGCGCGGCGGGACTCGCGGCGACGCGAGCACTGCGCGATGCCGGTGCCCGGGTGATCGCCACCAGCCGCACGGACGAGCGACTGCGTCCGCTGGCCGAGGCGGGCGCCGAGACAGAGCTCGCCGATGCGACCTCCCTCGCCGAGATGACGACGCTCGCCGATCGGCTCGAGACGGTCGATGCGGTCGTGCCCCTCGTGGGCGGCTGGCGGGGCGGCGGCGGACTCGCCGGGCAGACCGACGACGACTTCGCGGCGCTGCTGCCGGCGCTGGAGGCGGTGCGGGCGACGAGCCGCGCCTTCGACGGCCCCCTCCGCGCCTCCACCGCCGGACGATTCGCGATCGTGTCGTCGACCGCCGTCGCACGCCCCCTCGCCGGCGGAGCGAACTATGCAGCGGTCAAGGCGGCGAGCGAAGCGTGGACCCGCGCCGTCGCTCAGGGGTACGCCAAGGCGGCGCGCGAGGCCGACGAACCGCTGCGGGCCGCTGCTGTCGTGTTCCGCGCCAAGGCCCTCGACCCCGATGCTCTCGCGGCGCGTCTCGTCGGGCTCTGGGACACCGACGCCGCGGACCTCAACGACCGGGTGCTCGACCTGGGCTGAAACCCGCTCCTCGAACCGCCACCGGGGCTCGGATCGTCACCGGGACTCGGGCGGTATGCCGGGGACGATCGGCGGGGCGTCGCGGAACGTGTCCGGTTCGCCGGTCGCTTCGTGTGCACCGTCGGCAGCCTGTTCCGGAGCCTCGTCGGGAGCTGAATCCGGGGCGGTCGCGTACAGCTCGGTGAGCGTGCGATACGACCGGGTGAAGAAGGCCAGGGTCGCGGCGACCACCATGATCAGACCCGCGAAGAGGCAGATGAGCGCGATCCCGCGCGCCTCACCTTCCCCGAGGAGCCACCCCCACTGGCGCTGTCCCTGCGCGCTGTCCATGTACGGGATCACGAGGAACTCGGCGATCGGGGCGATGAGGAACGCGGTGATCGGGGCCGCCGCCGCCTCCATCGCGGCCGCGGTACCGAACACCCGTCCCTGGCGCGCGAACGGGACGACCTTCTGGATAACGGTCTGCTCCGCGGCCTCGACGGGCGGCACGAGCGCCATGTACACCCACATGCCGAGGACGTACAGCGGCCACCATTCGCGCAGCATGAAGATCGCCCCGAGGAGTCCCATCGCGATCACGATGAGCAGCATCGTGCGCACGGGCTTCCTGCCGAGGCCGAACTTGGCCACCAGTCCCCCGCCGATCAGGAATCCGGTCGACGCGAAGGCCAGGGCGAACCCCCACATCTGCGCGTCGAAAAGCGTGAGCCCGTACGGATCCATGAGCGCCATGTAGACGCCGCCGATGAGGTTGTTGAAGGTCGAGAAGACGATGAGCGCGAACAGCCCGGGAGCCTGGCGGATGGCCTGGACGCTGCCGCGGAAGTCGACGGCGCTCTTCGCCTCCGGATCGACCTCGGGCTCGGACTCCGGGATCCGGATGAACAGCAGGTGGGCGAAGGTGAGGGCCATCGCCACGATCGCGATCCCCAGGGTCCAGCCCATACCGAGGAAGCCGATGGAGAGGCCGGAGAAGACGCTCGTGACGAGGAAGGCGAGCCCCTGCACCGTGCCGACGAGACCGTTGGCGTTGGCGCGCTTCTCCTCCGGCACCAGCAGCGTCACCGTGGTGGACAGCGCGATGTTGCGGAGCTGCTCGATCACCCCGCCGAACAGGATGACGCCGGAGAACAGCCAGAACCACGGTCCGCCGAGGTCGAGCAGGGACGCCTCGGGCTGCCACAGGTAGAGGACGCCCGCGACGAGGAACGCCGCTGCCGAGATCACGCTCGACAGGAGCATGACGTGGTGCTTGCGATGACGGTCGACGATGGTGCCGAACACCATCGCGAAGAACGCGACGAACAGCATGTAGGCACCGCCGATGATGCCCGTGGCCAGCACCGACCGGGTCTCGATGTAGACCCAGAAGGTGAGGGCGAACCACAGGAAGCTCGTCGTGACGTTGGCGATCAACGTATTGACGAGGACGTTCGCGAAAGCGGTCTTCGCCGCGCTGCGTTCCATGGGTTCGAGGGTAGAGCGGGCCTCGGACATCCGGTAGGGGAAGGCGATTAGGCTTGTCCGGTGAGCATCCCGCACGACCCCGCCATCCGGGGCTTCGCCAGTGACAACTACTCCGGCATCCACCCCGAGGTCCTGGCGGCCCTCGCGGCCGCGAACGGGGGCCATCAGGTGGCCTACGGCGAGGACGCCTACACGGCCCGCCTGCAGGAGGTGTTCCAGGCGCACTTCGGCGAAACCGCCGCCGCGTACCCGGTGTTCAACGGCACCGGGGCGAACGTCACCGGTCTGCAGTCGATGCTGCCGCGCTGGGGTGCCGTGATCGCGGCCTCGACCGCGCACATCAACGTCGACGAGGGCGGAGCGCCGGAGAAGATCGGCGGCTTCAAGCTCCTCACCGTCCCCACCGACGACGGCAAGCTCACCCCCGAGCTCATCGACCGCGAGGCCTGGGGCTGGGGCGACGAGCACCGGGCACAGCCGCTCGTGGTCTCGATCACGCAGTCCACCGAGCTCGGCACGCTGTACACCGCGGAGGAGATCCGCACGATCGCGGATCACGTCCACGCGCGCGGCATGAAGCTGCACGTCGACGGCGCGCGCCTGTCGAACGCGGCCGCCGCCCTCGATCTGCCGCTGCGGGCGTTCACGACCGACGCCGGGGTGGACGTGCTGACCTTCGGCGGCACGAAGAACGGCGCCATGCTCGGCGAGGCCATCGTCGTGCTGAACCCGGACGCCGCCGTGGGCCTCAACTACGCACGCAAGTTCAACATGCAGCTCTCGTCGAAGATGCGCTTCGTCTCGGCACAGCTCATCGCCCTGCTCGACGGCGACCTGTGGCTGCGCAACGCCCGGCACGCCAACGCCATGGCGGCCCGGCTCCGCGCGCGGATCGAGGACGGTCTCGCCGACGGATCGATCGTCGGGGTGGAGTTCACGCAGCCGACGCAGGCGAACGGCGTGTTCGCGACCCTGCCCGAGGGCGTCGCCGATCAGCTCCGTGACGTTTTCCGCTTCTACGACTGGGACGCCGCCCGCCGCGAGGTGCGCTGGATGTGCGGCTTCGACACCGAGGAGTCCGACGTCGACGCCTTCGTCGACGCCCTCGCCCGACTCACCCGCCCCTAGTCCCGAGACCCCGGGTTCGCGTCGAGACCCCGGGCTCCGCGCGGGCGTACGCCGGGGTCTGGGCGGCAAGCCGGGGTCTCGGCGGCAAGGAACCAGGTCAGCGGAGGAGGCCGAGGCTGGCGAGCGCGTGCCGGATGAGGGTGCCGCGGCCGCCCTCCATCTCGGCGGCGACGGCGTCGGAGGCGGCCGCCTCGGGCGAGAACCACGTCACCTCGAGGGCGTCCTGGCGCGGCTCGCACGTCCCGGTCACAGGCACCACGAAGGCGAGGGAGACCGCGTGCTGACGATCGTCGTGATACGCGCTCACCCCCGGGATCGGGAAGTACTCGGCCACCGTGAACGGCAGCGGCTGCGGCGGCAGGAGCGGGAAGGCCATCGGCCCGAGGTCGTTCTCGACGTGGCGGAACAGCGCGTCGCGGATCGTCTCGCCGAAGCGCACGCGGCCCGACACGATCGTGCGTGTGATCTCGCCGAGCGGGGTGGACCGCAGCAGCACGCCGATCTCGGTGACCTGACCGGAGCCGTCGGTGCGCACGGGGATCGCCTCGACGTAGAGCATCGGAAGGTGGCGCCGCGCCTCTTCCAGCTCGACGTCGCTCAGCCAGCCGGGGTTCGCATCCGGCACCGGCGGGTTCGCATCGCGGAACGAACCGAGGCCCTCGTCTTCGGGCTCCGGCTCCGGATCGGGTGTGCGCACCGCCATGCCTCCTTTCTACCAGCCGTCCTCGTCGATGGCAGCACCGGCGCGAGCCCTGGCAGGATGACGGTGTGACCGAGAACCTGACGATCGACGATGCGGCGACGCGTTGGTCGCACACCGACCGCGCCGGGCTCCCGCTGCTCGTGCTGCTGCACGGGTACGGCGCCGATGAGCACGACCTCTTCGGCCTCGTCCCGTATCTCCCCGCCGGCGTCGCCGTGGCCTCGGTCGCCGCACCGCTGACCCCGCCGTGGCCGACCCCCGGTCGCTCCTGGTACCCGATCGAGGGGCTCGACGGACGCAGCTCCACCGCCGTCACCCTCGCGGCGGAGGCGTTCCTGCGCTGGCTCGACGACGCCGCGGCGGACGCGCCGTCGGTGGCGCTGCTCGGGTTCTCTCAGGGCGCCGCGGTGTCACTCCAGGCCCTGCGGCTGGCCCCCGAACGCTTCGGCGCGGTCGTCGCGCTGAGCGGCTACGCCGCCCCGGACGCCCTCCCCGGCGATGCGCACCTCGCGGAAGTCAGCCCCCCGGTGTTCTGGGGCCGCGGTTCCCACGACGACGTCATCCCCGCGCCGCTGATCGCCCACACGGCGCAATGGCTCCCCGCGCACACGTCCCTGTCCGGTCGCGTCTACAGCGGACTGACCCACAGCATCTCCGAGGAGGAGCTCGGCGACGTGCACCGGTTCCTCACGACCTGGGTCGAGGGGATCGGCGCGGATCAGGCGGAGGGGTCCCGGCCGTCCTGAACGCCGTCAGCGGAGTCCGGGTCATCGACATCGCCCTCCGCCGCGTCTCCCCTGCCGCCCGCGGAACCCCGGAAGGCCACGGACAGGGCGACGCCGATCGCGAGACCGATCCCGATGCCGAGGATCCAGTTGCCCAGCGCCATCCCCATCGAGACGCCGATGGCCACGCCCACCGCGAGACCGATGCCGAGCCCTGTCCGTGCGCGCATCTCGTCGGGACTGGGGTTCCGATCGTCTGCCATGCCTCCACGGTACGAGGCGTCGCGCGGCCCCGCATCCTCCGCGCGACGGACCGGCGACACGCCCGGGAGTTGCGCGGCGCGACACGCCCGGGTATCGTCGTGGCGTCCTGTCCGCCGTGTCTGGAAGTCCTTTGATCTGAATCGTCGCCTCCGCGCCCCTCTTCTCGCGCGCTGACCCGACGATCGCCGACTCCCCGGCAGACGCCCTCCTCCGCTTCCGTGACTCCACGGTCCGAAGGGCTCGGTGTCAGTGCACCCTCGCACTCGACAGGAGACACCCCATGTCACAGCCCTCTTCCTCGCACGCCGCCGTCGTCCTCGACCGCCTCTCCCTCACCTGGCCCGACGGCACGGTCGCCCTCGACGGCGTATCCGGAGCCTTCGGCGCGGGGCGCACGGGACTGGTCGGCCGCAACGGCGCCGGCAAGTCCACGCTGCTCCGGCTGATCGCCGGGGAGCTCGCCCCCACCTCCGGGACGCTCAGCACCTCGGGCGAGGTCGCCTTCCTCCCCCAGCAGCTCACGCTCGACGTGGACCGCCGGGTGTCCGACCTCCTCGGGGTGACGGCCGCCCTCGATGCCGTGCGGGCCATCACCGCCGGTGACGTCGACCCCGCGCACTTCGACGCGGTCGGCGACGACTGGGACATCGAGGCGCGGGCGGAGGCCTCCCTCGCGGAGGCCGGGCTCGCCCCCGCCTTCCTCGACCGCACGGTCGGTGAGCTGTCCGGAGGGGAGGCCGTGCTCGTCGCGATCGCCGGCATCCGGCTGCGGCGGGCTCCCATCACCCTCCTCGACGAGCCGACCAACAACCTCGACCGCGACGCCAGGGCGGCCCTCGCCGCGATGGTGCAGTCGTGGAAGGGCACGCTCATCGTCGTGAGCCACGACCTCGCTCTGCTCGAGCTCATGGACGACACCGCCGAGCTGTATGGACGGAACCTCTCCGTGTTCGGCGGCCCCTACTCCGAGTGGCGCGCCTGGCTGGACGCGGAGCAGGACGCGGCGAAGCAGGCCGAGGTCGCCGCCGCCCAGGTGCTCCGCAAGGAGAAGCGGCAGCGGATCGAGGCCGAGGTCAAGCTCGCCCACCGGGCCCGGACCGCCAAGAAGGCCGAGGTCGAGAAGCGCGTCCCGAAGATCGTCGCGCACGGTCGGAAGATGGCCGCCGAGGTGTCCGCGGGGAGGCTGCGCACCGAGGTCGGCGCGAAGGAGGACGCGGCCCGCGCGGCACACGATGCCGCGGGGCGACGGGTCCGCTCCGACGCCTCGATGAAGATCGAGCTGCCGGACCCCGACGTGTCGCGGAGCCGGCGGCTCGCCGAGCTCGGCGGACCGGAGCGGTCGTGGGTGATCCAGGGTCCCGAGCGCGTGGCCCTCATCGGCCGCAACGGCGCCGGCAAGACGACGCTGCTGGAGCGGTTGGTCTCCGGTGCCGCGCCCGACTCCGGAGACGAGGCGCGGGAGCGGCCGGAGCTCCGGGCGGAGGCGCTCACCGACCGGATCGGCTACCTGCCGCAGCGGGTGGACGGTCTGGACGAGGGCCTGTCCGTGTTCGAGAACGTGGCCGCCGCGGCGCCCCAGGTCCCGGAGAAGGAGCTCCGCAACCGGCTCGCCCGGTTCCTCATCCGGGGCGGGACGACCGACCGCCGGGTGTCGGCGCTCTCCGGCGGGGAGAGGTTCCGGGTCGCCCTGGCCCGGCTGCTCCTCACGGATCCGGCTCCCCACCTCGTCGTCCTCGACGAGCCGACGAACAACCTCGACCTCGACACGGTCGACCAGCTCGTCGAGGCGCTGCGGGCGTACCGCGGGGCGGTGCTCGTCGTGAGTCACGACGACGCCTTCCTCGCCCGGCTCGACCTCGACCTCACCCTGGAGATCGATGCCGACGGCGGGTTGCGGGAGGTCGGGTGACATCTTCCGTCGTTCCGTCTGCACGACCTGGGTCCGCCCGCACGACCGGAACCGTGGTTCCGTCGTGCGGGCGGACCCGGGTCGTGCGAGTGGGGCAGCCGGGTGTCAAGGTCCGGGCCGGATGTCGGTGGGGTCGGGAATGATGGAGGCATGAGCGACGTGCTCGACCGCTTCACCCCGGCCACACAGGACTGGTTCCGGGGTGCCTTCACCGCACCCACGCCGGCACAGGCGGGCGCGTGGGAGGCGATCTCCGCCGGCAAGCACGCCCTCGTCGTCGCCCCGACGGGTTCCGGCAAGACCCTGTCGGCGTTCCTCTGGGCCATCGACAGCGTGTTCCGCGAGCGTGCCGACCTCCCGGAGGAGCCGAAGAAGGACGGGTCCCGCACGCGGATCCTGTACATCTCCCCGCTCAAGGCCCTCGGCGTCGACGTAGAGCGCAACCTGCGCTCGCCCCTCATCGGCATCGGGCAGTCCGCGCGGCGACTCGGTCTCACCGCCCCCGGCATCACGGTGGGCGTCCGCTCCGGTGACACCACGTCGAGCGATCGCCGCAAGCTCGTGTCCGATCCGCCCGACATCCTCATCACGACGCCCGAGTCGCTGTACCTCATGCTCACGAGCCGGGCCGGCGACACCCTGCGCGACGTGCACACGGTCATCATCGACGAGGTGCACGCGGTCGCCGCCACCAAGCGCGGCGCGCACCTCGCGGTGAGCCTGGAGCGCCTCGATGCCCTCCGCCGGTCCCACGGGGCGGAGACCGCGGCGCAGCGCATCGGCCTCTCGGCGACCGTCCGCCCGATCGACGAGGTGGCGCGGTTCCTCGGCGGCGCCGACCCGGTCGAGATCGTCGCTCCCCCGGCATCGAAGACCTTCGAGCTCGGCGTCGTCGTGCCGATGGACGACATGACCAACCCGCCACCGCCGCCCGGGGCGCCGCCGGAGGCCCCGGGGATCGATGCGGAGTACACCGAGGTCA